>JAFZDY010000045.1 GCA_017560945.1 Bacteroidaceae bacterium | reverse complement strand
ATTGAGGTTGTTGAGGAGGCGCTTTGCTTCGGATGGATAGACAGTACACTGAAGAGACTCCCAGACGGGAGACTTGCGCAAAGATTGTCTCCTCGCCGTCCTAAGAGCCATTGGACTCAGTTGAACAAGCATAGATGCATGGATCTTGAAGATAGAGGACTGATGACAGAGGCTGGCAGACGTGCTCTTGAGAAGGCATAAATCATCACCCCACTCAGAGACTGGCTTTGCCAATACGAACAAGCGATAAAGCTATCGCATCGAACGATTCCTTATCTCCAACGTAATATCCATATAACTTCGATTGCCTTCAATGTAATCGGCATATAGCGTTTCGGCATCCCTTCCTTTTAGGATGCGACATTTACCGCACGCTTCACAATCGTGCAGACACTTCCATGCTTCAAGTACAAAAGCTTGTCGCTCTTCTTTGGTAGAATCTTCTATCTTCGGAGGTTGCATCACTATTGATTTATACTTTTAAAAATTAGGTTATTGCCACTTTAATCACACCATCCAATTTATTCTCAAAGATACGATAGGCTTTCTCAATCTCACTCAATGGGAAACGATGCGTGATGAGCGGAGTGGTGTCGATCTTTCCTTGCTCAATCAGGCGGAGGACTTCCTCGCAATCGCATCCATCTACACCACCCGTCTTAAAAGTGAGGTTCTTGCCATACATGTCGGGTAAAGGAAGAACTTGAGGTTGGTCATAAAGGGCAACCACCGTTACAATGGCATTCGGACGGGCGCACTCCCATGCCAAACGGAAGGTGTCATCGGCTCCGGCTACTTCGAGCACTCGATCAGCACCACCATGGTCGCTATGCTGGAGAACAAAGTCCTTGCACTCTTCGGGAGTAGTGAGCAATACATCGGGGTAATGTTCACGCACAAAGCGACGTCTTTCTTCGGACTTTTCGCATACAATGATGCGTTTGGGTTGCTTCAACATGACGCAAAGCAGCGTGCAGATACCAGTCGGCCCTGCGCCAATGATCAAGACAGTATCATCTTCGGTTATCTCAGAAATGCGGGCTGCCCAAAAGCCGGTGGCCAATACATCGCCTACCAACAATGCCTGTTCATCGGTGACGCTATCGGGAATACGGTTCAGTCCTTGATTGGCTAAGGGTACACGCACATATTCGGTCTGTCCACCATCGATACGGCATCCCAATGCCCAACCGCCATTCGGGTCGGTACAATTGTTCACATAACCATTCTTACAGAAGAAACACTCTCCGCAAAACGTCTCTACATTCACCGTTATTCGGTCGCCTGGCTTTACATGGGTTACTTCCGCGCCCACGGCTTCTACCACTCCCACCATCTCGTGCCCTATGGTAATGCCTGGCACCGCACGAGGTACACTTCCGTGCTTGATATGCAGGTCACTTGAACAGATACTGCTCATTGTCACGCGAACAATGGCATCGGTAGGTTCTATCAACGTAGGCTTCGGCTTCTCCACCAAAGCAAACTTTCCTTTTTCGATGTATGTGTATGCTAACATAATTGTCTATTTTATGCCATGAGTTTTTCAGTCAATCCTTTCAAGGCTTCTCCAAGTTTGTTCTCCCTTGTCTCTACTTATACTATCTTATCTTATGCGATAATTCAATAAGTAGTTTACGTATTTATTTATCGTATCCGATGATTTATACTGCAAAGATATTGATAAGTTCTTATGTCTGATACATTAAGAACAAAAATAATGTTTAACCAAAAGAAAAAACAACTTAGATTTTACGAATTTGCTCCTGCTATGCAAAGCTATCACTTAATGGCAACTTTTCTTTAATAGCGTATCCTTATGTTTCATTCAATATCTTTAAAACGTTTCTATTAAATGCTGTTTTTTGTGGAGGATCTTTGTTCTTAAGCAGAAGTTTACTATTTTTGCAGAAAAGAAAACATCAATGAACATCCATTCTATTCCTGCTTTCAAAGAGTGTTACGTTATGCAACACGAAGACATACAACGTTTTGCCACCACGCTTGCTGATGGTTTCAGTCAATACGACATGTTCAAGTACATTTGCTACGGAAAATATGACCACGACATAATGCGTCTGTTTTGGGAGGTTTCTCTTGCCCTTCTCCCCGATAATGCCATCTGCATAGCCGACAGCAAGGAGGTCAATTCTGTATTGGCCTATATCCCTCCCAAAAGCAAAGAACCTGGCTTACTCGATTATGTAAAAGCAGGCGGGCTGAAAATGTTTTTCAAGTTCGGCATCAGAAGAATTATCCGATTGATACGTTTTGAAATCGAGATAGAACAGGTAGTAAAACGAAACAGAACCGCTAACGATGGCTATCTGATGACCTTTGCTACGCGCCTCGACAAACAAGGACAGCACTATGGAAAACCTCTGATAAAGGCCCTTCTGGATTATCTTGATGCTTCGGGCGAGAGTTGCTATCTCGAAACTCTGAAAGCTAAGAATGTAGCATTGTATCAACACTTCTCATTCCAACTTAAGGAACAGACAGACACCCTGGGAAATCTCACAATATATGCGATGCAACGCCCTGGTAATCCGACTCTTTAGCTTCTGCATTTATTATACTTCCATAAGTTTATAGTAATGAAACAGTGTACTGATATGGATTTAGAGATAGGAATTGGAGACATATCACATATAGAGGAGATAACGCGTTTCCAGATGGATATGGCAATGGAGTCAGAAGGGACTTCATTGAATTACGAACGTGTGAGCAACGGTGTAAAGGCCGTATTGGAAGACGAGGCTAAAGGACGGTACATTGTGGCAAAGGTAGATGAAAAAATCGTTGGATGCCTGATGATTACTCGCGAATGGAGCGATTGGAATTGTGGTTGGTATTGGTGGATACAGAGTGTGTATGTCCTTCCCCACTATCGCGCACGCGGTATCTATAAAACAATGTATAGGAAAGTGTTGGAACTTGCCAAGGATGAGCATATTTCCCAAGTACGTCTTTATGTGGACAGACACAACACAACGGCACAACGTGTGTATCAAAAATCAGGAATGGAAGAGTGTCATTACATTATGTACGAATCACACACATCATGTTGAAGTCAATATTTATAGTAGGTTTAGGAAGTTTCGTGGGTGGGGCATTGAGGTATACCATATCCACACTGATGAAAAGCCTGTGTGGACAAGGTTTCCCATGGGGCACATTATTCGTAAACCTTCTTGGAAGTTTTCTCTTTGGAGTGGTATTTGCCCTGTTCAGTAAATATAGCTCTACGAACTCTCCGTGGTGCTTGCTCCTTACTACTGGTGTATGCGGAGGATTCACCACATTCTCGGCCTTTACCAACGAAAGTTTACAAATGCTTCATGCTGGCAATATAGGTGGTTTCATCGGGTATGTCGCCACGAGTTTGATAATGGGCATTGCACTGATTGCTTTGGCTTATTGGATAGTGAAGTAAATAGTGACGTAATAATAGCAGACCATGTATCAGAAGTTTATTATCAATCAATACGGAATCCTGAAGTTTGGTCGTGTTTACCAACATCGTGAACTTTTGGGATGGGACGAAGAGTGTCCCTTTGGTGGTGGTCTATGGAAACTTGATGAGGGACGCAGAGCCATCCTGCTCTATGGTCGCTCGTTTGCCTTTGGCGCACCTGACTTCAACCACGTCAGACGCATCGAATGGTCAGGTGTGGGCGGCACTCCCCTTCCCCTATTCTTCCTCCCACATTGGCCAGAGGAAAGTCAACTGATACCTATATATGCTAATCCATATTGACCATGAACATTGAAGAAGCAAGAGACTATTGCCTGTCCCTCCCATTGGTGACCGAGGATTTCCCCTTTGACGAAACTACCCTGGTATTTCGCATCGGTGGAAAGATTTTTGCCATGATGGATTTGGAAAACACCGAATGGTTTGTCCTCAAGTGTTTTCCCGAATATGCCCTCGAGTTACGCGAACGCTATCCCGAGATCGCCCCTGCCTGGCACATGAACAAAAAGCACTGGAATCAACTGAACCTCTTCGGCTCATTGCCCGACAAATTGGTTCAGTCACTCATTCGCCATAGCTACAATGAAGTGGTTAAGAAGATGCCCCGTAAACTGAAGACCGAGGCCAACATTTATCCATTGCCCGAGGATGACGAATGACGTAGTATATTATTGAAATAGAATACTTGATTTTCAGCGACTTGATAGGGGAGAAATATCGCTTAAGCGTAAGTTCAGTAACGCTTAAGCATGAGCATAATATCTCTAAAGCGTTACCAACTTTTCTCTTAAGCGTTATTTGGTTACACTTAAGGGTGGCTCAATTGAGCTAAATAGACACTGAATTTATCTCTCGTTGTAACAGTTCGAGGAAACTGGCAGCATGGCCTCCGTCCATCTGTGTGTGATGGAATTGGAAGGAGATGGGCAATGTGGTCTTGAACCAATGTTTGCGGTATTTACCCCACATGACTAAGGGGTTGTTGAACTTATCGGTGTATTGGTTGACGATACAATCGAGTTCAGTTTGAATCATAGCAGAAGTTCCTACAATGATATGATCCTCAAGGAACGAACTCTTGCACTCAGTGGATGCTTGTGTGGTCAGTGTGCTATAGTCGTGTGCAAATTGCTTGATATCTTCCGAGAATGAGATGTCGCACGAGTTGATGCCATCTTTGCAATTGTTTACTATCACATTGATGGCGATGCAGTCGTACTGATAAAGTTTTCCCTTTTCAGGAAGCAGGTAAAACTCCTTAATCTGGCTTGCGGCTTTACCGATGCACCAGCAAAGCAAGGTATTGAATTTAATCCCAGACTTCTTACTGGCTTTCAGCAGGTTGCTTACATCGAAAGTCTTGGTCAAAGTGACCATGGGCATAGGCGATGTCATCCAAAGCGAAAAGGCTTCGGCTCGCGATGTATCTTGTGGATTTACTTCTGTTTTCATATTTTACACATTTAAGGTCCAACCATTGTCTCCGTGGTAAATCATCTGTCGAGTCATTCCGCCATCAATGCAGATGTTTTCACCGGTGATGAAGCCTGACTTATCGGAACAGAGGAACAGTACCATATTGGCAATATCCGTGGGACGACCCACACGTCCGACAAGTTGTTGGATGGTGTCAGGACCTTCCACCACAGAATTACTGGTATCAATCCATCCGGGTGAAATGGAGTTCACTCTTGCTTTGCCTGCAAGGCTCACTGCAAGTGCGTGGGTCAATGCTGCTATGCCTCCCTTGGCCGCGGTGTAACTCTCGGTTTGTGGTTGGCTCATTCTGTCACGTGAAGAGGATATGTTTACAATGGATGCACCCTCAGCCAAATGTTCCCTCAAAAGTTTTACCAAATAGAAAGGAGCAGTAACTCCTACACTGAGGGCGTATTGAAATTCTTCGTAGGTACATTCGTCAATGCCCTTTGTCAAGGGTAAAGCGTTGTTGATGATGTAATCCACCTTGTCGTGCTTTT
This sequence comes from Bacteroidaceae bacterium, assembly GCA_017560945.1. Classification (GTDB taxonomy): domain Bacteria; phylum Bacteroidota; class Bacteroidia; order Bacteroidales; family Bacteroidaceae; genus Phocaeicola_A. Next base: position 50,035 of record JAFZDY010000045.1, on the reverse strand, counting down.
TGAGAATCTCGTCCACAAATGCCTCAAGGACTTCTTTCTTGGATATATCTCCCACGAAGTGTTCACCCTCCTCTTGCTTGTCTATGACATAGACGTATGCTCCCTGATTCTTGAATTCATTGGCAACACATTGGCCTATGCCGTTTGCGCCACCTGTAACAATCACTACTTTGTTGTTGAATGCCTGTTGCATATCTTGTTTATATAAATTTTGACGATTCAAAGATACTATCTAAATTCGACATAATCGACAAAAAACGAAGAAAAAATATTTAAGGAATCTCCCTTTAATCTTATAATTTCGCCCCGACTCTTTTGATATATCAATGTTATTCTGTACCTTTGCTCCCATAACTATTACATATATAATAAGGAATAAAAGCAAATAACACTATGCGCATAGCAATATACGGTGCCGGTTCACTGGGCACCATTCTCGGAGCATATATCAGTAAGGCAGGGGTGGCCATAGAGTTAATCAATCGCAATGTGGCTCACGTGGAGGCATTGAAGTCAAAGGGCGCTCAAGTGGTGGGCACGGTACAGTTTTGCCAACCAGTAGTGGCATATACACCCGATGAGATGAATGGGCAATATGACATTCTGTTCCTGATGACCAAGCAACAGCACAATGCAGAGGTGGTGCAAATGCTGAAGGGATTCCTTGCTCCCGACGGAGTACTGGTAACATTCCAAAATGGATTGCCCGAAATGCAAATAGCCGAGGTATTGGGTGAAGAGCGCGTACTTGGATGTACCGTAGCATGGGGAGCGACACTCCAATCACCCGGTGTATGCGAACTGACAAGTGAACCTGATGCATTGTCATTCGCCTTGGGAGCAATTTCAAAGAACCGTAGCAAACATTTTGCCAAAGTGAAGGAGGTGCTGGAGTTGATGGGAACTGTAGAGGTGGAAGAGAACTTCCTGGGTACGCGATGGAGCAAGTTGCTCATCAATGCGGCATTTTCGGGTATGAGTGCCGTACTTGGCTGTACCTTTGGTGAAGCTGCAAAGCCTCGCGAATCGCGCCGCATCGTACAAGCCTTAATCAAAGAGTGCATCGATGTGTGCCAGGTGGGAGGCATTCGCATAGAGCCTGTACAGGGTAAGGATATTGTGAAATTACTCGACTACCAGAATGCATTGAAACGGGCTTTCTCGTTCTTCATTATTCCTATCGCCATACGGAAGCACGCCAAGTTAAAAGCCAGTATGCTTCAGGATTTAGAGAAGGGGAAACTCACGGAAGTAGATGCCATCAATGGAGCCGTTTCGGCTTATGGACGCAAAGTTGGTTGTCCTACTCCAATGAACGATCGTGTGGTGGAAATCATTCATCGCATTGAACAAGACGAACTCCGTCCAAGCTTTGACAACCTGCAATATTTTGAATAACACCATACAGTTTTCAATAAATAAGAAAAGGCGCACCCGATAACGGATACGCCTTTTTTGTTTCAACCAGTTCGTATGATTAAGCGTTAACGCGCTTTTCTGCAATTCTGGCCTTCTTACCGGTAAGTTTACGCAAGTAGTACAACTTAGCGCGACGAACCTTACCAACCTTGTTGACAGTGATGCTGTCGATAGCCGGAGACTCGATAGGGAAGATACGCTCAACACCTACAGTTCCTGACATCTTGCGCACGGTGAAACGCTTCTTGTTTCCGTGACCTGCGATTTTGATAACAACACCGCGATACAACTGTACACGCTCCTTGTTACCTTCAACGATACGGTATGCTACTGTTACAGTATCACCAGCCTTGAATGAGGGATGCTCCTTACCGGTAGCAAATGCTTCTTCAGCAATTTTAATTAAATCCATTGTGTAATTTGTTATTAAATTGTTTATCGTTACTACGCAACATATCAAATCTCTCTTCTTTTTGACAGCGATTGCGCGAAAGCGGGTGCAAAGTAACTAATTATTTGGGATATAGCCAAGAGTAAGGATACGTTTTTTCGTTTTTTAGTTGATTTTCTTATCCTTGAGGGCGTAAATTGGCAAGAAACTGGCGTACATCATCGCGTAAGCGCTGATAAAGAGGAGCCTCTTTGTATCCCGTATTCTTGCGCAATATAAAATTGATGCCTGCCTGACTACGCTGATAACAGGTCAATTCATTTTGCATTTGCATATCATGCTCTGCCAACATTTTTATTTCCAGTTCGCGTTCGCGACGCAACTGTGCACAAATGGGAGTAAGTAGTTTCAATACTACATTTTCGAACAGATTGTGCCCCTGGACAAACATATACGTAGTTTCAGGAGTCACGCCCAATTGAGAAAGTTCGTCCTTTAATGCATTTACACTTGTGCGATAGCGAGGGTAATGGCTTTCCAACCAATTCAATTTTCTGCGAACTCGACTGGCCAACGCATCCAACACCTCTTCAGGACGGCGCAAGTTTACTGAACATATCGACACGGCGCTATTGAATTCGGTAATAGAGAACTTGTTCAGCATACCCTTACGATAGAAGAAGATTGACCATACGAACAATGGATGTATGATTTGTGAATAAAGCCTCATGAAGGCAGGGATATCAACAATAGAACGATCGTTCAGCGTTGCCATGACACAAGCCTCGTGCAAACCCTCTGCGTAACATTGAAAATTTTCAATGGCATAGGCATAGGTATGTAACACGTAACGACTACTAATGATTTGCTGCGAAGTATACGTAGCGCCTTGTAACAGGTAATCGTAGTCGGCATCCACACAGGCTATCATATTCTGCCCCAATCCACATCCAAGACGATTCATCAATGCGGCCTTTTTCCCCTTTTGCAAAGACTCTGACGACGGGAGCATTACTACAAAATAATACTCATCGTTTTCAAACTCGCTCAATAACGACCTCCAGAAAAAGACATCATCGTAACTTTCTACGTAAGCCACAATCTTCTTCCGCGACTTTTTAGGCTGCAACAGATTGGATGCAGCAATGTATTGCGAATTGATATTGTCGACAAGTCTTTTACCCATGTGTATTGTGTATTATTGGAAAATCAGAGTCACCCAAGGATGAAGCATAATGCAACTACTCCGTAATGTCGCTCACCTCGGTAACAGCATCGTGCCATCCATTCATAACGACTGCAGGAGAATGGGTTGTGAGAATAATCTGAACATTGTGATTCAAGCGACGTATGAGTTCGATTAAACGCTGCTGCCACTCTATATGCAAGCTGACTTCTGGCTCATCCATAAAAAGTACGGCCGGTTGTCCATCCTGTACCAATGCGGTCAAGAGGATGACGAGCAACTGTTTCTCTCCTGAAGAGAGTTGATAGGGGTAAAGGGTTTCACCATCCTGCTCAAACATTATTTCATTGCTCTGCCGAACTATGCGCTTGCTGGTTTCGCAAAACAGTTCGTCCACCATATCCTGAAACATTTTCTTGGGAATGGACAACATGGCTGCTTCGGTCTGTCCTTCAGGCGTTCCATTTGTCAGTTTCTCAATGATGCGATTGCCCACATTCACCTGATAATCCAAGTAACGGCGTTGAAGTTGATATAGTTGCCAATCCAATTCTGTCTTGACATTCTTGTCGGCCATCTTCTCCAACAAATCAGCATGCAGCAGAGGACGGTCAAAACTACGAATGACATCATATCGTATGGATGTTGCCTCTTCGGGAAACAAAATGGTCTTCACGATGGCTCGACCATCAGCACGAGAAGCGCCATCAGCAGAACCAAGAGAATGCACCAATTCGTTCAAAATAGTACTCTTACCTATGCCATTGATACCACTCAGGATATTCACATCGGGACGTAAATTCCATACAATATTCTTACGTCCCCACAGCGATTTAATCTCAATCCGTTGGATATACTCTGCTATATTTTTCATTGAAGATTTATATTTTTTATCGGGTAAACACGCAAATTCTTTTTTCACAGTAGGGGAAAAATCACGTCTGTATCCCCCCTCCCGCTCACTCGATGAATCCCTGCCGTTTCAGCACCTCAAGCAAAGCGACTGACATTGCCTCATTCGCTTGGCGAGTATAACGGATATCAGTAAAAATTTGAGCCAGTGTCTGTTTATTGTTTATCTCAACGAAATGTTGATTCTCGGGTAAAGCCTCTTTAGGAGAATAATAGCAATCAATGTCGGCCAAGGTATAATCCTGATAAGTCTCCTCGTGTATAAAACTCTTCAGAGGGAGACGATCTGTCTGAGGCGGACACTCGTCAGGCCATCCCAAGGTAATGGTAGCCACAGGTACAACCAAACGAGGGAGTTTAAGGACATCTATTATTTTGCCTGCGTTATAGATGGTAGTACCCAAATAACAAATTCCTAAGCCCTTTTCTTCGGCCAAATTGCAAAAGTTCTGACAAAGCAGCAATGCATCACTGGCAGCATTCATAAACGAAAGGAAGTTGTCATAGCCAGGGTCGGCCTGACGATTGAGACACCACTGGGTTGTACGATTGAAATCGGCACAGAAAGTGAGCACCACGGGCGCCCCCTTCACCATAGGTTGATTGAAATGAGTGGGTGAAAGATGTTCCTTCATTGACTCATCGCGTGTAACAATAACACTGTACAATTGAAGGTTTCCCATAGTCTGCGCACGAGCAGCCGTCTCCAACAATTCGTTCAGTAACTCAGTACTTACATCTTCACATTTATATTTTCGGATACTCCGACGATTCTTTATGTATTCCATATTCTCCGATATTAGAGTTATGTCTGCAAAAGTACGCTTTTTCTTTGAAAAATCAAAAGAAACATTGCCTTGATTTTATCACATTATATGTATCAATATTAAAACAACAACAGGAATATTGGCACATAGAAACACATCAGATTGATTTTTTAGGCACCATTTCCATAAATAATTGCAAATAAAACTGTATCTTTGCAAACGATATTAAAGAGTATACACTAATCATATACATACATGGGAAATCATCATTTTGCCGTATTGGTTCACAAACAGGCAGAGAAATATGGAGAAAGAAGTGCACTGAGATACAGGGATTATGACCTGAACCAGTGGAAATCCATTTCATGGAATCAAGTAAGCAAATATGTTCATCAAGCCTCCAATGCCTTGGTGGAATTGGGCATTCGTGAGGAAGAAAATATAGGTATCTTCTCACAAAATATGCCCGAATGTCTGTATGCAGACTTTGGAGGACATGCTAACCGTGCAGTTTCTGTTCCCCTCTATGCAACCAGTTCTGCTGCTCAAGCACAATACATCATTGACGATGCTCAGATACGTTTCCTTTTCGTGGGTGAGCAATATCAGTATGAAACAGCTTTCAGCATATTGGGACTATGCCCCACATTGGAGAAACTGATTCTGTTTGATCCCAAAATCAAGAAGAACGAGCGTGACACCACCAGTATTTACTTCGACGAATTCTTAAGATTAGGAGAAGGACTCCCCCATGCTGCCGTAGTGGCAGAGCGTACAAATCGTGCTTCTTTCGAGGATCTCGCCAACATTCTGTATACAAGTGGAACTACCGGCGAACCCAAGGGAGTAATGCTTCACCATTCAACCTACGAGGAGATTATTCGCATTCACGACATCCGTCTGACAATGATGTCTGACAAAGACATTTCGATGTGTTTCCTCCCTTTGACCCATGTATTCGAACGTGCATGGACCTACTACTGCTTGCACAGGGGTGTGGAAGTTTGTCTCAATCTACGTCCTGCAGAAATTGCAAACACCATCAAGGAAGTTCGTCCTACGCTTATGTGTAGCGTACCCCGCTTTTGGGAAAAGGTGTATGCTGGCGTAAACGAAAAGATTGCATCGGAGAAAGGCCTCAAACAAAAGTTGATGCTGGATGCCATCAAAGTCGGCAAGAAGCACAATCTTGACTACATACGTTTAGGCAAACGTCCTCCATTCATGCTTGGTTTGAAGTATAAGTTCTACCAAAAGACAATTTATGCATTGCTCAAGAAAGCCATTGGACTTGAAAACGGAAATTTCTTTCCCACGGCTGGAGCTGCTGTGCCCAACGAAATATGTGAATTTGTACATGCTGTAGGTATCAACATGATTGTGGGATACGGACTCACCGAGTCGTGCGCTACTGTCTCCTGCTTTGTCAGCCCTGGATTCGAGATAGGCTCAGTAGGAACTATTATGTCCGATGTCCAAGTCAAGATTGGTGAGAACGACGAGATATTGTTACGCGGAAAGACCATCACCAAAGGATATTACAAGAAGGCGGAGGCTACGGCTGAAGCCATTGACAAAGATGGATGGTTCCATACTGGCGATGCGGGATACCTCAAGGGTGACCAACTCTTCTTGACTGAACGAATCAAAGACCTGTTCAAGACATCGAATGGTAAGTACATTTCCCCACAAGCATTGGAAACCAAACTCTCGGTTGACCGATACATCGACCAAATAGCCATTATTGCTGACCAACGAAAATTCGTATCAGCACTCATTATTCCACAATATGAGTTGCTAAAACAATTTGCAGATGAAAATGGTGTGCAATATGCATCTATGGAGGAATTGCTTGCTCATCCACGTATCACAGGAATGATGCAGGACCGCATCGACACGTTGCAACAGCAATTTGCTCACTATGAGCAGGTAAAACGTTTTACCTTGTTGCCCGAACCATTCAGCATGGCACGCGGAGAACTTACCAACACGCTTAAGATTAAGCGTTCTGCATTGAACAAAAACTATGCAGAAATAATTGATAAGATGTACGAAGAGTAATATAATTAATTATTAATTATCAATTTTGAATTATGAATTATAGCAAGGAGGAGACTCTTTATTATAATTCATAATTCTTTGTTTAAACTTATTGATTGTGATAACAACTCTAATTATTCTTGCCCTATCAGTGATAGGCTTTGTGAGCGGCCGTGTCCGCTCCGACTTGGTGGCACTGTGCGCTTTGGTGCTATTGCTTGCTTTTAACATATTGACACCCACTGAAGCTTTGTCTGGTTTCTCCAATTCCACAGTCATCATGATGGTGGGCCTGTTTGTCGTAGGTGGAGCCATCTTTCAAACAGGATTGGCCAAAATCATCGGTGGAAGTCTATTGAAACTGGCAGGACGAAGCGAACTTCGTCTGTTCCTATTGGTAATGATAGGCACTGCTGCCATAGGTGCCTTTGTAAGTAATACGGGTACGGTAGCACTGATGCTTCCTATCGTAGTAAGTATGGCCGCTGGAGCAGGGGCCAATGTCAGTCGTTTGCTCATGCCTTTGGCTTTTGCCAGTAGCATGGGAGGTATGATGACCCTCATTGGTACACCGCCTAACCTTGTGATTCAAGATGCTCTTACCTCAGCCGGATATGAACCATTGAAATTCTTCTCTTTCACTCCAGTAGGACTTGTCTGTGTAGCAGTAGGTGTATTGGTGCTATTGCCATTGACCAAATGGTTCCTTTCTGGAAAGCAAAAGAAGGAGAATGCCGATGGACATAAGAATAAGTCATTGAGCGATTTGGTAAACGAGTATCAGTTGGTCAACAACTTGAATCGTTTGCAAGTGACATCCAACTCTACGTTGATAGGAAAAACTGCTGCTGAACTGGATGTGCATCGCCGTTTTGGTGTCACCATCTTTGAAATCCGTCGTGAAAATCAAAGTCGTCGTACGAAGTTAATGAAGAGTGTAAGTCAAAATATGGCTGATCCTTCTACACCGTTGGAAGAAGGTGACATTCTATATTTGATGGGTGCTCGTGAAAAGGCTGAACACTTTGCCAACGATTACCAAATGCTTTTCTTGGACGACAGTCAACTGAAGACACAGGGCGACCGTGGTGTGTTGGATTTCTACGACATTGGTATGGCGGAGATTGTGCTTATGCCCTCGTCTAAGTTGATACATAGCACTTTGATAGATACCAATTTCAGACAGAAATACAACATCAACGTATTGGGTATTCGTCGCAAAGGAGAATATATGTTACATGGTTTGAAGGACATACGTATGAACTATGGTGATGTATTACTCGTACAGGGTACATGGGCAAATATCGCTCGTTTAAGCAACGAAGATGAAGACTGGGTGGTATTGGGTCAACCCTTGGCTGAAGCAGCTAAAGTAACATTGGACTACAAGGCTCCGTTGGCAGCCTTCATCATGGTATTGATGATTGCAATGATGATGTTCGACTTTATACCCGTGGCTCCTGTAACAGCCGTGATGATAGCAGGTCTATTGATGGTGCTCACCGGCTGTTTCCGCAACGTAGAGGCTGCCTATAAAACCATCAATTGGGAAAGTATCGTACTCATAGCAGCAATGATGCCAATGTCCTTAGCTTTGGAGAAAACGGGTGTAAGCGAATACATTTCAAGTAGTTTGGTAAGTGGATTGGGTAGTTTCGGCCCTACTGCTCTATTGGCAGGAATTTATTTCACCACTTCTTTAATGACTATGTTCATTAGTAACACTGCTACTGCAGTCTTGATGGCACCTATAGCCATGGCATCAGCCATACAGGTGGGTGTAAGTCCCTACCCGTTCTTATTTGCTGTTACCGTTGCAGCCAGTATGTGTTTCGCTTCACCATTCAGTACACCACCTAATGCGTTGGTAATGCCTGCTGGACAATATACTTTTATGGACTATGCAAAAGTTGGTCTCCCTCTGCAGATTATTATGGCAATAGTAATGGTTATAGTACTTCCGTTACTGTTCCCTTATTAAATTTGAACATTTTATTGCATACATAGAAGGGGCTGAATCGCTTGTATTCAGCCCCTTCTGTATTATGAATCAATCTACAATTCTCTAATGAATTATTTAAATTTCGAGAATTGAAGTATCCTTATTTTTACTTATGTCGGTTTGCTCGTTTTCTTCTGAACTCTGCTTTCATTTTTGCAGCACCAGATCCATGGGCTCCAGTAATGTAAGCCTTCTTTTTGGCTTTAGTTTTAACTTTTTCTTCCTTTGGGCGAGAAGAGGCGCCTTTGAAAGTAATACCCTGCAAAATGGTTTTAGAAATATCGTCCATATCGTTTATTGGATTTAAAGAGAGTTTTTACAATTACTTATAATATGAATATAACAGGAGTACATTATCAGTTCCGTCTCATGATAGCAGTTAGTATACGACCCGAATGTATCCCTAAACGGCGAGCTGAGAAGAAGCGCTCAAAATGTTGGTAAGTGCAAATTCCTGCCACCTCAATTGCATTGGGTAACAATCCACCCTCCAATAGCTGAAGGCGGTTTGCCTCCCACAAATCAATATGCCACTTTTCATAACGACGAGAGATCTGTTCCATAGGGAAGCCTGCTTTACAAAAAGAATCATAGACCTCGTCACCAACTTCGAAAGCATCCAATGATATACCAGGACCTATAACTGCACGAACATCTTCACCTTGAGTTCCATACAGTATCTTCATTTGAGCAAGGACATCAGAAACTATACGAGCCACTGTACCACGCCACCCTGCATGAATAGCACCCACCACACGCAACTTTGTATCATACAGAAGAACAGGTATACAATCTGCTGTAGAAATTGCCAAACACACATTGGGCAAAGGTGAGATGAGGGCATCCACTCCATCAAGTATTTCATCCCGCTGAATCAAAGTCTTACTCATAAAGAGTTCATCCACAACTACCACTTTGGTATCATGTACTTGACGTGGAAGAACCAAACGATCGGTAGGTATATTCCACTCACCGCACAAACGACTGCGATTAGCAAGCACATATTCAGGCTCGTCACCACAATAGTGAGTACAATTGAAGGATGCATAATTTCCCTTACTAACACCTCCACTACGACAGGTACTGAAGGCGATTATCTCATCGGAAATGTGATAGTGCAAATAATTCAAGGGACAAGAATGAATTGAATGGTAAATTTACTCTTCTTCGTCGTATTCAAAGTCGTCCAACTCCTCCCACTCTTCTTCCTCGTCTTCCCAATCATCGACAAACTCGATTTCTTCGTCTTCTCCCATTTCACGAAGTTCCTGAGCCAGTTTATTCATATCCTTGGGACGATGTACCAACTTATCATCACGTACAATGCCTGCCAACTTGTTACTCTCGCTATTGAGAGCAGTCCACAAGAGGTCTTTCAATTGCGAAATACCTTGTCCTGTAAGTGATGAGATGAACACGTGAGGTACATCCTCGGGCAAATGTTCGCTCAACATTTGGATAAGTTCTTCATCCAACATGTCACTTTTTGTGATGGCCAAAATACGTTGTTTGTCCATCATGTCGGGATTGAAAGTTGCTAATTCATTCAGTAATATTTCGTATTCACGTCGAATGTCGTCAGCATCCCCAGGAACCATAAAAAGCAACAATGAATTTCGTTCAATATGGCGTAAGAAACGAAGTCCTAGCCCTTTACCTTCACTTGCTCCCTCAATAATACCAGGTATGTCAGCCATAACAAAAGACTTACCCTCACGATAAGGCACAATACCCAAATTGGGTTCTAAAGTAGTAAAGGGATAGTTCGCAATTTTGGGACGAGCGGAAGAGACAGCAGAAAGTAAAGTTGACTTACCTGCATTGGGGAAGCCCACCAAACCCACGTCAGCCAAGAGTTTCAACTCCATGATGACAGTAAGTTCTTGCATAGGCTCTCCTGGTTGCGCAAAACGTGGTGCTTGACGCGTGGCTGTACGGAAATGCCAATTACCCAATCCTCCACGTCCGCCTTTCAACAAGGTAACCATCTGGTCGTGCTCTGTAACATCACAAATATACTGACCAGTCTCGGCATTGTAAACCACTGTACCACAAGGAACATCTATGATTTTATCTTCACCGTCCTTACCAAAGCTTTTACATTTTGAGCCATTACCTCCGTGTCCGGCAAATACGTGACGATCGTATTTCAAATGCAGCAGTGTCCAGTAGTTACGATTACCTCGCAGGATGACATCACCTCCCCGTCCACCATCACCACCATCAGGTCCACCATTGGGAACATACTTGGCGCGATGCATGTGCATAGAACCTCGTCCGCCCTTTCCCGAGCGGCAGTATATCTTTACATAGTCTACAAAGTTACTTTCTGCCATATTATCAAAAAAAAGATTTCAAGCATGGTCACCCCTCAATATGGAGCAAACCATGCCTATAAAACATTAGCCTACTACCTTATCGATTGCTTCGGAAATCTCTGCAAAGATACCTTCCATCGTACCCAATCCATTGATATGGCAGTATTTTCCATCAGCCTTATACCAATCAATAAGGGGAGCAGTCTGTGAATGATAAACTACCAAACGTTTCTTGATAGTTTCTTCGTTATCATCAGCACGTCCGCTCTCTTGTCCACGCTTGATAAGGCGAGTCATCAGTTCATCTTCAGGAACTTCCAAGTCGAGCATAATAGAAACCTCTTGTCCACGTTCAGCCAACATCACCTTCAATGCCTCAGCTTGAGCGATGGTGCGGGGGAATCCGTCAAAAATCACACCTTTACTGTCGACGAATGAATCAAATACACTGGCCAATATATCTATCATCAATGCATCAGGAATCAGTTGTCCCTGGTCGATGTATCCTTTGGCTATTTTACCCAACTCTGTACCATTTTTAATCTCGGCACGCAACACATCACCAGTTGAGATGTGATTCAATCCGTACTTTTCTACAATACGTGCACTCTGTGTTCCTTTACCAGAACCTGGTGCTCCAAAAATTACGATATTAAGCATTTCTTTTTACTATTAAATTGTATCTATACATTCATTTTGCCACCATTTTCCGCACAAAGAAAAACCTTTTTAGGAAAATTGGCACAAATTTAGTACTTTTCTTTCATATTTTACCAGAAAATCACTACTTTTACATCATCATTGATAGATATTTTATGAAATTATTGACAACATTGCAAATAAGGGGTCTCGACAAGCGTACTGTCGAAGAGGAAAACATATCGCCCATCGACCTAATGGAACGTGCCGCAACAGCACTGGCTAATGCAATTACACACATGTTTCAACAGCCACGTACTTTCAAAATATTTGCCGGACCTGGCAATAATGGAGGAGACGCATTGGCTGTAGCACGCCTACTTACTGGTCATGGCCATAAGTTGGAAGTATATTTGTTCAACCCGAAAGGACATTTGTCAGACGATTGTCAAACAAATGCCGAACGATTGTTGGATTATCCCGAAATACAATTTACTGAGGTAACTTCACACTTTGCCCCTGTACCCTTGTTGAAGAGCGACATAGTAATTGATGGTTTATTCGGATCAGGCTTGAGCAAGGCATTGGACGGAGGATTTGCTGCAGTAGTCAAATACATCAATGCCTCGCCAGCAATGGTAATATCTATTGACGTGCCTTCGGGGCTAATGTGTGAAGACAACAGTTACAACATAGGCGAAAACATCATCAAAGCAGACACTACACTAACTCTCCAACTACCAAAGTTGGCCTTCTTCTTCCCTGAAAACCAAAAGTATTTAGGCGAATGGTTCTGCTTGGACATTCGCCTGAGTCAACAAGGTTTAGACGAAGCAGTTAGCAAATATTACGTAACCAACATGGACTTGGTGCGCCCTATGCTCAAGACACGCAATGAATTCTCTCACAAGGGCACTTATGGACATGCATTGTTAATTGCAGGCTCGTACGGCATGGCAGGATCTTCAGTGTTAGCTGCTCGCTCATGCATGAGAAGCGGAGTAGGATTATTGACTGTACATGCGCCAAAGTGCAACAATTCGATATTGCAAACTGCGATTCCTGAGGCTATGGTTCACCACGATGAACATGAACACCACTTTGCCATGCCGCTAAATACCCAGATTTATAACGCAGTGGCTATAGGACCAGGCATTGGACAACACGAAGATACAGAAAATGCCTTGCATGAACAATTGGAGACAAGCATCTCTCCCATCATATTGGATGCCGATGCGCTAAACATTTTGGCAAACAACAAAACGTGGCTACCCCTCGTACCTAAGCATAGTATACTCACACCTCATCCCAAGGAAATGGAACGATTGATAGGACACTGTGCCAACGGCTACGAACGACTGATACGCGCACAGGAGTTGGCTGAACGGATGCAGGTGAACATCATTCTAAAAGGAGCATGGACAGCCGTTATCACCTCCGACGGAGTTTGCCGATTCAACCCCACAGGAAATCCCGGTATGGGCACAGCAGGAAGTGGCGACGTACTGACTGGTGTATTATTAGCACTCATGGCACAAGGCTATTCTCCTGAAAATGCAGCGATTATTGGCACATACATCCATGGTGCAGCTGGTGACCTCGCAGCAGAAGAGAAGGGAGAAAACGGAATGATTGCAAGTGACATTATAGAGAAATTGCCACTCGTGTGGAAACAATTAAAAAAGAATGACTATCTTTGCAGCAACAAGGAATTAAAGTGTTACTAAATTTAGACAACAACATATAAGGAATCATATGAAGAAAGGGTTCTTAATACTAAGTATGCTTGCAAGCCTGAACGGCATTGCACAAACGGAAGTGAGTGGCTACAACACCACCCCAGGAATAAATGCAGAAGGAGTTACCTATTTCCTACCTCGCACGTTAATAGAAATTTCATTGGAAGCAGAGAAGGAAGAATATATTCCTGGAGAATTTAGCGACTATGCCAACAAGTTCCTCCGTGTACAAGGTATTTCCAATTCACCATATACTATATGGAACATCAAAGGCATGACCATAAAAACAGTAGGAACACGAGATCCACAAAAGGGATATACCATAAAGTTAAAGGACAAGAGTATAGCCTCGCTTGTGGAATTATCAGAAGAGGGAGTATTGTTATCTATCAACCAACCTGTATCGCAAAAGCCTTATACACCTTCCAACGATGATACCCCAAAGGAAAAAGATATAAATCCTAAAGATTTCTTGAGCGAAGAGATTCTGTCTGCTACATCAACTGCAAAGATGGCAGAACTCGTAGCCAAAGAGATTTACAATATCCGAGAAAGCCGTAATGCCATTTTACGTGGACAAATAGACAATATGCCCAAAGATGGAGAAGCACTAAAAATAATTCTTGCCAACCTTGACGAACAAGAAAATGCACTTGTTGCCATGTTCAAAGGAAAAACAAGTACACAAAAAGAAAAAAGAACCTTCGTTCTATCTCCTGACAGCATAGATATTGAAAAAAATGTCCTTTTCCGTTTCTCAAGTAAATTGGGAGTGGTCGATGCAGATGACTTGAGTGGAGCCCCCATCTACTACAGCATAAAGGACATAACTGACCTTCCCCAACCCATTGTAGACAAGAAAGCCAAAAAGGTGAAAGGACCACAAGGTGTGGTTTACAATACACCAGGAAAAGCATTGCTGAAGATATATAATAATAAAGAGGTATTCTACGAGGAAGAGTTATCTGTAGGACAATATGGCAACACTGATGTACTTGCCGTTGACCTTTTCAACAAAGGTGCTACAACACGAATATCATTCGACCCTGTAACTGGCGCCGTTCGAAAGATTGAACGAGAATAATATAAACCCAAACGACTCAGCTACAAACATTCACATTTAGCTACAGATTTGACATAAGAATATTTATCAAAATCATGTATTCTATTCTTGCTTACTCCAACAACGGAGTAAGCAAGTTTTATATTATAACGATACGAAAATAAGAAATTAATGACGAAGAATAACTCGATCAATCTCACATACAAATAAGACTGAAAGCAACCAATGACAATCGTTAAAGATTATCCCGACCTATATCAGTATAAGAGTCACACATCAATACTGAGATAATCCACAGGTATGTTTTATTATAATTTCCTATTATGATTACTAAAAATAATGATTACACCTCATATTAGATAAACTCTGCTCATTCATTATAAAAAAGGATTGAATACGAAGCTACATATATAGCAATTCCCCTAACCTATCGGTCACACATAGAATCTAATTACTATTGCTCACTTGATAGCAAACACGCGAATGCACATGATTTGAGGAAGGAGTTGTATATCGTTCTTAGATCTCACCGCGTTAACTTAGAAGGAGAATACTTTAAGATTAGATTAGAGAAGAGAAGAGAAGAGAAAAAGAAGAAAGGATAAGTAAGAAAGGGGAAAAAGAAGGATAGAAAGAAAAAAAAGAGGACCGCACCTTGAGTAAAGTGCAGTCCTCATTTTTTTATAATACTCCTTTTTTATAATTTTGGTAGGTATTAGAAGCGCATTCCGCCCATACCGCCACCGAAGCCGCCCATGCCGCCGCCGAAGCCGCCACCAGCAGGCATTCCACCGCCCATCATACCAGGCATCATACCGCCAGGCATCATACCACCAGGCATTTCACCCATACCACCACGGTTTCTGCGGAAAGCGTTGCGTCCATCACCGAAGATGTTCAAACGATAGATGAAGTGTACCATGCAGTAGCTGTTGATTGCGTTGCTTTCGCTATCGCGACGCATTGAAGCGTTGATAGTACGGCTGATATTGCTCTGTTCGTGCAAGATATCATAGAACTGCAATGAGAGAGTAGCTGCACCGTTGAAGAGAGCCTGAGCAATCTGAGCGTTCCAAATGAGCTCGTCAGTGTTCATGTTAGGATCGCTATAACCACGACGGCTGTTCATACTCATGTCAGTTGACAATGTCATGTTCCAGGGGAAGTTAACGTTAGTGCTACCACCGTAAGAATACATGTAAGTATCCATGTTACGTTCAGGCTGCATATCGTTCTCAGCGTGCTGGTAGTTAAGGTTTCCAGAGAGAGTTACTTCCAATCCCCAACCGTTTTCCCAGTCGTTACGATATGTTCCACGCAATTGCTCACCTGCATTGATTGAACGAGTAGCATTCTTCACGCTTTCACCATTAGGAGTTACACCAATCTGGCTGAAGTACTGTACGCTATTGTTATAAGAAGCGTTAGTATTAGTGCTTACTGTGAAGTGCTTGTTAGGCAATGCAGTGTTGAAACCAAATGATCCATTTGCACTCCAGTTACCATTGATATTCTCAGGTCTTGTGATACGTCCACCTGTTGCGGGATCATAAGTAACCTTGCTGCTTACATTATTCTGAGTCAACGAACCACCAATATTACCAAAGATACTGCGCTGCTTATCCATGTTGTAAGTATTGAAGTTTGCGCTCATGTTGTGGTTGAACGAAGGCTTCAATCCAGGGTTACCCTGAGTAATATTCAACGGATTAGTATCATCCGTAATATCCAACATGTCAGTCATATTGGGCTGGCTGCTACGTCCACGATAAGTCATTTCTACACGTGTCTGCTTGTCCCAATTGTAACGGAAACGGATGTTAGGAGTGAAGTTAACAACAGTACGCTTCAAGATTGTATCCTTACCCAAATACTTGTAATCCATCTTAGTTGTCTGAGGCAATACAGTGAATCCAGCATTGAATTGGTAGTTATCGCGGTTCACACGCAACATAGCCTGACCTTCGTGGTTGTAGTTGTAACGCTCTTGGTACTGGCTCTGCTCTTTATCCAAATAAGACTTGTAATCTTCGGGAGTCATGGGGAAACCATCGTTCATGTAATCAACATACTGCTCGTTGTTAGCATACACAATCTGACCAAATTCGTCATATACAATCTGACCGAATTCATTTCTTAAAGGAACAGGGCTGAAGTCATAAGTTGAACGGTCGTTCAATGTATAGCTTTCGCTGAAACTATAGATGAACTGCAAGTAAGTATCTTCCATAATAGGTTCACTGTAAGTAAACTGCAAGTTGTAGTTCCAGTTCTTACCAGGAGTTACGTTGTAACGGTTACGGATATCCTTTGAACCAGTAGAGATATAGTCAACATTTGAAGCTGATACTGATTTGCTTTCGCTATCACCATAGCTATATGTACCTACGAAAGTAAGGTTACGTCCTTCATCACTGAGGCGTCTGTTCACCTGCAATGTACCACTTGCATTCAAGTTGTCAGTGTCGCTGTTTGACTTACTGTCATTGAGGTTGACACGAGGATCGTTTTCAGCCCATACTTCAGCATTGTGTGCATCTCTCAAAGGATCTGATGTATATTCGTACGGATCCTGATTGAATGTTGCTGAGTTGCTTTCAGAGAAACTGTTTGAGCGGCTGAAAGTTATAGTAGGACGGAAAATGATGTTAGTGTAAAGGTCGGGAGTCCATTCCAAACGGAAGTTGATGTTCCAGTTACCGCTGCAGCTCATGCTGTTGCTACGGCTGTTAGAATATGAACTACCTGACTGAAGGAATGTTTCACTTGAAGTGATAGTCTTGTTATCAGAGTCATTGTGAGTATAGCGGATGTCACCACCAAATTCGATGTTGTCTCTTTCCATAGCGAAGTTGAAACCTGCATTCTTGTTAGAACGGAGGCCACCACCACCGCCACCACCCATGAAGCCACCTGCTCCACCTGGGAAACCACGACCACCTACGTTGTTAGCACCACCGAGGATTGATGTTTGTGCCACGTCATCAAAGTGGTTCAACATGAGTCGTGCAGAGTAACGGTCCTCAGTACCATAACCAAGGTCAGTATTACCAAACCATCCCTTAGCCATACCAGGCTTCACCTGCATATCGATTACTGTTTCTTCATTACCATCGTCGATACCTGTTACACGAGCCAAGTCACTCTGTCTGTCGTACACTTTCAAGCGATCAATCATTTCTACGGGTACGTTCTTCATAGCAGTTTCCTGGTCACCGCTAAAGAATTCCTTACCGTTCATCATGAACTTGCTAACCTTTTTACCGTTGATAGTGATTTGTCCGTTTTCATCCACCTGTGCACCGGGGAGTTTCTTTACCAACTCTTCCAACATTGAGCCGGGGGGCACACGATAAGCTCCTGCGTTATACATAACGGTATCTTCTACCACCTGTACTTCGGCCAACTGAGCGGTTACAGTTGCTTGCTTCAACAACACTGCATCCTGTTCAAGGGCAAGGATACCCATATCAGTAGACTTATTTACTGACAAGCTCTTCCACATGGTAGTGTAACCAGTGTAAGAAATCTTCAGCAAATAGCTTCCAGAAGCTACACTAGGCAAAGCAAAGCGACCATCTTCGTCGCTGACATTACCAGCTACAAAGGTGCTATCCTTCACTGTTAACAACTGAACAGTGGCTTGCATTACAGGTTCGGCAGTTTTCTTATCCTGCACCAAACCACTTACTACCACGTTCTTTTCCTGTGCAAACGACATTGCCGATGCACATACACACACGATCAATAATGACAGTAATTTTTTCATTTTGGTTTTACCTTATTATATTTATACTTATTTTTTTCTCTCTAAAAAGTTTTTTTGCCTACCTGCTAAAAGTTTTTTGTCTACCTGCGGCAAAAACATCAGCAACGCAGCATTTTTTTGCGTACGGTCTTATGACTTGAGCCCACAGAAAAAGTTTAATATTTACACACCTTATAATAGGTGGTTTTCGACAAACTGCCCTTTTTTATCGACGAGTCCAAATTTCATCTGATAAAACGAAAGACAATTAAGGGGCACATCACTCATCTTTTCCTCGGCAAGGACCATTCCCCATAAATTTTCGAATTCAAACTGCAAAGATAGCAATAAAACAACAATTTTTCAGCTTTTTAAGCAAAAACCACTCTGTTTTCCTCTATTTTTTGAATATCTTTGCAGACATAAAAAAGGACATCTACTTTTTGATTATGAATAAGCAGCAAATTATACTATCGAGCGACCTGTCGGCAAGTCTCAAGCAAGCAATCGAGGCTTGTCCACACGATAAACTTTTCATACTTACAGACGAGTGTACGCACGAGTTGTGTCTGCCACTCATCCAAGAGTTTGACTATTTGAGCAACGCTTGCATCATCACCATTGGAGCGACTGACACACACAAGACATTGGAGACATTGGCTCACGTGTGGAAAGAGTTGGGCGACAAGGGGGGCACACGCCACTCACTCATGCTCAATTTAGGAGGTGGCATGGTGACAGACTTGGGTGGATTTGCCGCCTCCACGTTCAAGCGTGGCATTGCCTACATAAACATTCCCACCACCCTGCTTGCCATGGTTGACGCCTCTGTGGGTGGAAAGACTGGGATTAACTTCAATGGTTTAAAGAACGAAGTGGGCGTATTCTCTCCCGCCTCAAGTGTACTCATCGACACCAACTTTCTGCGCACGCTGGACTTCCCCAACTTGGTTTCTGGCTATGCCGAGATGTTGAAGCACGGCCTCATCAGCACCCCCACCCATTGGGCAGAGCTATTGAACTTCGACTTCGAGCACATCGACTACCCTCATTTGCAAAATTTAGTTTCTCAAAGTGTAAAGATAAAAGAAGATATCGTAACGCAAGATCCCTTGGAGCATGGCATCCGAAAAGCCCTCAATTTAGGCCACACTGTAGGACATGCGTTCGAGAGTCTGGCATTGGAGGAGAATCGTCCGCACCTGCATGGATACGCCGTTGCGTGGGGTATGGTGTGCGAACTTTACCTCTCATGTCTCAAGACAAGTTTCCCACAGGACAAGATGAGACAAACCATTCGATTTATTCGCGAAACATACGGAAATTTCGAATTCGATTGCAAGCACTACGACCGTCTCTATCAGTTCATGACACACGACAAGAAGAACTCATCAGGCATCATCAATTTCACCCTTCTTGGCGAGATAGGAGACATTCGCATCAATCAAACAGCCACTCGCAAAGAGATTGACGACATGTTGGATTTCTACCGCGAAGCAATGGGTTAATCCCCCCACATTTTTCACCTCCGTTTTTAAAGAAAACGAGCCAACGATGCGTGCATCAAGTGGAAGAAGTTAAAAAAAACATTAACAAACGTATAATTTCATCTCAAAAACGTGGGCAGTATTGCGAGAAATACATACCTTTGTAGAAAATTATACAAAAGAGAGTAAAAATCGAGTAAACAGATAACAATGAACAAACCTACTAAATGGGGCCTTGTCGGTGTCATCGTCATCGGATTG
This sequence comes from Bacteroidaceae bacterium, assembly GCA_017560945.1. Classification (GTDB taxonomy): domain Bacteria; phylum Bacteroidota; class Bacteroidia; order Bacteroidales; family Bacteroidaceae; genus Phocaeicola_A. The sequence goes on along the minus strand of JAFZDY010000045.1, from coordinate 30,063 downwards.
GCCGGTTGGGGCATTTGGAGTCAAATCCCCAAGGAGAACGAAGAACTGCAGTTGGCAGATCAAGTAAAAAAAGCAGGAAGTGGCCGTAAGGCCTTGAACGTGACAGCAGAGGTCATCAAGCCACGTTCACTGACCGACGAGATTGTGGTCACTGGCCGACTCATCCCTGACGAAGAGGTAAACTTGTCTTTCGAGACTTCGGGCAAGATCATCAGCATCAACTTCACTGAAGGCTCTCATGTCACCAAGGGAGAACTCTTGGCCAAGGTAAACGATGGTCCTCTGCAGGCTCAGTTGAAGAAATTGGAGTCGCAACTCCAATTGGCACAAGATCGTGTGTATCGTCAAAACGCCCTATTGGAGAAGGATGCAGTCAGTAAGGAGGCTTACGAGGAGGCACGCACAAGCCTTGCCACACTTCAAGCCGACATCGACTTGGTGAAGGCCAACATTGCTCAAACAGAGTTGCGTGCGCCGTTCGATGGCATCATAGGTTTGCGTCAGGTCAGTGAGGGAGCCTTCGCTTCTACAGGTACCGTCGTGGCCACTTTGACAAGAATCACTCCGCTCAAGATTGAGTTTGCAGTGCCCGAGCGTTACTCAAGTTCTGTAAAGTCGGGCATGGGATTGACCTTCAACATCGAGGGACAATTGGAGCGTTTGGACGCCAAGATCTACGCTACAGAGTCAAAGGTTGACCAGTTGACACACACCTTCCCTGTGCGTGCCCTTTACTCCAACACCGATGGCAAACTTTTCCCTGGTCGATTCACCAACATTCACTTGAAGACAATGGAAATCTCCGAAGCCATTGCCATCCCCACCGAGGCCATTGTGCCCGAGATGGGTATCGACAAGGTATTCGTGTACAAGGGTGGCAAGGCACAGCCCGTAGCCATCACCAAGGGAATCCGCAACGAGGCCCGTGTGCAAGTGCTCGATGGCCTGCAGTATGGCGACACCATCATCACCTCAGGAACCATGCAATTGCGTATGGGTCTTCCTGTAACTTTGGACGAGGTAAAATAAGTGACAACACCCACACATAATTCTTACATTCCAAAATGAACATATCAGAACTTAGCATACGCCGCCCAGTACTGTCCACAGTAATGACACTGATCATTATCCTCTTCGGTATCATTGGCTACAACACGTTGGGCGTGCGCGAGTATCCGTCGGTGGACAATCCCATCATCTCGGTAAGTTGTTCTTACCCTGGTGCCAATGCCGACGTCATTGAGAATCAGATTACCGAGCCCCTTGAGCAAAACATCAATGGTATCCCTGGCATCCGTTCACTCACGAGTGTTAGTAGCCAGGGTAGTAGCCGCATCACCGTAGAGTTCGAGTTGTCGGTAGACTTGGAGACCGCGGCCAACGACGTGCGCGACAAGGTTTCGCGTGCCCAGCGCTTCTTGCCACGCGATTGCGACCCTCCCACCGTATCAAAGGCCGATGCCGATGCCACCCCCATCCTGATGGTTGCCATTCAGAGTGACAAGCGCTCGTTGCTCGAGATTAGCGAGATTGCCGACCTCACAGTGAAGGAACAATTACAGACCATCCCCGACGTGAGCGGTGTGAGCATTTGGGGTGAGAAGCGCTACTCCATGCGCCTTTGGCTCGACCCCATCAAGATGTCGGGCTATGGTGTAACCCCCATGGACGTGAAGAACGCAGTGGACAGAGAGAATGTCGAGTTGCCCTCAGGAAGCATCGAAGGTAACACCACCGAACTCAGCATCCGTACCTTGGGACTGATGCACACAGCACAGGAGTTCAACGACATCATCATCAAGGAGGACAAGGGACGCATCATCCGCTTCAGCGACATTGGTCGTGCCGAGGTCGAGGCTCGCGACATCAAAAGTTACATGAAGATGAACGGTGTGCCCATGGTAGGTGTTGTAGTCATCCCCCAACCAGGTGCCAACCACATCGAGATTGCCAACGCCGTGTATGAGCGTATGAAGATGATGGAGAAGGACCTCCCCGAGGACATCAAGTACTCCTATGGTTTTGACAACACTCAGTTCATCCGCGCCTCCATCTCCGAGGTGAAGGAGACCGTTTACATTGCCTTCATCTTGGTAATGGTCATCATCTTCCTGTTCCTTCGCGACTGGCGTGTGACCCTCGTGCCCTGCATTGTGATACCTGTGTCGCTCATCGGCTCGTTCTTCATCATGTACATTTGCGGATTCTCCATCAACGTGCTCTCCATGCTTGCCGTAGTGCTTGCCGTAGGTTTAGTGGTGGACGACGCCATCGTAATGACCGAGAATATCTACATCCGCATCGAGCGAGGCATGAAGCCCAAGGAGGCTGGTGTCGAGGGCTCCAAGGAGATTTTCTTTGCCATCATCTCCACCACCATCACGTTGGTAGCCGTATTCTTCCCCATCGTGTTCATGGAGGGTATGACAGGTCGCCTCTTCCGCGAGTTTAGCTTCGTGGTGTCAGGTGCGGTCATCATCTCCTCATTCTCAGCCCTCACCTTCACCCCCATGTTGGCCACCAAGATATTGAAGCGCCGCGAGGAGCAGAGCTGGTTCTATCTCAAGACCGAGCCCTTCTTCATTGGTTTGAACAACATCTATGCCAAGGGGTTGGAATTCTTCCTCCGACACAAGTGGGTAGCCATTGTCATCTTTGTCGCCACCCTTGGCGTCATCGGTTGGTTGTGGAATGTCATCCCCTCTGAAATGGCACCCCTCGAGGACCGCTCCAAGATTACCATCAACACACGTGGCCCCGAGGGCATCACCTACGAGTTCATCCGCGACTATACCGAGGACCTCAACGATCTGGTCGACTCCATTGCAGGCGAGTTGCCGGCCGTCACCGCACGTGTGTCCAGTGGTTCGGGTAACATCCAGTTGACCCTCCCCGACATCAGCGAGCGCGACTACACTCAGATGCAGTTGGCCGAAAAACTATCTGCAGCCGTGCAATCAAAGACCAAGGCACGCGCCTTCGTTCAGCAACAGACCACCTTTGGCGGACGCCGTGGAGGTATGCCTGTTCAGTACGTGCTACAAGCCACCAATATCGAGAAGTTGGAGGAGGTGTTGCCCAAGTTCATGGAAAAGGTGAACGAGAGCCCTGTCTTCCAAATGACGGACGTCGACCTGAAGTTCAGCAAGCCCGAGGCACGCATCCACATCAATCGTGACAAGGCCAGCGTCATGGGTGTCAGCACACGCACCATTGCTCAAACATTGCAGTATGGCTTGGCCGACCAGCGCATGGGCTACTTCTACATGAACGGAAAGCAATACGAGATTGTGGGCGAAATCAATCGCCAGCAACGCAACAAGCCCATCGACCTCAAGTCCATTTACGTGCGTAGCGACAAGGGCGACATGATACAGATGGACAACCTCATCGAGTTAGAGGAGGGCATTGCGCCTCCCAAGCTCTATCGTTACAACCGCTTTGCCTCTGCCACAGTATCAGCAGGTTTGGCCGATGGCAAGACCATTGGTGACGGATTGGACGAGATGGACCGCATAGCCAAGGAAGTCCTCGACGACACCTTCCGCACAGCCCTCTCGGGCGACTCCAAGGAGTATCGCGAGAGTTCCGATAGCCTTATGTTCGCCTTCACCCTCGCCCTCGTGCTCATCTACCTCATCCTCGCAGCACAGTTCGAGAGTTTCAAGGACCCCCTCATCATCATGTTCACCGTACCGTTGGCGGTAGCAGGAGCCCTCGTATTCATGTCGCTCAATGGTCAGACCATGAACATCTATAGCGAGATTGGTATCATCATGCTCATCGGTTTGGTGGCAAAGAATGGTATCCTCATCGTCGAGTTTGCCAACCAGCGACAGGCCAGTGGCGAGAGTCGTTTCGAGGCCATCCGCCTGGCATCCATCCAACGCTTGCGCCCCATCCTTATGACCAGTGTCTCCACCATTCTCGGCCTCATCCCCTTGGTGTACGCCACAGGCGAGGGAGCCAATGGACGCATAGCCATGGGTATAGCGGTCGTGGGCGGTATGTTGGTGTCCACCATCCTCACCCTCTTCGTGGTACCCGCGATCTACCTCTACATCTCCACCGAGCGCAAGAAGGAGGAGGAGTAGTGATTACCCCTTTTTCGTGATATAACCGCATTCTAACATATTATACACAAAAAATAGACTAAGAATGAACCTAAAGCATACACTCGCATCCGTAGGCGTGGCACTCCTCAGTGTCACAGCCACGCATGCTCAGCCTATCTACTCCCTGCAATCGTGCCTCGAGGAAGGGTTGCAGAACAACTACTCCCTGCGCATCGTGCGCAACAACGAGCAGGTGGTGCACAACAATACCACCCTTGCCAATGCTGGCTATCTGCCCACCCTCGACCTCAGTGCCGGATATAGCGGAGGCATCGACGACACCGACACCAAGATGCGTACCACTGGCGAGACCGTGAGCGAACATGGCGCCTTTGACCAGACACTCAATGCAGGTCTCTCGCTCAACTGGACCCTCTTCGACGGATTCGGCATACAGGCCAACTACAAGAAGTTGAAGGAGCTCGAGGCACAGGGCGAGACTCAGACACGCATCGCCATCGAGGACTTCATCGCCACCCTCTCCGCCGAGTACTACAACTTCGTGCAACAGAACATCCGCCTGAAGAACCTCCAGTATGCCGTCACCCTCTCCAAGGAACGCCTGCGCATCGTCGAGGCACGCTATAGCATCGGTAGTTTCTCACGCCTCGACCTCCAGCAGGCACGCGTACACTACAATGCCGACCAAGCCTCGCTCATCAAGCAACAGGAGCAACTCAACAACTCACGCATACGCCTCAACGAACTCATGGCCGTTAGCGACATGAATAGCCCTGTGATGGTGCAGGACACACTCATCATCCCCGACCTCACCCTGAAGTTCGACCAGTTGTGGGACAACACCCTGCGCACCAACGCCACGTTGTTGAAAGCCGAGCAAAGCCAATCCCTTGCAAAGTTGGACCAGCAAGCCGTACTTAGTCGCAACTACCCCTACGTGCGTGCCAATGCCGGCTACGGCTACACCCATAGCATGTACGAGGTAGGTAGCACCGAGGTGCGCGACAACCTTGGCCTCAGTTTCGGTGTCACCGTAGGCATCAACCTCTTCAATGGCGACAAGCGTCGTCAGGCAAACAATGCCAAGTTGGCCGTAGAGAACGCACGCCTCCAGCGCGAGGAATTGGAGCAAAGCCTTCGAGCCGACCTCATCAGCCTGTGGCAAGCATACCAAAATAACATCGACCTGTTGCAACTCGAGCGCGACAACCTCATTGCCGCACGCGACAACTACGAGATTGCCCGCGAGCGCTACCTCCTTGGCGACCTCTCAGGTATCGAGATGCGCGAGGCACAAAAGAGCCTCTTGGATGCCGAGGAGCGCATCCTCTCCGCCGAGTACAACACCAAGATGTGCGAAATCTCCCTCCTCCAAATCAGTGGTAGCATAGCGGAGTATGCGATGTGAAGAGGTGGACCCTCCCCCTGCCCCTCCGCAAGGAAGGGGAGTGAAATGACTTGCTAATGACATTTTTCATCTGCAGATGACGCGGATGACGCAGATTCTTTTTCCTCTAATTCTTTAGGCACGGATGACACGGATGACACGGTTTTTTTCTCCTCCTTCTCCTTTGAACCTTGAAGTTTGAATTTAACCCCTTACCTATGGAAAAGAAAGAAAGCCCCTCGTGTGGAACGAGAGGCTTTTCTTTGTATAGTGATAGGTAGATGTTAATTTGTTAATTGTTAGTTTTTGCTTGCGGACGAGGGGGGGCGCTTGCTATCACTTTATCACCTCCAGTCTTTCGCTGGCCTCGGTGAGGAGCATGGCATTGAAGTGCCACCACTCAGAGGGTTCGACGAGCCAACCGGCTTCGGTCATGATGTCGCGCAGAAGTTGGCGATTGAGCAACTCGCGTTGGTTGATTTCGCCTGTGGCAATGAGTTGGTCCTCGAGGTCGACACGTGAACGGTCGCCAAAGTAGTCGTACTCGGAGCCCATGGGGATGGGGTGACCGGTGCAATCGACCAGGGTGACATCCACGGCTACGCCATAGTTATGAGGGCCACCACCGCTCTTGTTGGGGTTGGCGACGAAGTCCTGAAGTTCGGTATTCTCCACCACCTTCCACATCTGTTGCTGGATGGAGCGTGGACGTGCGGCATCGTACACCACGAGGTGAAGGTCGAGACGACGCTGACGGAGGAGTTCGTTGGCCTTGCGGAGTTTCTCCACCGCCTCGGGCACAAGGTAGGCCTCGTCGAGCCCTGTGTAGAGGACTCTGCCCATGAAGTTATAGGGGGTGGCATAGACCATATAGACCTCGATGCCTGGTATCTGCTCGGCTACATTTTGCAGACCTATCTGCTCGAGTTCCTGCTCGAGGGCAGACTTGTGCGACTCGCCAGTGGGCTTGCAGGCCACAAGGGTAAGGGCGAGGAGCATGAATGAAAAGAGTTTGTTCATACGATTTACTGGTTTAAAAAAGAGTTATTATGTGCCTACATATTACAATTTCTTCTCGAGTGTGAGGACATTCTTGCCATCGATGCGCTGGTACTTCACCTCGTTCATGATCTGACGGATGAGGAAGATGCCAAGGCCTCCGATGGGGCGCTCCTCGGCGGAGAGGGTGATGTCTGCCTCGGGTGCCTGGGTGGGGTCGAACTCCTTGCCTGTGTCGGTGAGGACGAAGACGATGGAGCCTTCGTGCAGGGTGGCCGAGAGGTAGATGGACTGATGCTCCTCCTTGGGGTAGGCATAGTTGATGACATTGACCACGGCCTCCTCGAGGACGAGGTTGAGATTGAACACTACATCGGGCGCAAGGGAGAACTCCTCGCCAATCTCGTCGATGAATGTGGCAAGTTTGCTGATTTCAGCAATATCGTTTGCCAGTATGAGTGACTTTTCCATATATATACTTATTTTTAAAAAAAATATCAGTCTCCTAACAATGTTTCAAACACATGACGGTGATGTCGTCGCTCTGTTCGGCTCCGTTGGCGTGGCGCTTCACTTGTGCAAAGGTTTCCTCCACAAGGGCGTGGGGCTCGAGGGTGGCACACTCCTGCAACAACTGGGTGAGGCGATCGTCGCCAAAGAGTTCCTTATCGGGGTTCTCGGCCTCGCTCACGCCATCGGTGAACATGTAGAGCATGGTACCCTTGTCGAGCATGGTCTGCTGACCCTCGTAGGGGAAGCCTTCAAAGAGTCCCAAGGGGAGGTTGGGCACCACATCCACGAGGGCTACGTGGCCCTGTGCGTCGATGGTGAGGGGGGCATTGTGTCCCGCATTGCAGTACTGGAGTTGGCCTGTCCTGAGGTCGAGTATGCCGAGGAAGGCGGTGCAGAACATGTTGGAGTCGTTGCCATCGGCCAGGGAGTCGTTGAGGGAGGAGATGATATCCTCGGGCTTGCTGAAGTGCGAGGCCACCGACCTGAAGAGACGACAGGTAACTGCCATCACCAACGAGGCGGGGACACCCTTGCCCGATACGTCGCCAATGATGAAGTAGAGTTTCTCGTCCTCGATGAAGAAGTCGTAGAGGTCGCCACCTACCTCCTTGGCGGGTACGAGTTTGGCAAAGAGTGCGAGGTCGTCGCGCTCGGGGAAGGGAGGGAATATCTTGGGAATCATTCCCATCTGAATGCCGTGGGCAATGCGTAGTTCACTTTCGATGCGTTCCTTGTTGGCGGTGGTAACCTGTAGTTCGTCGATGTACCGTACCAGGGAGTGCTGGAGGTACTCGAAGGAGTCGTGCAGGTGCTTGAGTTCGTCGTTCGAACGTATCTCGGGCAGGGTGGCATTGAAGTCGCCATTGGCTATCTCCTTGGCCACGTGGGCAAACTTCTCTACAGGGGCTACCACCTTGCGAATACCATTGTGATTGAGGATGACCATCAGCAAAAGGGCAAAGACACCAAGGACAATGAGCATGTCGCGAAGGGTCTTGGCCTCGAGGTAAAGTTCACCGAGGGGACACATGATAGCTACCGTCCACTGGGTGGTCTCCACGGGTGAGTAGAAGACGAAGAACTTGCCATCCTCCCTGGTGCGGAGTACCTCGCCTGCACGGCCATTGACAATGTCGTCCTGCAACTTTGCGAGCGACTCGTCCTCGTCGCCATAGGTGGAGGAGAAGATGGTCTCGTTGAGGATGAGGTCACGATCGGGGTGGACAATGTAGGAGGCATTGCGACTAACCATGAGGTTATAAGCACGGTCGAAAGCCTTGATGTTACCTACCAACTCGGTGAGCCACTCGAGGGAGAGGTCGGCGGTGATGATGGCGTAGAAGCGTCCCTCGGCATCGTACAGGGGCACGGAGTATGTGGACATCATCTGCTCGCCACCACCATCGTCGTAGTAGGGTTCGCTCCAGTAGGGCTTGTCGAGGAGTTTGGGAATCTGATACCAATCCATGTGGTGATAGTCGTAGGAGTCGGTTCCCAGTTGCATGGAGTGGATTTCGCCATCCTCGCCACGATAGGAGTAGGGCGAGAAGTAGTGTCCCTGAGTGGGGAAATAGTTGGGCTCGAAGGCTACGGCACACCCGCAAATAAAGTCGTTGTTTTGAAGCAGGCGACGGGTGACATCGTACAAGTACTCGGGCGACGCCAGACGATGGGGGACTATCCACGCGGTGTTCTCCACGGCCACCTCCACAGAGCGGAGCACAGCATCGATCTGATGGATGGTGTTGGAGAGTTCGCTATGGGCACGATGGACGGCCTCTTCCCTCATCTTCTTGGCCGACATGTGCAGGAAGAAGGCAAACGTGAGGGTGAAGATGAAAGCCGATACGATGAGGACGCGGGTCATGAGACGACCCGAGATGGTTCTTTTGGGTTTAAAGTTGAATAGTTTCATTGGTCACCTCCTGTAAATCTTTTGTAAACAACGGGCTTGGATATGAAGCCATGCTTGAGCAATGTTTCGTTGAGCAGGTCGAAGTCTTCGACACCAAGGGTGTAGGTGGGTGCTTCACCCTTGACATCCTCCTGTACCTCGAGTATGGCCTCGAGCATCCACTTCTGAATGTATACGTTGGTGGGGACATTCTCGGCCTTGACGTACTTCATGACAATGTCGAGAGCCTCGGCACGATGCTCGCGTACCCACTCCCATCCACGGCGCGAAGCCTCGGCAAACTTGCGACACGCCTCGGGGTTTCGCTTGAAGAACTTCTCGTTGGCATAGAGTCCATCCTCGGGGTAGTCGTACCCCAACTGGGAGAACTGGAGGAGGCTACCAGGGGTGACACCTGCCATGTAGAAGAGGAGGAGTTCGTTGTAACTCTTTGCCAGGGCTGCATCGATGGCGCCCGAGATGTAGATGTTGAGAGGGGTGATGAACTGTATCCACTCGATGTTCAACTTCTCCTCGGTGTCAATCATGTAGGGAACTTCGCTAAAGCCTCCCTTCCATGTGCCTACACGACGCCCTGCAAGGTCGGACATCTGACGCACGTCGCCACTATGCGAAATGAGCACGAGGGTGGAGTGCTGGGTGGTTTGCAACAGGTTCACGAGGTTGACATCCTTGCCAGTGGTCATCATGGCTTGAATGAGTTCGCACGTGATGATGTCTGCCGTGCCATCGGTGAGCATGTTCATGGAGTTGTACGAGTTGGTGGGGTGTACGATGGTGACGTCCAACCCAGCCTCGGCATAGTAACCATTCTCGAGGGCTGCATAGTAGCCGGCAAACTGGCTTTGAGGTGTCCACTGAGGGCTGAAGGTTATCTTCTGCGCATACCCCGTGAGAAGGGATACGAGCGCGAAGGACAACAGGCATAGGTATTTCTTCATAGGCTATATATTTCTGTCACACACATGTGAAACATGGCCACAAAGGTAAGAATTTATTGTGAATTATGAATTATGATTTGTGAATTATGATTTTTGCCATGCGGGACGTGACATTTCTTAGACGCGGATGACACGGATGACGCGGATAAATATGCAGACCCACCTAAATCCTCCCTGTGAGGGAGGACTTGATGAATGACTTGCTAATTTGAACCTTGAACTTTGAACCTTGAACTTTGAATCTTAAATTTTGAATTTATAAAAACCGCGCAATCCGTGAAATCCGTGCCTAAAAAATATTTCTGAGAACGTAAGCAATACATTACCAAAGTTCACGTAATCAGATTTACTTTTAGTTCGAGCAAAGCTCTCATCAAGCAAGCAAGTCGCCCTAAAGGCTCAACAAAACCTCTTTTATTTTTCATTAAGGTATAGTCGCTACGCTCAAAATGACAAAAATGATTGAGGAGAAAAAGAATAAATCTGCGTCATCCGCGTCATCTGCGTCCGAAGAATTTACCGCGCCGTATGGCATCCCCCCTCCCTCACAGGGAGGGGATGGGGGTGGGTCTGTTAAATGAAGAGAGGGGAGGTTGACGATGGCCAACTCCCCCTCTCCTGCACTAAACAAACTATTATACTTTATAAGATTTTATCCGCAACGTGAACTTCCGCAATGCTTGCAGATAAGGCATCCTTCTTGATATACAAGGGTTTCGTGTCCACAATTGGGGCACTTCTGACCCTTTGCCTCGGTACCGTCCTGAATGTATTTCTTCAAGGCACGCTCTACACCGTTCTTCCAGGTGTTGATGCTCTCGCTATCGAGTTGGAGCGAACCTACGAGTTTGATAACCTGCTCGATGGGCATACGATAACGGAGTACGCCTGAGATGAGTTTAGCATAGTTCCAATACTCCTTGTTGAACTTCTCGGAAAGTCCCTCGACGGTGGTCTTGTATCCGCGCTTGTTCTCGAACTGGAAGTCGTAGCGCTTGCGTCCCTCCTCGTCGGTGGTCTTGATGATGCGTCCACGTGTCACACTCTTGGGGAGGATGATGCCCTCTTCATCGTCCTGCAAACCTGTAAAGATTTCGTAGGGGTATCCGTCGAGCAAACCTACGAAGGCTACCCATTTCTCCTTGTTGTTCTGGAAACGTACGATGTCGCAATCGAGCACTGAGGGGCGCACCTCGGTAACTGTGGGTGGCTTGCATGGGAGGGGTTCGTCCTTCTTGTCGCTCTTGGTAGACACGAGCACACCTGCACGGCTTCCATCGCGATATACGGTACATCCCTTGCATCCGCTCTTCCATGCTTCTACGTAGAGGCGGTTTACGAGCTCCTCGTCCACATCGTTGGGGAGGTTGATGGTGACACTGATAGAGTGGTCAACCCACTTTTGGATGGCACCCTGCATCTGCACCTTCATCAACCAATCGACGTCGTTGCTGGTGGCCTTATTGTAGGGTGACAATGCTACCAACTCGTCAATCTCCTCCTGGGTGTAGCGCTTCTCGGTGTCGTATCCGTTCACGCGCATCCACTCGAGGAACTTGTGGTGGTAGACGATGTATTCTTCGAAGGCATCGCCTGTCTCGTCCATGAAGTCGACATGTACCTCGGGGTCGTTGGGGTTTACCTTACGACGACGCTTGTACACGGGCATGAACACGGGCTCGATACCGCTGGTGGTCTGAGTCATGAGGCTGGTGGTACCTGTGGGGGCAATGGTGAGGCAAGCGATGTTGCGACGACCGTATTGCTTCATCTCCTCGTACAGGGCGGGGTCGGCCTCCTTGATGCGATTGACGAAGGGGTTGTTCTTCTCGCGCTCGCTATCGTACACGGCAAATGCGCCACGCTCCTTGGCCATATTTACTGATGAACGGTAGGCTTCGATGGCTATGGTCTTGTGCACCTCGACACTGAAATCGGTAGCCTCCTGTGTGCCATAGCGCAAGCCCATGGCTGCAATCATATCGCCCTCGGCGGTAATACCTACACCTGTGCGTCGGCCTTGTCCGCTCTTCTTGTAGATCTTTTCCCAAAGCATCATCTCGCTTCCCTTCACTTCGTCGCTTTCGGGGTCGCTCTTGATCTTGTCCATAATGCGCTCAATCTTCTCCAACTCGAGGTCGATGATGTCGTCCATGATGCGCTGAGCCAATCCCACGTGCTTCTTGAAGAGTTCAAAATCGAAGTATGCATCCTTGGTAAAGGGATTTACTACGTATGAGTAGAGGTTGATGGCCAACAAACGACATGAGTCGTAGGGGCAAAGGGGAATCTCACCACAGGGGTTGGTACTAACGGTGCGATAGCCAAGGTCGGCATAGCAATCGGGCACACTCTCGCGAATGATGGTATCCCAGAAGAGTACACCAGGCTCGGCGCTCTTCCATGCATTGTGCACAATCTTCTTCCACAAGGCCTGTGCATTGATCTCCTTGCTCACCATAGGATTGTCACCTGTGATGGGGTATTGCTGAATGTAGGGTGTGCCTTCGGTAGCTGCTCGCATGAAGTCGTCGTCGAGTTTCACCGACACGTTGGCACCGGTCACCTTACCCTCGGTCATCTTGGCGTCGATGAACGACTCAGAGTCGGGGTGCTTGATGCTCACGCTCAACATGAGGGCGCCACGGCGTCCGTCCTGAGCCACCTCGCGAGTAGAGTTGGAGTAACGCTCCATGAAGGGTACAAGACCGGTAGAGGTCAATGCAGAGTTCTTCACGGGTGAACCCTTGGGGCGAATGTGTGAGAGGTCGTGACCCACACCTCCGCGACGCTTCATCAATTGTACCTGCTCTTCATCGATGCGGATGATGGCTCCGTATGAGTCGGCCTTTCCCTCCATACCGATAACAAAGCAGTTGGAAAGCGAAGCAATCTGAAAATCGTTGCCGATACCTGTCATAGGGCTACCCTGCGGCACGATGTACTTGAAGTGATCCATCAGGTCAAAGAGTTCCTTTGCACTCAATGGGTTGGCATACTTCTGCTCGATGCGGGCCACTTCGTTGGCAATACGCCAATGCATGTCCTCGGGCGAGCACTCATAGATTTTTCCGAACGAGTCCTTCACGGCATACTTGTTTACCCATACACGGGCTGCCAACTCGTCGCCTTTGAAGTATTTGAGAGAGGCCTCAAATGCTTCCTCATAAGAATATGTTTTCTGTTCCATAAGATTACATTGAATTAAGTGGGTGCAAATCTACGGAGACTTTTCGAGTTGACCAAATTTTCCACAAAGAAGTTATTAACAATTTTCAAAGTTATCCAAAACAAAATGTTAGAACACTATGTATCAATGATTTACATTTTTACAAAAACCAAAAAGTTTTCCAAAACGAAAAACCAAGGATAATCAAACAAAAAACTTTTCATTGCAACCACCACTCGCCATCGAACGACTAACCTTATATAATATAGCATGAAAATTTAACTCCAAAACAAGAATACAGATACCCACCAACGAACAACTTTTAGCCATAATATTCTCTATCTAAATAAAAATCACTATCTTTGCGAAATAAAAACCTACACCACCTAAAATTCGATAACAACCCATGAAAAGAGGACTCCTCCTACGCCTGCTCATTTGCCTACTGAGCCTCGCACACGGGCAAAATACAAAGGCACAAATCGTCATCAACGAAATCATGCAATCTAACATTGACTGCATCATGGATGACATGAACGATTTTCCTGACTCGTGGGTGGAAATTTTCAACCCAACGGGAGAAAAAATAAACTTAGGCAATTACAAAATTGGTCTCACCGAAAATGGCAACGAGGCTTGGACATTGCCCAACACAAACATTGAGCCAAAGGGATACTACCTCCTCTATTGCGACAAGGAGACTACTGGCCGACATACGAACTTTCGACTGGAGTCGGGAAAGGGAGGAAGCATATTCCTTTTCAAGGGCGAAAACGCCATTATTGACAAGATAGAAGGCCTTCCCAAGCAACCAGCGCCCAACATTGCTTACGGACGAAAACACGATGGCACAGATGAATTGGGTTACCAATACTCCCCTACCCCTGAGAAGAGCAATTGTGGAACCATCTGCGAAGGAATATTGAGCGAGCCCATCTTCAGTAAGGCTGGAAATGTGACCACATTGGGAAAGACATTCAACCTCACCCTATCGCTCCCTGATGATGCTCCTGAGGGGTGTGTAATACGATACACCACCGATGGAAGCGAGCCTACGGAGGAAAGCAACGTGTACACCTCGCAAATCCCCATAACCAAGACAACCATCATCCGCGCCAAGCCCTTCTGCAAAGGATGGCTTTCGCCTCGTTCGACAACACATTCGTACATTTTCTTCCCTCGCGAATTGACATTGCCAATCATATCCATTGTATCGGACGATAAATACTTCTACGACAATCAGATAGGAATCCTCGTACAGGGCACATACAATGCTGAGCAAAAGAACTACAACTACAATTGGAGGCGCCCTATCAACCTTGAATTCTTCAACAAGAAGTTAAGCACAATCAACCAACTGTGCGAAACAAGAGTCTTTGGTGCTGCTTCACGCGACCACTCCCTGAAATCGTTGGCTCTATATGCGCACAAGCGATTTGGCCAAAAACGATTCAAACAAGAGTTTTTCCCCGACCAACGACCAGGCATTGATGAATTCAAGTCCATCGCATTGCGCAATGCAGGAAACGACTTCGACTATTTGTATATGCGCGATGCAGTCATCCAACGCACCATGGCCACACACGCAGACCTCGACTGGCAAGCGTGGGCTCCTGCCATTGTGTACATAAATGGGGAATACAAGGGTATGCTGAACATCAGAGAAAGAAGTAATGAAGACAACATCTACACCCATTACAACGAACTCGAAGACATCGACCTGATAGAAAACTGGTGGGAATTGAAAGAGGGCACAATGGACAACTTCCAAGCATTTCAAGCCTTCTACACAGAGAAGGGTCACACGTTGGCCGAATACGAAAAGTGGATGGATTGCACAGAGTTTGCCAACCTGATGATAATGAATATATACTATAACAACCAAGACTTTCCAGGCAACAACATCACTATGTGGCGTCCACGAGAAGAGGGAGGACGATGGAGATTCATTGCCAAAGACACTGACTTCGGACTGGGATTGTATGGTTCGCCTGCCAGTTACAACACCATCCTATGGCTACACACGCCTGGATACGACATGGACAGAAATTGGGCAAACTCGAGTGACGCCACCCGACTCTTCCGCCGACTAATGGACGACAAGGACTTCAAGCGAGATTTCATTGACCGAACACTCATCTACATGGGCGATTTCATGAACTACGAAACGACATGGGCAATACTACAATCCATGTACGAACAAATCAAGTATGAATACCCCAACCATCGTAAATTGATAAATGAATGGTGGCCCAACTATAATGACGAACTGAGCCAAACAGAGAATTGGTTGAAAGAACGCCACACACACTTCTACCAGCACTTGGCAGATTACTACGAGTTGGGGACTCCCATCAATATGGTCATCAATGAATATTACACTGAAGAGCAATTGAAAAAGACACAAGTAGAGTTCAATGGCATCACCCTCTCCAAAGGGAAATTTGACGGAAAATTCTTTGCAGGACGAGACATCACCCTAAAGGCAGAGCCAAATAATGAAACGACAAGTATAAAAGGATGGGAAATCACAATCACTACGTCCTCTGGTGGAAGCAAAGAGGTGATCTATAGCGACGAATACACCTTCAGCATGCCGACATGTTCAAAGTTGAGAATTAACCTCTTAACAGAAGCTATTTCAAGCATTGAAGAAATGGATACCCCTCATTGGACATGGAGAATTGATGGCGAAGACTTAATCATCGACGGAGTACAATACGGAGAAACCATCCGACTTTACAACGCACAGGGAATGTTAGTTTCCCACGCACGCTCAATGGGAGAGACAATACGACTGAAACGTTCTGTTGCCCCCATACACATACTGATTGTTGGAGAGAGTGCAAGTATGAAGATTGCAACACCATAGAAAGCACAAGACAAACAAGTCTACTATTTCTCTTAGAAAAGAGATGACAAACAAACTCAAGAAAGAAAAAAGAGAAGAAAAACTTTGTATTTCGCAAGGATGTCACTATTTTTGTCGCGATTTATCGCAGATAAGGATTCACACATCCCTCTCACAATCGACACAAAAAATACTAACGCGCACACATTGCGTAACTCAGGAAAGAAAAAAAATAAAGGTGAAAACCTTCACACACCCCTCGTAGGCTCACCAACACGATAGTTATGGAAAATTATATTTTATCAGAAGCAGTAGAGTTGCTAAAACAACTCATCATCATACCCTCGTTCAGTCGCGAAGAAGAGGTAGCGGCTGATGCCTTACAAAATTTCATCGAGGGAGTAGGCATCATGACTTACCGTTCAGGAAACAACGTATGGTGCCTCAGCCCAGGATTTAACCCCAAAAGACCCACCTTGTTACTCAACTCACACATCGACACGGTGAAGCCTGTAGCTGGATGGAAACGCCACCCGCACGCCCCTGTAATTGAAAATGGGCGTCTATACGGACTTGGTAGCAACGATGCAGGTGCCAGTGTGATAACCCTGCTACAGGTATTTCGCCAACTATGCCTTCGTCCACAAACATACAACCTCATATACTTAGCCTCGTGCGAAGAAGAGGTATCGGGCAAAAATGGTATAGAAAGTGTGCTGCCCATATTGCCCCCCATCACAGTCGCTATCGTAGGAGAACCTACAGGTATGCAACCCGCTATAGCAGAGAAGGGGCTGATGGTGCTCGATGTAACATCATACGGACGAGCAGGACACGCAGCACGAAACGAAGGAGACAATGCAATATACAAAGCACTAGGAGATATTGCGTGGTTTCGTGATTATCGATTCGAAAAGGAATCCTCGCTGTTAGGACCTGTAAAGATGAGTGTGACACAGGTGAATGCTGGCACACAACACAATGTAGTACCCGATCGATGCTCTTTTGTGGTGGATATACGCAGCAATGAATTGTACAACAACGAGGAGTTATACAAAGAGATCTGCCAACACATTCAGAGCGAAGCCAAGGCACGATCATACCGTCTGAACTCTTCTCGCATAGACATCAATCATCCGTTGATAAAGCGTGCAATCAAGATGGGATTAAAGCCCTTTGGATCCCCCACTCTATCGGATCAGGCACTCATGCATTTCCCTTCGTTGAAAATGGGACCAGGAGAGAGCAGCCGTTCGCACACTGCAGACGAATACATCCTCATCGACGAAATTGAAAATGCCTACAACATTTACATGAAGTTATTAGATGGTCTTTCGCTATAATTGAAAGAATATACAATCAACGCATCAAAAACACAATTTATATATGTTAACTTATCACGAACTTGGAAAGACAGGAATGAAGGTATCCTCACTCAGTTTAGGAGCCTCATCATTAGGTGGAGTTTTTCACGATTTAAAAGAACAAGAAGGTATCAAAGCGGTACATACCGCCGTAGATGCAGGTATCAATTTCATAGATGTATCTCCTTACTATGGGCACTATAAGGCTGAAACGGTATTAGGCAAGGCTTTGAAAGAGCTCCCTCGCGAGAGTTATTACCTTTCAACCAAGGTGGGACGCTATGGAAAAGATGGTGTAAACACTTGGGACTATAGCGGGAAACGAGCCACAGAGAGCGTGTACGAAAGTATGGAGCGCCTGCACGTGGATTATATCGACCTCATCAATGTGCACGACATAGAATTTGCAGACCTTCACCAAGTTGTCAACGAGACACTGCCCGCATTGGTAGAACTCCGCGAGAAAGGCATAGTGGGACATGTGGGTATCACAGACTTGCAACTGGAGAATCTGCAATGGGTAGTTGACCATTGCCCCGAGGGTACGATAGAAACAGTATTGAACTTCTGCCACTATTGTTTGTGCGATGACAAACTCATAGACTTCTTGGATTACTTTGAAGAACGTAACATAGGTATTATCAATGCATCCCCTCTGTCAATGGGATTGTTGAGTGAGCGCGGTGTCCCTAATTGGCATCCTGCCCCTGCACCACTGGTTGACGCTTGCCGAAAAGCCATGGAACATTGTAAAATGAAGAATTACCCCATTGAGCAATTGGCCATGCAATATGCCGTAAGCAACCCACGCATAGCCACCACCCTATTCAGCACCACAAATCCTCAAAATGTACTGAAGAATGTGGCTTATGCCCAAGAATCTGTAAACGAAGAACTCTTGAATGAGGTTCGCGCCATCATCGGAGAACAAATGAGAGTTAGCTGGAAGAACTCATAACACAAAAAAAATACGCTTATGCACATTTACAAAAAGATTATACCTTATCTGCTTTTACATTGCTTATGTATAGGGCACATACAAGCCGCAGAGGAGAAGGCGCCTAACGAAATAAGTATTCCTTTCCACAAGGGAGTCATGAATCTTACCATAATGGCCGAAAACGCCTTACGTGTACAATATTCGGAGGGAGAAGGACGCGATTTGCCTGAATGGATTTACTTGCCTGAGGCTGGTAACGAGAAAGTTAGATACAAATCAAAGAGACAAGGAGAACTGACCCTGATTGAAACTTCCTCAATGACCATACGTGTGGACAATGGGGCAAAGACTTTAACCGTAGACAATGCACGAGGAGAAGAGGTATTCAAGGCTACCTCGCATCAGTTACAAATCAGTACAGTTCAAGGTGAACCGACTTACAACGCACGTTTACAAATGGAATCACCTGAAGATGAATATCTCTACGGACTTGGTCAATTTCAGGATGGATATAGCAATGTACGTGGACTGACTCGCAGACTCACACAAGTAAACACACAAATAGCAATCCCCTTTGTGTTATCAAGTAGAGGGTATGGTTTGTTGTGGAACAACTATGGTTTGACAGACTTCAACCCTGCAGAAAGTTCAATAAAGTTGGAGCAGGGTAATGAAGTAGGTGAAGCAGTATCGGTGAATGTCACATCTACTGAAGGAGGCAAACGCGAGGTACGCCGTTCAAATGCATTCAAGAGCATATTGGACATTCCTGCAGACGGACGCTACGCACTTTTACTGGACGTAGGGCAAAACATGGCTCGTCGTCATCACTTGAACATCGACGGAAAAACTATTGTCGATGTAAGAAACTTGTGGCTACCTCCCACAACTTCAGTTATAGTAGATTTGAAAGCAGGCAAGCACGAAGTAATGGCCGAATTGGAGCGCAACGACAAGCCTATACTCTATTACAAGCCCATAGACAATTTTACCACATTGCAATCACCTGTGGCCTCGTGCGTTGATTATACCCTATTTGTAGGAAGTGCCGATGAAGTAATAGCCTCGTACCGCAACCTTACAGGAGAAGTCCCCATGCTACCTGAATGGGCATTAGGCTATATACATTGTCGTGAACGATATAAATCGCAAACTGAGTTATTGGAAAATGCGATTACTTTCCGCCAACGCAAACTCCCCATCGACCTTATTGTCCAAGATTGGCAATATTGGGGTAAATACGGATGGAACTCTATGCAATTCGATGAAGGCAACTATCCAGATCCTGCTGCTATGGTAAATAGTTTGCACGACATGAACATACGCCTCATGCTTTCTGTATGGTCAAAGGTTGATGAAAACTCTGAGGTAGGCAAACAACTTACAGAAAAGAATTACTATATTCCTCAAACGTCATGGGTAGATTTCTTTAACCCAGATGCCGCTTCATTCTATTGGGAGAATTTCAGCAAACGACTTCTAAAGCCCTACGGAATAGACGCATGGTGGCAAGACGCAACCGAACCTGAAAATGACGACTTAGTAGGTAGAAAAGTAAACAATCAAACTATCCCTGGCGAGGTTTTCCGTAATGTTTATCCTCTGTTGGTTAGCAAAACCGTATATGAAGGATGTCGCAATGATGACCCCACACGTCGCCAGATGATATTCACCCGTAGTGCATTTCCTGGCATACAACGCTATGGATCCGTATTTTGGTCAGGAGACGTAGGCAACGATTGGGAGACTCTGCGCCGTCAAATTGTTGCGGGATTAGGTCTTGTCAGCACTGGATTGCCTTGGTGGACCTATGACGCTGGAGGATTCTTCCGTCCTGGAGATCAGTACACAAACGCAGAATACATAGAATGCATGCTCCGTTGGATACAAACAAGCACTTTCTTACCCCTCATGCGTGTACATGGTTATACAAGTGATACTGAACCATGGCGTTACGGCAAAAAGGCGGAGCAAATCATTGCTCGTTATTTGGAACTTCGTTATCGTCTACAACCTTACATATATAGCGAAGCTGCACGAGTATCATACGATGGTTCAACCTTAATGCGTCCATTGATATTCGACTTTGCAAACGACGAAGAGGCACTGAAGCAAGATATTGAATATATGTTCGGACCCTCATTGCTCATTCATCCAGTAATAGAACAAGGAGTTACTACCTACCGAAGTTATCTACCAGAAAACGCAGGTGGTTGGTACGATTATTGGACAAGTAAGCAATATGCGGGCAAGCAATACGTAACAACCGATATCAACATAGAGCAAATTCCCGTATTTGTCAAAGGCGGCTCCATCATTCCCTTTGGCCCTGCCAAGCAATATGTAGCAGAGGTAAGCGATGAGCCCATAGCTTTACACATTTATCCTGGAGCAAATGCCACCTTCTGCCTTTACGAAGATGAAGGAATCAATCACAATTACGAATCAGGAGCATATAGTCGCATTCCCATTGAATGGAATGAGGCCAAGCAGACATTGACTATCGGAAAACGCGAAGGAACCTTTGATGGTATGCAACAAGAACGTACCTTTACATTAGTTAAAGGAAACCAGAAAAAAGAGGTAACCTACACAGGGAAAAAGATTCAAGTAAAATGGTAAATAGCCCGAGAATTTGAGAGACACGTAACTATACGAGCAAACGACAAACAATACCTCGTATGCTCGAAAGAAGGTACAAAAAATAGTCTTAAAATCTAAATTTAGTTTAAAAATGGAGATTCTTACCTTATTATATAGGTGGGAATCTTCTTTTTTTCTACTTTTGCGGCCGAATTAAAAGAAAGCATCAAAAATCATGCAAAAGAATTTGGTAATTGTTGAGTCTCCGGCCAAAGCGAAGACCATTGAAAAGTTTCTTGGAAAGGACTACAAAGTATTGTCAAGTTTTGGACACATTCGCGACTTGAAGAAAAAAGAATTCAGTATAAATACCGAAACATTTGAACCTCTATACGAAATACCAACAGACAAGAAAAAGTTGGTCAGCGAGTTGAAAGCAGAAGCCCAAAAAGCAGAAACAGTGTGGTTGGCTTCCGATGAAGACCGCGAAGGAGAAGCGATTTCTTGGCATCTGGCAGAAGTTTTGGGACTGAAACCTGAAACGACACGACGTATAGTATTCCACGAAATCACCAAAAATGCTATTCTACAAGCCATAGAGAACCCACGCACCATCGACATTAACTTGGTAAATGCCCAGCAAGCACGTCGCGTACTTGACCGCATTGTCGGATTCAAACTCTCTCCTGTATTGTGGCGCAAAGTAAAGCCCGCACTTTCTGCAGGCCGTGTACAATCAGTTGCTGTCCGCTTAATAGTAGAACGCGAGCGCGAAATCCAACAGTTCCAAAGTGAGGCTTCATACCGAGTAACAGCCGTGTTTCAAACAACAGGTAACGACGGAAAGGTTTCAGAGTTGAAGGCTGAATTGGAAAATCGATTCAAGACACGTGAAGAGGCTGAGACATTCCTCAAGCGAGCCAATGGTGCTGAATTTTCTATCGAAGACATCGTAACTAAACCTGTTAAGAAGAGCCCTGCGGCTCCTTTTACCACTAGTACCTTACAACAGGAGGCCGCACGCAAGTTGGGATTCACCGTATCGCAAACCATGATGGTTGCCCAACGATTGTACGAAAACGGACACATCACCTACATGCGTACCGACTCGGTAAACTTATCGTCATTGGCCATCAATACAAGCCGTACAACCATTCAAGAACAGATGGGTGAGGAATACGTAAAGACTCGCCAATTTGCGACTAAGAGCAAAGGAGCACAAGAGGCTCACGAAGCCATACGTCCGACTTACATGGATAAGCAATCCATTGAAGGCACTCCACAAGAACGCCGTTTGTATACCCTTATATGGAAGCGTACCATCGCTTCACAAATGGCAGATGCAGAGTTGGAAAAAACTACGGTAAACATATCGATGAAGGGGCACCTCGAACAATTTGTAGCCACAGGAGAGGTGGTAAAATTCGATGGTTTCTTGCGTGTGTATCGCGAATCAAACGATGATGAGCAGGAGCAAGAAAGCGAAAGCCTGTTGCCACCATTGCAGATTGGACAAGGAATCAAACTCGACACAATGACTGCTACCGAGCGCTATACCCAGCAACCCTTGCGTTACACTGAGGCAAGCCTTGTACGCAAGTTGGAAGAACTTGGCATCGGACGTCCTTCTACCTATGCGCCCACCATCTCCACCATACAACAACGCGAGTATGTTGAGAAAGGCGACAAACTTGGTACAAAACGAGACATTCATACCATCACCTTAAGAAACGGAGAATTCATTCAAGACATACACGAGGAGACATTTGGAAACGAGAAAGCAAAATTGATACCTACCGACACTGGTACAGTAGTAAACGATTTCTTGCTACAATATTTCCCTCAGGTTATGGATTACAATTTTACCGCCAGTGCAGAAAAACGATTCGATGAAGTGGCGGAAGGTGACAAGGAATGGACAGGTATGATTAAAGACTTCTACCACACCTTTGCTCCCTTGGTTGACGAAGCCATGTCCACCAAAACAGAACATAAGGTAGGTGAGAGAGTATTGGGAATCGACCCAACTTCAGGAAAACCCGTCTCAGTAAAAATCGGCCGTTTTGGTCCTGTCGTACAGATAGGCTCTGCTGAAGACGAAGAAAAACCCCGTTTTGCACAAATGAAGAAGGGACAAACTATGGACAACATCACCTTGGAGGAGGCTTTGGAGCTTTTCCGTCTGCCTCGAACAGTAGGTGAATTGGAAGGATTGCCCGTCACCATTGGTTCAGGTCGCTTTGGTCCTTACGTGCAACACGATGGTAAATATATATCTGTCCCCAAAGGTATTGACCCTATGAGCATCACATTGGAAGAAGCCGTAGCCTTGATTGCTGAAAAGAATCAGGCCGAAGCCAATCGACACATCAAGACTTTGGGCGAGGGCGAGGAGATGATACAGATTCTAAACGGCCGTTATGGCCCCTACATCGCCTACAAGGGAAAGAACTACAAGATACCAAAGGACACAGAACCCACCACCTTGCAAGCCATCCATTGTTTGGCCATCATCGAGGAGCAAGAGAAAGAGGGTCCTAAGAAAACATCTCGAAAGACAGCCGCAAGAAAGAAATAACAGATGAAGAGAATCATACTGATAGGCTATATGGGTGCGGGCAAGACTACCTTAGGGAAGATTCTTGCCCGTAACTTGAACTTGGAGTTCATTGACCTTGATTGGTACATAGAAAATCGTTACCACCAAAGTGTAAGCCAACTGTTTGCCACACGAGGTGAGGAGGGATTCCGACAAGTAGAACGAAACATGCTACACGAGGTGGCAGAATTCGAGGATGTAGTGATTTCTGCTGGCGGTGGTACACCTTGCTTCTTCGACAATATGGAATACATGAATACACAAGGGCTGACCGTGTATCTGAAAGCCTCTGCAGAGACACTTCGCACCCACCTGCGCATGGGAAAACAAAAGCGCCCCCTCATTGCTCAGAAAAACGATGAAGAGTTAGATGCTTTCATCCGCGAATCGCTCGACAAGCGCGAAGAATACTATAATCAGGCGCACTTGATATTCGACATCGGCCTATTGGATAACGGAGGACGCATACAAGAGGCTTCCGACATGTTGGAAAAACAAATCATGGCATCTATTGACAAGTAATAAACGACTCAGTCTCCCCTGAGTTAATAAAAGGATAAATCGAAATGGAGAAATTGACCATCATTAAAGTGGGTGGTAAAATTGTGGAGGAAGAGGAAACCCTACAACGCCTACTGACCGACTTTTCTGCCATCCCAGGAAAGAAACTATTGGTACACGGTGGAGGCCGTTCGGCCACTCGCCTTGCCGCCCAATTGGGCATTGAGAGCCAAATGGTAAACGGACGTCGCATTACCGATGCCGACACCCTGCGTGTAGTAACAATGGTGTATGGCGGGTTGGTAAACAAGAATATTGTTGCAGGATTGCAATCTCATGGAGTAAATGCTTTGGGCCTGACAGGTGCAGATATGAATGTCATCCGCTCGCACAAGCGTCCAGTGAAGGACATTGACTATGGATTCGTAGGCGACGTGGACGAAGTGAATGCAGAGTTCTTGGGCAAACTCATCCACGAAGGAGTAGTACCCGTGATGGCTCCACTTACTCACGACAAGGAGGGACACCTCTTGAACACCAATGCAGACACCATTGCAGGTGAAACGGCCAAAGCATTGGCACGTTTGTTCGATGTGACACTCATCTTCTGTTTTGAGAAGAAAGGCGTATTGAGCGACGAGAATGACGATGATAGTGTCATCCCCCACCTCACTCGTGCTGATTTCGACAACCTTGTCACCGAAGGCATCATACAAGGAGGCATGATTCCCAAATTGGAAAACTCCTTCCAAGCTCTCGAAGCTGGTGTCAGCCGTGTCATCATCACACAAGCATCTGCCATCAACGGCACCCAAGGAACCATCATCGAGTAATTAGCCAATAGCCACACAATACGAGGGCTTTCTCACCTCAACGGATCGTACTTCCGATTGGGAAGGGAGGAAGCCCTCGAATCGTATGGAAACAATAAAGCGGCTTACTATTCATCACGAACGATAAGCCGCCATTCCTATTAGAATATTAGAGAGAGAAAATATTAACGAAAGGATAACATCCTTAGTTAGAAAATTGTTCACCACGTACAAGGAAAAAATATTTTTCAGACCTTCTAAAAAATGACTGAGAAATTCACCGACGAACAATTGGGTCTTATCACCATACGAGAGAACTCACGTGCACGACGCATCATCATGCGCCCACAAGCCGAGGGCGTGGTTGTGACTATACCACCACACACCTCACTACGCACATTGACGGACACTCTCAACAACTTCCGTCAACAATTACAAGCTCGCCAATTGGAGATGCAGAAAACTGAATTGGAGAAACATGGTGGGAAGCCACACATCCATTGGGACTTCCGCATCGATACCGACCTTATGAGCATCACCCTTCAACGTGGGACAAGGAAAACGTTTCATCTGCACGCCGAGCCAGGGCAAACCGTCATCGTATGTCCGCCAGACACCGATTTCACGGACCCCAAGCGACAAGAGTGGCTACATTTGGTGGTGGAAAGGGCGCTTCGTCAACAAGCCCAATGGATGCTCCCCGAGCGGATACGCGCACTATCGGCTCTTCACAACCTACCATTCGGAGTTTGCAAGATAAACACGAGCAAAGGAAGATGGGGAAGTTGTTCAGCGCGACGCGACATCAACCTCTCCTGCTACCTCATGCTGTTGCCACCCCACCTACGCGAGTATGTAATGCTACACGAATTGTGCCACACACGTGAGATGAATCACGGCCCACACTTTTGGGCATTGCTTGACAACCTTACAGGTGGAAAGGCCAAAGCCTTGCGCGAGGAGCTAAAGAAAAGCTACACCTGTTTTTAGAATATCAAATAGTAAAAATGTAACTAAAAGAGAGGACAAACAGAGTTTTACTTGATATATATCAAGAAAAACAAAGTTTCATTCACTTTCTTGAACTAAACACTTGTGAGTCTGCAAAAAAGCAGTACCTTTGCATCAAGTTTTTCATGGTATTAGATTTAAGGTTAATAAAGGTTGGGTCAAGGCGTTGACCCTTTTTTTGTATCTATACGTTACCCCTCCCCTCATCACATACAAAAAAAGCTCACGCAACTCGTCCGAAGAAGAGTCGCGTGAGCCTCTACATATCTATACCATTCTTAAAGCAGACGAATGCCCGCTTCACTGATGGTGATAAGGCGTTTCTTATAGAGATCGCCCACAGCTTTCTTAAATGTTTTCTTACTCACTCCAAAGGCGTCGTATATAGCCTCGGCAGGGCTCTTGTCATGGAGTTGCACATATCCATCATGCTCCTTCAGATAGGCAAGCAATGTATCCGAGAAGTCCTCTACCTTAGCATATCCCACCTTGTGTAAACAGAGGTCAATCTTTCCATCCTCGCGCACTTGCTTCACGTATGCCATCATCCTCATGCCTGGCTCTACGGAAGTGAATAATTCGCTATTGTAAAGCAATCCTCCATACAGATTGTCCACGATGACCTTCACACCCAAGTCGGTACGTTGCCACACGAGCACCTCCACCTCCTCGCCCTGTTGATAGGACGGATGCTCCTTGCTCAAGTAACGCTCCACCTTTGCAGAAGCCACTATTCTGTAACTCTCCTCGTCCAAGTGTGCATGTACAAGGTAACTGCGCCCCATCTGCATCTTCATTTTCTGCTCGCGGAAAGGGACAAACAGGTCCTTCATCAGCCCCCAATTAAGGAAAGCGCCATACTCGTTGACCCACGAGACCTCCAACCAAGCAAACTGACCCACTTGCACCAGAGGCTCAAGGGTTGTAGCCACCAAACGTTCCTCATTATCGAGATAAATGAACACATTGAGCACATCACCCACCCTACACTCGGCGGGCACATAGCGTGTGGGAAGCAGAATCTCTCCATCATCGTATCCGTCAAGGTACACTCCGAAGTCCACCGTCTTCACCACCTTCAATTGATTATATTTTCCTAACTTGATATGTTGCATAGTCTTTACTTGATTGGCCTACAAAGGTAGTGACAATCTTCGTAAATAAAGGTTTTCGAGAACACTTTTTTGCATATTCTTTCATTTTGATGGCAAATCAAATTGCACACCGCACAAATTCTCGCTATTCACTTACTTTTTGTTAATCTTCCAATTGCATAAAGGCAGGATAATAGTGCATATTTATGCAAAACTCGCCTTTCTTTTTGCATAAACAGGTTACAAATCATCCGATTTTAACCTTTCATATTCACAAAAGTCATACCATCTGCGCGCTAAAATAGGCTTTATTACACATCACCCCTCCCAAATGCCCTTAAGTCCGATGGCTATCGGACTTTTGTCGGATGGCCATCGGAGTCATACACAAATGGCCATCGGATGGCAGATGGATGGCCATTCATCTCGAGTTGGATGGCCATCGGACGAGGGTGCGTACATCGTTCCGTTTACCCCTCTTGGACAAATCGACATTTTTACTGCATTTTCGACGTGTAGAATATCCCTTATTACGAAACTAATATTTTTATATCACACAATCAATCATCCACTTACATCTTATTAAAGCACCAAAAATCGCGTATTTCCAAGCAAAACAATTCTTGCGCCCAAATACACTATTCTCGCAAGCAAAATATGCATTTTGACATTTTGATAGTTTTAATGGGCGATAAAATGATTACTAAAAAAACGAATATTACTCACCCCTTTGTAAAAAAAATAAAGTTTTATGTAAAAAGACGAGAAGTTTCACTATATTTGCAAAAAATAAGGAATGTCAATTGTGGTATTATGGAGGTTCTTGCCACATGATTGACAATAAAATATAGGACCTCGCTACATTAAATTAAAAATCTATTATGAGACACTTTTTTTCTGCTTTACTATTAAGCATGTTGTGTGCTGTAGGTGTTGCTCAGCAACAAATGAAGGAAGAGCCTATCAAAAACCCAATGCTATGGGCTGATGTGCCCGACCCAGATGTTATCCGCGTAGGTGACACATTCTACTTGGTCAGCACCACCATGCACTTGATGCCTGGTGCACCCGTGATGGCCTCAAAGGACTTGAAGAATTGGGAGACCGTAGGTTATATTTTCGATAAATTGACTGATTCGCCCAAGTATGATCTTGCATTCTCATTGCCACTTGAGGATCAAAAAGGCGAAGGCGTAGGAACCGTATATGGTCGTGGACAATGGGCTACATCATTGAAGTATCACGATGGTAAGTTCTGGGCATTGTTGGCACCCAATGAACAAGGTTCTATGGGCGACACATACATCTTCACCGCCCCCAAAGCAGAAGGTCCCTGGACAATCCACACACGCTTGCGCCACTTCCACGATGCTACATTGTTCTTCGACGACGATGGCACACCCTACATCTTCTTTGGAACAGGTGAAATGTGTCAGTTGACACGTGACTTAAAGAGTGTAGTAGAAGGTAGTTTGCGTCACTATTTCCAACGCGAAGAGGAAGAACGCGGATTGTTGGAAGGAACTCGCGTCATCAAGCACCGTGGTACCTACTATGCTATGCTTATCAGCCAGGCATACGGTGGAGGTCTTAACCGTCGTGAAGTATGCTATCGTACAAAGGACTTGAATGGCAAATGGGAAAAGAACGTAATATTGGAAAGTCCGTTCGGAGGTTTCAGCCACTTGGCACAAGGTACTATTGTTGACACCGAAGAGGGCGACTGGTATGGTATCATGTTCCAAGACCGTAATGGTGTAGGCCGAGTACTGACATTGTCTCCTGTTCGTTGGATTGATGGTTGGCCTATGTTGGGCGATGAGAGTTACAGAGTACCCGACATCATGCGTCCGTACAAGACTGGACAACCCACCAAGAAAATTGTACTCTCCGACGAGTTTGACGACACTAAGTTGGCTCTGCACTGGCAATGGAACCACAATCCTGTGGACAATGCATGGAGTTTAACTGAGCGTCCAGGATTCATGCGACTCAAGACAAGCCGTGTAGTCCCCAACCTCTATTTGGCACCCAACACCTTGACCCAGCGTATGGAAGGTCCTGCTTGTAGTGGTTACATCTGCATGGATTTGTCAAAGATGAAGGATGGTGATTGCGCAGGATTGAGTGCATTCAATGGCGATAGCGGTGTATTAACCGTTAAAAAGAACGGCAAAAAGTGGACACTCGAAATGAGCGAGCAGAATGTTACCTTGACCGAACGTGAAAAAGCTGTAACAAAAGTTGACGAGAAGGTTATTGAAACCATTGACTTGACAACACTCCTCAACGCAAAACAACCCAAGATATGGTTGCGCCTTGATGGTGATTTCCGTCCCAATGGCAGACGCGGTGGAAACGATGCTGCAAACTTCTATTATAGCCTCGATGGTGAACAATGGACACAGATCGGAACTAAAAACTATCGCATGATATTTGACTATCGCCGTTTCTTCATGGGAACTAAGTTCGGAATCTTCAACTATGCTACAAAGAAGGTTGGCGGACACGTGGATGTAGAATACTTCAAATATAGTTGCGAAGAAAAGTAAGCATCTATAAAATATACATATTCGACGGAGTTTTTACCCACATCGATAAAGTTACAGGGGGCTGATTTCATTCGAGAAATCAGCCCTTTGTTATAACTAAAAAAGAAAAAAGAAAAAATCGATGAATTTATTTTGTTATTCACTCGGTTTGCACTATCTTCGCTCGCAGAAAATCATACATTTCAAACGTGTGATGTAACCCAAAGTGACAAAAGACATTTGAAAAATGAATATAGGAGACAAAGCCCCTGACTTATTGGGCATAAACGAAAAAGGCGAGGAGATTCGACTCGACCAATATAAAGGGAAGAAGTTGGTACTCTACTTCTACCCCAAGGACAACACATTAGGTTGTACCACAGAGGCATGTAATCTGCGTGACAACTATGCGGAGTTGCGTAAGGCGGGATACGAAGTAGTAGGTGTGAGTGTGGATAGTACGACTTCGCACCAAAAATTCATCAGCAAACACGAACTCCCTTTTCCCTTGATAGCCGACACAGAAAAGACATTGGTTGAGGCCTTCGGCGTGTGGGGAGAGAAGAGTATGTACGGACACAAGTATATGGGAACCTTCCGTACCACCTTTATCATCAACGAAGAGGGTATTATTGAACGCATCATCCTACCCAAGGAAATCAAGGTGAAGGAACATGCAAAGCAGATTCTAAGGTAAAAATAAAAAAAACCACGGATCCAATCCCCTTGCCCCTACAGACCCACCCCCTGCCCCTCCCTCTATGGAGGGGAGTTGAT
>JAFZDY010000044.1 GCA_017560945.1 Bacteroidaceae bacterium | reverse complement strand
GGAGTCTGGACCGTGTCTCAGTTCCAGTGTGGGGGACCTTCCTCTCAGAACCCCTATCCATCGTCGGCTAGGTGGGCCGTTACCCCGCCTACTACCTAATGGAACGCATCCCCATCCCATACCGAATAACTTTGGTTGAAACATCATGCGATGTAACAACAACATCGGGGATTAATCTCCCTTTCGAGAGGCTATACCCGAGTATGGGCCAGGTTGGATACGTGTTACTCACCCGTGCGCCGGTCGCCGGCAAACTTAGCAAGCTAAGCTCCCGCTGCCCCTCGACTTGCATGTGTTAAGCCTGTAGCTAGCGTTCATCCTGAGCAGGATCAAACTCTTCATTGTAAATTATATCTTTATAAGATTACTCTTATATGTCTAATCTGCTCATGGACAACATCCAATCTTTATTCTTTTATTGACGGTTCGTATCTCTTTTACCACATCTCTCATTATATAAACAAGAGATGGCTCTTGTACTACTTGTCTGTTTTATGTAATTTCCTCAAAGATCGCTTCTTTTGTTCTTGCTTCCTTTCCGAAAGCGGATGCAAAATTACTGCTAATTTCTGAATCACCAAAACTTTTCCAGATTATTTTTTGAAAAAATATACCCATTCAGGCCAAAATGCCTGATAATAAATGAAGAAAAATATGTTTTATAACATAAAAAATGAAAAACAAAGGAAAAACTACAATACTACAACTACACTGATACACCTATTTATATATATACGTGCGCGAGATGACTAAATCTCAATTAAAAACAAGCGCAATTTTTTGCCTGAAGGGGAAAATAATTTTCAAAGTGGGGGAGAAAATAAGAGAAGGGAAGGGAGAAAAGAAAGAGAAGAAAAGAATTAGACTCAACAAATAACTATCAAAAATTAACTAATGGAGAATTATAATTCAAAGGAACAACATACTTCACTTTTTTATGCTTAAATAAAGCAAATATGTACAATCTTTTGATTATATGAGTAGGTTTAGAAACTTTTTTACTCTTCGGATTGTATTTTTTATTAATTTTGCAGCTTGAAATGAAGATTATGGCAAATAAAGGAGTAAACGAGATGTCGGAAAAGAATGTACCAGCTGTTTTATTGATTTATACGGGGGGTACAATAGGAATGATAGAGAATCCAGAAACGGGGGCATTGGAGAGTTTCAATTTTGAGCATTTACAAAATCATGTTCCAGAATTGAAGCGATTCAACTACCACATTGCGACTTATCAATTTACTCCTCCGATTGACTCATCAGACATGGAGCCTGCGTTGTGGGCAAAACTCGTCCATATTATCAATGACAACTACGATAAATTTGATGGATTTGTCGTCCTTCATGGCACAGACACCATGGCATATACAGCTTCAGCCTTGAGTTTTATGCTTGAAAACTTGAGTAAGCCTGTGGTGCTGACTGGAAGCCAACTACCGATAGGAACATTGCGAACTGACGGAAAAGAGAACTTAATCACTGCTATAGAGATAGCAGCGGCTAAACACTCGGATGGTACTCCCATAGTGCCAGAGGTAACCATTTTCTTCGAAAATTGCTTGCTTCGCGGAAATCGTACAACCAAAAGTAACGCTGAAGGGTTCAACGCTTTCAACTCATTCAACTACCCTACTCTCGCACATGCGGGCATTCATATACATTACGCGTTAGATCACATTCGACGTCCAGACACTAACCGTCCTTTAAAACCACACTTCTTGTTTGACCAAAATGTGATTATCCTATCATTATTTCCTGGCATTCAAGAGGCCATTATCGATAGTGTGTTGCATGTACCTGGTCTCAAAGCAGTAGTAATGCGTACATTCGGATCTGGAAATGCTCCGCAAAAGGAATGGCTAATAAACAAACTTAAGGAGGCCACTGAACGTGGTTTGGTAATCGTAAACATTAGCCAATGCCTATCAGGTTCGGTAGAAATGGGACGTTATGAAACAGGGCTCCATTTGGCAGAAGCGGGAGTTATCAGCGGATACGACAGTACAGTAGAGTCGGCAGTAACAAAACTAATGTTCCTTTTAGGGCATGGACTTTCACCCGAGGAGGTAAGAAAACAAATGAATGAATGCCTTGCTGGTGAAATCACCAAACAATAATTGATGTAATAGTCCTTTCTCCACCTTGCCGTAAACAAGGAAAAGAAAGAGGGAGAAATAATTATCTAAAGACAAACACAATTAGACAAATTAGACAAAATACCGAATAGTAGTAAGACTATAAAAAATAAGAGAATGTGTCAAAAATAGCACATCCTCTTTTTTTTATAGGTCGATATTATTCTCTTATCAGTAAATAATAATCCTTCTAACTACAAATCTTAAATTAATCCCTAAGTCTGAACGATGATGCTCCAAAAATAACTGAAGCCTCTTTCTTGCTAATGGCGAGAAAAGCCATAAAAGACAATATCAATACAATTATAGGGACAGCCACTGCCCACCAAGTAACGTCTGCTGAAAGTACGACAAGGCGAGACTTATAATAGAAAAAGAAACCTGCATAGGTCAGCAAGAAGCCTACAGTCACCAACATTGAGAATATTGACATTCGCTTCTGCAAAGCATAATTCTGATAAAATGCCAAGAAAAGGGTAAACAACAATGACAATGCAACAAATATAGCCAACACCATCAATGCCCATGGCGCACGACTCACAACCTCACCAGTAGCACTATTGATCAACTTACAACAGGTCAGTTTGTACGAAATACCATCTTCAAGAGCAATAAAATTTGCAAGGCCACTTTGTGAAACAATGGCCATCAGAATAGCAGATATCAATAAATAAAGACGTTGAGCCATAATTCTTTCTCACACACCTTTAAAAGTTGGGAGCTGCCTGCAATTTTTCTTTCTCCTTTGAAGGATTGCGGAAATACACCTTATGCTCGGCATACTCCTGAGCTGCAATCAAAGAGGGTTTGGGGAGTTTTTCGTAAAAACGAGAAATTTCAATCTGCTCACGATTTTCAAACACTTCCTCCAAACTATCATTATAAGAAGCGAACTCCGCCAACTTTTTAGAAAGTTCACCCTTGAGTTCAGCTGAAATCTGATTGGCACGCTTGCCAATGATGGCAACAGTTTCGTAGATATTACCTGTGTCTTCACACAAATCCATCAAATTACGAGTTACTGTATTCGAAGGAGCATTTGTTTTCTTGTAATCCATATAATCCTATCTTTTTAAAACAATTTATAATTATCTTTTTACTTATTCTTAATCTAACTCTTCCTCGACACGATTTCCCATCTCCTTATTGATTTTCTTCAACATTTGGTTAGCGTCGTCCATATATTGGCTTTCAGGATAATCGTTCTTGAATGCATAATACTCGTCGAGTGCATCACGCATACGCTCATGTTTTTTCTCTGTTACACTCTGTATAGCCATTTGATATTTTGCCTTCAGAATCAAGATGGCAAACTCCTCACGTTGTATGCAATAGGGATAATCTCTCAATGCATTTTGTGCGGTAATGACACACGACTCATAGTTGTTGGCATTTGCCTCAGATGAATTTGTAGCGAAATTGAAGTTTCCAGTGTAAGGGCCTAAGTTATAATACAACTTCGCCGTTTCGTATTCCTTTTGAGCCAAATTATTTTGAAGGTCATAAAGCATATTTTGCACAACCTCCTTATAGCGGCTCTTAGGATAATATTCGAGAAAAAGTTCCAATTCCTTGATTGCTCTGACTGTAGCCGTCTGATCGAGACGAGGCTCTGGTGCTGCTAAATAAAGAGTCTCACCAGTGTAAAAGCGTGATTGTTCGGCATATATTCCTCTTGGGTAACTATTATAGTATGATGTAAAATAGTACGAAGCAGTTTCATAGTCGCCCATACCATAATAGCTCATACCTGCCATAAAAAGGGTTTCCTCTGCCTTGTCTGTACCTTTCATGATAGTTATCATTTCGTCCAAAATCATAGCAGACTTGGCATATTTACCCAATAGATAATACTCCTTTGCTACTTCGTATTTGTAATCGTAGTCAGTACTCTTTAGCACCTTATTGTAACTGTTGCATGATGTAAGCAACAGGAGTAATCCAAGACAAAATCCTATATATACTTTCATTACACTTTTCAAAATAGTGCGCAAATTTACGGATATTCAGCGAATAAAACAATCAAATTGATATTTTTTAATACTCTTCATTGTACTTCTGGAAGGAAAAAAACTCTTTTTTTACGACATTGAGCGAAAGAGATTTGTTTGCGTCATATAATTGAGTCAATTTTGAGTAAGTTTTCTCCAAGTCACTTTTCTTCTCGGAAAAGAATATAGTGCATGTTCGATGAGGTAAATTTTTGAAATTCTCAACGTAATTTTTGAGTTGCGAACTATAGATGCTGCGCCCTATCAAGAAACCATCGTCATTGACAATTCCTACACCTTGAAATTCTTGAATATCGGTAATGTGTACAATGGTATCGTTGAACGAAGCGGCCACACCAAAAAGGTAAACAGTCTTCACCTCGGGTACTTTCTCATCCTTGTCACCTTTAGCATTGAGTGCACCTACACCGCATAACATAAGGCACAACATTAACACGAAATGCTTTGTAATTTTCTCCATCGGTATATTTACTTTAGTTTTTATCTTTATTCCTAATTTTTATAGTCTAACTATAGTTCTTATAAGTCATACACCCCAAAAAGGTCTTAACAACTTACAATGTTCGTCCTGACGCAACTTTTTCAAAGTTTTTTCCTTCAGTTGACGCACTCGTTCGCGGCTCAAATTCAGTCTTTCACCAATCTCTTCCAAAGTTTTTTCAGACTGACCAATGCCATAAAACATGCGTAGTATGGTTCTCTCCCTATCGGGTAATTGCAACAAAGTACGCTCAACTTCTGTCCTTAACGATTCCATCTCCAACTGGTCGTCATCCATCTTACGCTCGTCCTCGGTCAACACATCCAACATGCTATTCTCCCCTTCATCGTTGAATGGTGCTTCCAAACTTGTGTGTCGACCCGACATTTTCACAATCTCCTCCACGCGTTCTATTTCCATTCCCACACTCTCGGCCAATTCTTCCATCGAGGGGTAGCGTTCGTTCATCTGCTCAAACTTGGAGAATGCGCGATTGATCCGATTAAGGTTTCCCACTTGATTCAATGGCAAGCGTACGATACGCGACTGTTCGGCCAAAGCTTGTAAAATAGATTGTCGAATCCACCACACAGCATAACTGATGAACTTGAAACCTCGCGTCTCGTCAAACTTCTCAGCAGCCTTTATCAAGCCTATATTTCCCTCATTTATAAGATCAGGCAGGCTCATCCCTTGATTCTGATACTGCTTAGCCACAGAGACGACGAAGCGCAGATTCGCCCTTGTCAACCTCTCCAACGCTTGAACGTCACCTTTGCGGATGCGTTGCGCAAGTTCGGCCTCCTCCTCCACCGTAATCATCTCTTCGCGCCCTATCTCCAATAGATATTTCTCTAGCGCCGCACTCTCACGGTTGGTTATACTTTTGAAAATCTTCAGTTGTCTCATGGCAAGACAACAATTTTCGGTTGCAAAAGTACTATTTTATATTGGATTTATGCTGAATTTTACCTTTTTTATCATCATTTTAGTAACCATAGAGCACGCTATGGAAGGTAATATCAATAATGGAGACCTTACTCACCTTGTGAATAAGCATCCACCATAAGGCGGACTATGTCTCCACCACGACCAATAGGAGCACCTGTAGAGTGGTCGATAATGCCCGAACATTCACGTCCTGCACCTCGACTACCATTGTCCCAATACATGAGCGACAGGCCATGACGAGCGGCGCTATTCACGACATGATGAAGATACTCCTCACGAAAATGCTCGTAAGCAGCATTGGCTCGACGTGTGCATCCAAATTCACCTATGTACACAGGAATACCCTTGTCCACGAAATGAGTCTTTAGAAGGTTAAACATTGAGTCAACATGTTGTTCATCTATGTATGATCCTTGATTCTTAGTGGCCAAATGTCCCCATTCGTCAACGCGATTTTCGAGAGTAAAATCTACAGGGTCATAGTAGTGAACTGATAGCAATTGACGATTCTTCGCTTTGTCGGTTGGAAAGCGAAAATGTTTTATCGTCAAGTCAATGCTTGTACAGTATCCCACCACTCCAAGGTAGCGGTCACCATTCTTTCCACCAGTGGCACGCACGGCATCGACAAACACCTGATTCCACTCGTTCACCACTTCGTATTGACGTCCGCCATCAGTGCGATTTTCTCCATAACCCCACTTACCATCATGCACCTCGTTCACCACTTCAAATACAAGGAAATTCCCCTTATCCTTGAACCTATTGGCTATCTGTGTCCACATAGCATGCAACTGATCCTTCACACGTTGGTTCACCGCCTCATCTTTAGCCGCATTTTTAATATCAAGCCAATGGCGACTATCCGCTCCGTCGTGATGTATGTTAATGATAGCATTCAAACCTGCATTCTCGGCATAATCCACCAATTCGGCTACCCTATCCATCCATGCGGTCTCAATGGTATAATCGGGAGTTTCGCCGATATGTCCTAACCACGTAACAGGTATGCGTACCGAAGTGAATCCCACGGCTTTAAGACTATCAAATGTCTGTTGCGTGGCCTTTCGATTTCCCCATGAAGTTTCCATAGCCACCCCATTCACGTGAGCGTCCATTTGATTACCAAGATTCCATCCTAAACCTAAGAACAATTCTTCACTTCCCCTCTGTGCACAACCACATAGCAACAGAGTCACAACAAGCAGTTTAAAATATTTCATAATCAAGATTTTAAAGATTCTAACACTTACTAATTCAAGTATGTCACAAAAGTACAATATTTTTTAACCGAATGCAAACAAATAGGCCATTATTTTTCTAAAAGCAGATTATTCCTTACAATTCTATCACACTAACTCGTATGATAGAAACATTAAGATTTCAACGACTACAAAGGAAATATTTTTCTTCCGTTAGGGAAATATTTTTCTCAGGTAGAGAATAAATATTCTATAATTAATCCTTCATGCATCTTCGTAAATTAGCCAAAGAATTATCCTTACAAGCCCTATAAGTCAATACATTGATATATAAAGATAAAAAAGCCGCCTATCATCAACCTTAAAGGCTGAGATAGGCGACAGGTGAGACCTATTTATATTCGGAGTTCTTAAGCAAGCGAACTCCGTTCAATCATCATTGCTTAGTCACTTCTGACTCATCCATAAAGAGGTATGAGCGTTCGTAACCACCTGCATCAATAACAATCTTTTCAAACACGATGGCAGGGTCATTGGGAGTAATAGTAAGTGTGTGAGTCTCAGAAGAAGAATCTACCGAAATTTTTACACGAGTATCTACTACACGACCCGCAGAAGTAGGATAATATACACTGTAAATATTTTCAGGCTTTTCATTCAGATTGTGGTTAAAATTAACCTCCTTCGGTTCACCTCCATCGATTGATACACCAAAGGTCATACCACCCTTATTAAGGAAATCAAGAGTAGATTTAACAATCACATGCACTTCCACTTCACCTTGTACCTTTCCATTCCAACGGTAGGTAAGCGATGCACCTTCAGTAGATTGGGTATAAGGCATCAGTGCCATAGCGCTACGTGTACGTCCCATATGAGGAATGAGCGTCCACTCAGTATTATCAGTAGCCTTAGCTTCGAAGTAATGCTCAGCTTCCATACTCACCACACCATTGTTCATTTGGAATGTATAACCACCAGGAGTAGGATTCTCAATGCGTTGAACGCGAGGCATCACATCACGAGGAAAATTGTCATTCCAACTACGATAACCAATATGCTTCTGAGTCATCATACCATTCCATTTTCCACCGGCAATGTCATGGTTATAAGCGGCACAAAGGATTGAGTCACGACGGAAAGCATCAGCCACACGATCGGCCCACATATTTGCGTCAGGATTACCCTCCTTGAAGAGCTTCTGATTCATTGCATGAGCATAGTACATTTCATGAAGGTTTGCCATGGCTTGTACAGGGAAAAGGATGAGTTGCTGATAAGCATCGCGATACTGAGGTTCAAGGGTGAGATACTGACGCAATGCCTCTGTCTCGAGATGCATATACTCGTCCACCACCTGCTTCCACTCACCTGTATTCACATTATAAGTGCGAGCATCGAGCATTTCTGGTGTACAACGTCCATTGAGTTTACTAATAAGGTTAAGAATACGAGCCGCCTCAGCTGCCTGTTCCTTACCAAACTGTTCGATGCAGAAAGGAAGTACGTGAGTCTCTACCACATCGGCGGTTACAGTCTTAGGACTCCAAGCCATATCGAGGAAAAGTGTGATGGGATATTCCATAGGTTTAAGGTCACCTACATTGAGAATCCACATACGCTGAATACCGCGATCATAGGCAAGAGTGAGTTGTTCCCACATATTTTGCACAGGAGTCACATTGAGCCACTTAGAGTTACGAGGAGCACCCACATAGTCAACGTGATAATAGAGTCCCCATCCACCAGGATGCTTCAATTCCTTCTCAGTAGTGGGTACACGGCGCACATTACCCCAGTTGTCATCGCAAAGGAGCATAATAACATCATCGGGCACACGCATTCCTTTATCATAGTACTCGAGCACTTCCTTGTAAAGCGCCCACACTTGAGTAGTCTTCTTAGCGGGTTGTTTTGTCACATTTTCAATGATCTTACGCTGATTCTTCACAATGCGTTGAAGGAGTTCAGTATCAGCCTCAGCACTCATGGCTTCGTCACCATCACCGCGCATACCAATGGTAACAATATCCTCGGTACCTTTCATGCGCTCAATACCTTCGCGGAAAAATTCGTCAAGTCTTTTTTGATTAGTTTGATAGTTCCATTCACCATTTCCACTACGATCACGTGCCCACTCTTGATGGTTACGAGCCATAGGTTCGTGGTGAGATGTGCCAATGATAACACCCATCTTGTCGGCAGTAGGTCCATTTTCAGGATCGTCAGCATAGAAAGCCCATCCCCACATAGCAGGCCACAACATATTACCACGCAAACGAAGGATGAGTTCGAACACGCGAGCATAGAAACGATGATCACCATAGTCAGTTCCCCAAGTATTCTTCACCCATGAAGTCAAGCAGGGAGCCTCATCGTTGAGGAAGATACCACGAAACTCTACGGCAGGTTCACCATCAGTATAAGTACCCTTCAATACATAGGCCTCACTCTGCTTCTCTACAGGAACATCGGCCCACCAATACCAAGGTGACACACCCAACTGACGACTGAGTTCGTACACACCATAGATAGTACCACGCTTGTCACTACCAGCAATCACAACTTGACCTTCAGGAGTAGTGGTAATGATAAACTTCTCTCGCTTACCTTTCAAGTCTGCTAACTTCAAAGCATCGATGGCCTTACTCTTTCCAATAGTACCTACGATGATGGTTGCCTTTTCCCCATCTTTCTCTATCAAAGAAGGAGCCTTACCCAAGACGTTCTTCATATCCGTCTGCAAGTTTTGGATGGCAATCTTTACACCTTCGTACTCGTTCTCACTATAACTGATGGTAGCATTAGTAATGGACACCGCATCAGTTTGCTTTACAAAACTCACAAATTGCTCTGCCGCTTGTACTCCTGTGAGACACAACAGAGCAATGAGAGATAAGATTATTTTTTTCATAAACTTTCTTTTTAGGATATACTCGAAAGAGGAAATCAAAGCATATATATTTGATTCTTTGGATAGATAGAGGCCAAGAGATTCAACCACAAGTTTCAAGAAGTAAACATCATAGTTAAAAAGCTATCGACCTCCATCTTCCCTACCTTTGAATTATTTTTCCTTTGTACTTAAATTATAAAACTTAGAATAATCACTCTACAATTACCACACCACCGTTAGTGGGAATCTCTATCTTAACGGTTTGCTTCTTAGAAACCTTCACGGGCTTCACCTCATCATTCATATAGAGATTGATTGTGCTACCACCTTCCAACATAGGCAAGGTAAGTGTCTGTTTGATGGGTTGTTCCATTGCATTTACACCGGCAATGTACCACTTGTCACCAGAGCGACGAGCCATGATGATGTACTTACCAGGATAACCATCGATGAAGCGAACCTCGTCCCACTTAGTAGGCACGGTCTTCATAAAGTCGATAGCATACTCTGGAGCATCTGTCAAGTTGTTGGGTGCGAGAGCAAAGTGCTGTACAGGACTTTGGAAAAGAACTGCAGTTGCAAGCGCATACACATCAGAAGTCACACGACGAGAACCACGACTATTGTCAGCATTGTAATACTTATTAAGGGCCGATCCTCCGAAGTCCATAGAACCTACCACATTACGAGTGAAGGGATACATAGCACCACAATCGCGAGCCTCTTCATCACAGAAACCTTGTGAGAAATGGAGATTTTCAGAAGCAAGTATAGCCTCAGAAGCTACGTAGTTGGGGAACATTCTTTCCCATCCGCGAGGCAAGGTACAACCGTGGAAGATACACATGATACCGAAGTCGTTGGCATCGGTGAGGATATCTTCATAGAGTTGCATAACGGGTTGCTTGTCACCACCGAAGAAGTCAACCTTTATACCAAGAATACCAATTTCCTGCATCCACTTCATCTCCTTACGACGTTCTCTTGAGCTGTTCATAATACCCTTCGGAGACTGAGGAGCATCGTTCCAACTACCATTACTATTGTACCAGAGGTAGAGTCCAACGCCCTTTGACTGAGCGTAACGAGAAAGTTCTGCGATACGTTCGCGACCAATCTGCACATCCCACAATGCATCCACCAACAATGAACGATAACCCATAGCAGCTGCAAAATCAATGTAACGCTTCTGCTCGTCGAAGTTACAACTTGAGTCCATACCGATAATCCATGACCACATACCCTTACCATAGTCCTTAGAGTAATCCTTGCTGGCAGGATATTTTGCATCCACCAAGTCCCAAGTAACAGTTGTCTCAATGATGTTAGCAGGTGTGTGACCAATGGTGATGGTACGCCATGGAGTGTTTCCAGGAAGAGCCATCTGCACTGAAGTGCTACCCCATCCGTTCAACTCGCCCTCCTGAGGGAAACCAATGCGATACTCGCCACCGTTTCCACCCAACAAGCGACATCCTACGTAATTACCATCAGTACCTGTCTCCGATACCAATATCCACAAAGCCTTTGCCTTGTCAGCATTGGGTACTTCGAACAAGCAAGGGAACACATAACCATTGCCATAACCGTTTTTACCGACAGGTTCGCCAAGGGTAAACTTGGTTTCGTAACTGGGAGCAGTACGAGCAAATCCTGTCATAGGATTGCTTTGAGGAGCCATGAAGGTAAGTGAGTTTGAAGGAACTTGGAAAGTTGAAGCCTCTTCACGAATCACACAACTACGAGTATCGCCCTGAGTCAACACTGTATAGCGGAAGGCTACGTCGCGATTGCTCACACGAAACTCGATGTTCATAACTGGTCCATTATTACCTCTGTCACCTCTTCTTGCTTGAGGACGACCATTTTCTTGAGCAACAGGACGCGCATTCTTTGACAATTGAACTATAGCGGTCTTGAATTCAAAATTATGATCCTGACCTTCCTTGAGACTTGCCAACGCATAGTTTCCTGAATAATCACCTTTAGCGGTTTTCTCTTTGTCCCATTTCAAGTCTTGTGTATAGTCACCCATGTTGGTTCTTAGGCCAAGTGGTGATGGTTCAATGGCCACTTGTCCATCATAGATAACAGAATAGACAGGCTTACCATCTTTCACATCAAAATCCACACCAATGCGTCCATCAGGACTGCTTACGATTACCTCTGCTTTTACGGCCGTCATAGCCATCAATGCAAGGCAAAATGCTGCATACTTTTTCATCTTCATTTCATTTATATGTTTAAATTAATAAATTTATACTTTATATTTTGCAAAAATACAACTAATAACTCAAATAGACTTTGTTTTTTGTCGCAAAACATTTTCATATACACAATTTTTACCCATATATAGTATACCTTACCCACTAATTGAACAAAAAAAGCCCGCGCCTTTCACAAGGCACGGACTCTCCCTTATTAATCAAACTAATACCTCATTTTGAGATAAAAACATCTAAAAATATAATACACTAACGTATTATTCCCAAAAAGCAAGAGACGAATCAAATGGCCATGCAAACATTAAAATTTGAAGTTGCACATTTTATCATCTCTCGACACTGCAAAATTACTTATTCTTTCATCGAAATAGTTATGAATATGTTGCAGATGGTTTAAATTACGTTACATTTAGATGAAAAATGTATTTTTTTCTTTTTTTTATCGTTATTGTGAATAATTTTATATACTTTTGCGCTGAAAAATTTAATTATTAAAAAAACAATCTAACATGAAACAATTACTTAGATTATTTCTGCTTTCCGTCCCACTGACAGCGGCGGCACAGAATCCCATTATCAGCGGTCAGTTCACTGCCGACCCGACCGCACGTGTATTTAATAATAAGGTGTATTTGTACCCTTCACATGACATTTTGCCTCCCGAAGGTCAACGTCAAGACTGGTTCTGCATGGAAGACTACCACGTATTCTCTTCTGAAGACCTCGTAACTTGGGAAGACCATGGTATGATTGTTTCTCAGAACAATGTACCTTGGGTAAGACCTAATTCTTATTCTATGTGGGCTCCTGACTGTGTGGAGAGAAACGGCAAGTACTACTTCTATTTCCCAACTTCACCTAAGCAAGGTGGTGGATTCGGTGTTGGTGTAGCTATTGCAGACAAACCTGAAGGTCCGTACATTCCTGAACCAGAACCAATCAAGGGTATCAATGGTATCGACCCATGTGTGCTTTTGGCTTCAGATGGTAATGCATACATTTTCTGGGGTGCAGGACGTTGTGCCAAACTCAGCGACAACATGAAGGAACTCGCAGAAGACAATCCGAAGGAAGTCGTTAAGTGGGGTGAACGCGAAATGGTAAACATTGGTGTAAACTGCCTCCAAGACTTGCCTAACCGTCAGGCTGAAGGTCCATTCGCTTTTGAGTATAACGGCAACTATTATTTGACCTATCCTTATGTAAGAGAAAACACTGAAGTTCTCGCATATGCTATGAGTAAGAACCCTATGGGTCCCTACGAATACAAGGGTCTTATCATGGCTGAGCACGCTAATGGATGCTGGACAAACCACCACAGTATCGTTAATTACAAGGGTCAGTGGTATTTGTTCTATCACCACAATGCTTACTCACCAAACGATGACAAGCGTCGTTCTGTTCAGATCGAGAAGTTGTACTTCAACGAAGATGGAACTATCAAGGAAGTTACTCCCACATTGCGTGGTGTAGGTATCAATAAAGCAGACTCTCGTATCGAAGTTGACCGCTATAGCACAGCTTCTGAAGGCGTAGAATATGCATACTTGGATACTACTAACACATTCCGTGGTTGGGAAGTGAAGTTGCCTAAGAAGGGTAGCTATATCACTTACAACGATGTTGACTTCACTGGTGCTAATGCTAAGACTTACGTTATTGCTAACGTGAAGGCTGACAAGAACACAAGCATCGTAATCCGTGAGAACAACAAGAACGGTAAGGTTATCGCTCGTCTCAACTTGCAAGTTGAGCCCGAAGGTGGTGCTAATGCTGCTGGTGGTGGTATGATGATGCGTCGTCGTAGCAATGCTGGTTTGTGGCACACTGTAACTACTACTGTAAATTATGCTCCTAAGGGTGTTGTTAACCTCTACATCTCATGTGAAGGTGAAGCTGCAAGCATCGACTGGGTACAGTTCAAGACCCCTCCCACATACTTCACTGCTGCTACAGCTACTCCTGCTAAGCCCGATGCAGAAGGTTTCATCCGTCGTTGGACTATCTTGGAGCCCATTGACAAGCCCAACCGTTCAAACACAGTATTCACTGATACATACTTGCGCGAACACTTCAATACTGAATACTTCCCCAACCAGTTCACTATCGTTCCTGAGAACGGACAGAAGGTGAAAGTAGGTAAGGAGAAACTGACTTGGC
Organism: Bacteroidaceae bacterium; assembly: GCA_017560945.1. GTDB lineage: Bacteria > Bacteroidota > Bacteroidia > Bacteroidales > Bacteroidaceae > Phocaeicola_A. The sequence continues at coordinate 74,527 of JAFZDY010000044.1, read as the reverse complement.
ACAAGCTCGACAGCGAACGCTTCAACGTTAAACTCTTCCGTTTTGCTGATGGTTTGCAGAAGCAGATTTATGGTGTACTCTTCTGGAACGTAACCGTTATCGATTGCCCTGAAGAAATCAAGGACGTACGTTTGGCTGTAGGTAGTAACTCAGCTTCTATGTGGTGGCTCAATGGTGAAGAAGTTCTTCTCCTCTCTGGTGACCGCCGTATGGTTAAGGACGATGCCGTATCACCCCGTATTACTCTCAAGAAGGGTATCAACATCCTTCGTGGTGCCGTTATCAACGGTCCTGGTATGAGTGACTTCTGCGTACGCTTCATCGACGAGAACGAGAACCCCGTTACTGGATATGAGATTAAGTAATTCAAGAAGTAGAAGATAAAATTAAAAAGAATAACCATGAACAAGATAAAATCAACTCTCACCCTGTTGAGCTTGTCGCTCACTACATCGTTTGCCCAAGTGGGCCAACCCTTCATCCATGACCCTTCAACAATCGTTGAGTGCGATGGTAAGTATTACACCTACGGTACCGGCGGCGGAGGCCTTATCTCCGAGGACGGTTGGACATGGAAAAGTGGTGCTGAACGCCCCGGTGGTGGTGCTGCTCCTGATGCTATGAAGATTGGTGATCGTTACCTCGTTATCTACGGTGCTACCGGAGGTGGATTGGGTGGCGGACACAACGGTCGCATCCTCACTATGTGGAACAAGACTATGGACCCCAAGTCTCCCGATTTCAAGTATACTGAAGCTATCGAAGTTGCTGCTTCTGACGGTTTGGAAGACAACGACGCTATCGACCCAGGTCTTTTGCTCGATCCTACAACTGGTCGTTTGTGGGTATGTTACGGAACTTACTTCGGTACTATCCGTCTTATCGAGATTGACCCCAACACTGGTGAGCGCGTAAAGGGTAACAAGGAATTGGATATCGCTATCGACTGTGAGGCAACTGACCTCATCTACCGCGATGGTTGGTACTACCTCCTCGGTACTCACGGAACATGTTGCGACGGTGTGAACTCTACATACAACATCGTAGTTGGACGTTCACGCACTGTAACTGGTCCTTATATCGACAACGTTGGTCGTGATATGTACCACGGTGGTGGCCGTATGGTAATCGCTGCTGGTGACGGTGTAACTGGTCCTGGACACTTCGGACGTTACATCATCGACGAAGGTATCGAAATCATGTCTTGTCACTACGAGGCTGACTACGCTCAAGGTGGTCGCAGCGTATTGGGTATCCGTCCTCTCTTGTGGAAGAACGAGTGGCCTATCGCTGGCGAAAGCTTCAAGGGTGGTACATTCGAAATCGAGTCAGAGCGTAGAGGTTACGCTTTGGAATTGGCAGTTGACTTCGTACGTCAGAACGTTCAGCGCGCAGGCGGTGGCTTCGGCTTCGGCGGAGGTGGCAATAGCAACACTCCTGTAACTCCTATCGAAAATCAGAAGTTGGAAGAGGTTATCGGCACATGGCCTACAGAGAACATCCCCGTTCGTATCGGTGACTACATGTTCCGTCCTCACCAGCGTTGGACTATCACTCCCGTTGCTGAAGCAGGTGGTTTCTTGGGTGGTGCATATTGCAAGATTGTTATCGAAGGTACAGAGCGCGCTTTGGCAGCAACTGCTGACTTGGAATTGACTACAGTATCTGAGTTCACTGGTGCCGACGAGCAATTGTGGCGCATTGAGCAGGCTACTGATGGTACTTACCGTATCATGCCTAAGGCTATCCCTGGACAGGAAGGTTTGAACACCAAGTATGTCCTCTACTCTATCGCCGACAGTACTCCTACATTGGCAGAGTGGGATTTCAGCACCGACAACTCTAAGTGGAACTTGCGTGCACACTAATATCAATATAGACATTATCGTCTGAACTGATATAAAAACTTGAGATAAGGAGTGTATCCGATTGTGGATACACTCCTTTCTTTATTCTTATATGTCTTTGTATAATCAAAGTAAGTACTACTTCTATGCCAAGGCAAGATAGCTTCTTTGGCCGATGAAGTATATATTACTTTTTTGAATGGTTCATATCGATGGAAGGATTACTAATATTCAGGCTTGAAGAATGCAATCCTTCAAAGCAAATCTAATAATGTGTGTTTACCCCTCAAACCTTTCTTGCATTTCTGAAAAATCCTTACCAAAATAAATCATCCTTAAGTCTCGTCAGACAACGCTTAAGCATAATTTGATAACGCTTAAGAGAAAAGTTACTAACGCTTAAGCGATACTGAACTTACGCTTAAGTGATACTGAACTTACGCTTAAGTGATTTTTCGCTATGCTTAACCTATTGAATATCAAATATGATAAAGTACGTTTGGTGCCATTTGTTTGCGTATCGAGCTATTTGTGCACCAACGTGATATATAGACACATTCTTGAAAGTCTTACTAAAAAACTTTACACATCTTAATTGTATCAACAGAAGGAACATACAGTTTCAAAGTCCATCTCTGTAGTCTCATAGTCCAACACTTAATCCTTAAACCCTAAACTCTACACCCTACATCTTAAACCTTAAATGGTATCTCATTTTCTGTTTTTCAACATATTCTGTGAAATTATTCATAATTCATAATTTAGAATTCATAATTAATCCTTACCTTTGCAGTACTTTCTCCAACAATATTATTGGTGGTGTCCAATATGGAGAATATATTTTGTGGAATTATGTTAGCGTTTGCTATTTATTCTTAGTGCTCCTGAAAATCGCCAAATTTAAGAACGCACAAAGAGGATAAGTATTGTTAACGTCTATGCTGTAAGCATGGATGTGACTTATCTGTCTGTTGTGTGTGGGTGTTTGGCGATACCTCAGGAGCATGGAAAGAAAAGTTCATCCATGCTTTTGTTGTATTGTTAAACACCCAGCACTTAGATGTATAGCCTAAAACGTACTTTTAAACAGTACAGTTATATGGCAAGAATCTATGACAACCTTGAAATCAAGTTTACCGAAGGTTTGCAAGGGATTATTAGCAACGTAGGAGTTAATCGTGTAGACTTTTGCGTCGGCTATTTCAATTTGAGAGGATGGAATCTGATAGTGAATCAAATAGATTCCCTCCCAGGTGACTATGTGTATGAGAATGACGACCGTCAATTGCGTGTCTGTCGTTTGCTCATCGGTATGCATCGTCCAGATGAAGAACTTATCAGAGGACTTTATTCCCGTCATGACAATCAGCCTGATGCTGAATATGCAATGCAATGCAGGATGCAGATTGTACGAGACTTCCGAAAACAACTTTTGCTTGGTGTTCCTTCTGCTGTAGATGAATGGACGTTACGTCGTTTGTCTACCCAAATGAAGGAAGGAAAGGTAACGGTTAAACTTTATTTAAAAGAGCCCCTGCACGCTAAACTCTATCTGGCTCATCGGCCACAGGATCATTTCAATAAGATACAAGCTATTATGGGTAGCAGTAATCTTACCTACTCAGGTTTGACAAAACAGGGCGAACTGAATGCTGAATTTGCAGACAGCGATAGTGTTCAGAAATTGGCAGATTGGTTTGATAATCGTTGGAACGACCGTTTTTGCTTAGACATCACTGATGACTTGATAAAGATAATCGACGAAAGTTGGGCTGGTGAGAAGGATATTCCACCTTATTACATATACTTGAAAACAGCTTATCACCTAAGCCAAGACGCACGCAATGGCATTAAAGAGTTTTCACTTTCTCCCGAATTTCAACGTGAGTTGTTTGACTTCCAACAAACAGCCGTAAAGATTGCTGCCAAGAATCTCAATAACGAAAAGCGCAACGGAGCAATGATTGGCGATGTCGTGGGATTGGGTAAGACGATTACAGCCTGTGCCATTGCAAAAATCTATGAGATGACCTTTGCCAGCAGTACGCTGATTATATGTCCGGCCAATCTACAGGATATGTGGCGCAAATATGTTGCGAAATACGACCTGAAGGCCGATATCATGTCAATGTCTAAACCTATCGACATTGAATCTGCAAGATTCTATCGATTGATAATCGTTGATGAAAGTCACAACTTACGTAACTCAAACGGTAAGCGCTATCAGAATATCCGAAATCTTATAGAACACCAAGACAGCAAGGTTTTGCTACTTACGGCAACACCTTACAACAAAGACTTCTCAGATTTAAGTAATCAGCTACGCCTATTTATCAGTGAAGACCAAGATCTTGGCATTCGCCCCGAAGAATATATCCGTTCATTGGGTGGCGAGCGCGAATTTCAACGCCTACATAGTGACATACACATGCGTTCTATCAAAGCTTTCGAGAAGAGCCCATTTGCTGATGATTGGAATGAACTAATGAAACTTTTCCTTGTACGTCGTACACGTACATTCATCAAGGATAACTATGCTAAGACCGACAATATTACTCAACGAAAATACTTGCAATTCCCTGATGGTAGTCGCTCTTATTTCCCAGAACGTTTGCCGCGTGCAATTAAGTTCAAGACTGAATTGGGAGACCAGTATAGTCGTCTATATTCAGCCGAAATGATAAACCTAATGGAGGAACTTAAATTGCCTCGTTATGGACTTATCCATTTCTATGATGAAACAAAAGCTATTGGTATCAAAATACATGAAAAACTGATAGTGGAAAATCTGTCTCGTGCAGGCCAACGCATGATGGGATTTTGCAAAAGCACATTCTTCAAACGAATTGATAGCAGTGGTTTTGCCTTTCTGCTTACGATATATAGGCACATCTTACGCAATGCAGTATTCATCTATGCTATTGATAATAAACTTCCTTTACCTATTGGCGATGAGAATACCTTCCCTGAAGAGTATATGGAAGATGCCGACATGAACGAGAATATCTTTGGCGATGCACTTGACCCCGAGCGTGTGATTGAGGACGAGGAGTTGATAACCTTCCCAAAAGAGATGGATGTGTATATGCGCAAGGCCAAAGAGTATTATAATATCATCACGGCAAAGAACAACTGTGCATGGATTGACTCCAAGTATTTCAAACGTACTCTCAAGCAACAACTACGTAAAGATTGCGAAATATTGCTTAACATGATAGCTTTGTGTGGTGATTGGAACCCTGCAACAGACCCTAAACTCAACGAGTTGGAAACATTGCTCAATGAAACACACAAGGCTGATAAGGTTATTGTGTTCACCCAATTCTCCGACACTGCAAACTATATATTCAATCAACTTAAACGTCGAGGATTCAAGAACATCGCTTGTGCCACTGGAGGTAGTAAGAACCCAACAGACTTGGTTGAACATTTCTCTCCAAAGAGTAATGATAAGGACTATACACTAGAAGAGCAGTTCCGCATAATGATTGCTACCGACGTACTAAGTGAGGGTCAAAACCTACAAGATTCACACGTTATCACAAACTTTGACCTACCTTGGGCGATTATTCGTTTGATTCAGAGAGCTGGTCGTGTTGACCGTATCGGTCAAGAGGCCGAGCAAATCTATTGCTATTCGTTCTTCCCTGCCGATGGTGTAGAGGAAATCATCAATCTTCGTGGTCGACTCAACGACCGTATTAATGAGAATGCCAATATCGTAGGTAGTGATGAGGTTTTCTTTGAAGGTAACGAAAAGAACCTTCGTGACATGTTTAACGAGAAGAGTGGCTCGCTTGATGATGATGACGACAGCGATGTAGACCTCTCGTCACAAGCCTATCAGATTTGGAAGAATGCAATCGACGCCAATCCACGATTAAAGGAAATCATCCCTTCATTAAGCAATGTTATTTATGCGACCAAAGAGACTGGCGAATTGATACAAAACGGCGTCATCACCTATGCCAAGACTCATAACGATTTTGATGTGCTCACATGGTTAGATACCAACGGTAATATCATCAGTCAATCGCAGAAACGTATTCTTAATGCTATGGCCTGTGATGCAAATGCACGCAACATCGAACCACACGACAATCATCACGACCTTGTATCTAAGGCTATTGATAACATTAACAATGAAACAACAAGCATCGGTGGAATCTTAGGAAACAGATTTAGCACACGCTATCGTATCAGCAATCTACTTGAAAATTACTATCAGAATCCGCCCAACCTCTTCTTCTCGCAAGAGAATAAAGACCTGTTAAAACTTGCCATTGACGACATCTACAATTATCCGTTACTCGAAAGCGCCAAGTTTACACTTGGGCGTATGTTGCGCAATAGCACCAGTGATGAAATCGTAGAGTGCGTACTTGAAATGCGCAAGAACTTCAGTCTATGCCGTATCGAAGAAGACAAGAGCATTCACAAAGACCCGTCAATCATCTGCTCGATGGGACTTAAATACCAACCATAAACAAACACACCATTATGAGAAGAAGCACATTCAATCAATATATAAAGGAGGAGGATTTCAAAGGTCTCTTCATAACCGAAATGGGTTGGAACCGTTTTCGTGGTCAAGCCGATATACAGCCTATCGAAATTGAAGGCATAGAATATTGTATGACAACGATTGCCGAGCGTAATGGTTTTCAGATTATATCGTGCCCAGTAAATAGCATTCCTACTACAACTACTTGTAAGAAGATAGACTACCGTTTACGACGCAATGCCAACGACTACATCTGCATATTCTATATCCCCGATTCGCAACATCACCAATGGATGGCTCCCATCAAGACTGTCGAGAAACGTGATGTGGTCACAATTGAGTATGAGACTGCAGATAAGGCAGATTTTCTCTTTTCAAAGATTGATGCGCTCTCTTTCGAGTTGGGCGAAACAACCACTATCGTCGATGTTAAGGAACGTATACAAGGTTCTTTTGCTGTCAATTCCGAGAAGATTACGAAAGATTTTTATGCTGGTTTCAAGAAAGAACATAAAGCCTTTGCTGACTTCATTACGGGCATTGATGACCATATCGTATCCAAAGACAATCGCAACAAACAATGGTATACGTCGGTCATGCTTAACCGCTTGATGTTTTGCTATTTTATCCAAAAGAAGGGCTTCCTCAATGGCGACCCCGATTATCTGCAACACAAACTACAGTGGGTACGCAAGGAACAGGGAGAGGACCGCTTCTTTCAATCATTTTATCGTGGTTTCCTTTCTGACCTTTTTCACGATGGACTCAATGCGCCACTGCACAATGGTGATTTTGAGCGCAAGTATGGACGTATTCCCTATCTCAATGGTGGTATGTTCGATGAGCACCAATTGGAGCGCGACTATGCTGACATAGATATTAGCGACGAAGCATTTATTCGTCTCTTCAACTTCTTCGACACATGGCGTTGGCATCTTGATACACGCATTACAGCAAGCGGGAAAGATATCAACCCCGATGTGCTTGGCTACATCTTTGAGCAATATATCAACGACCGTGCACAAATGGGTGCTTATTACACCAAAGAAGACATCACGGAATATATCGGCAAGAATTGTATTATTCCTTTCTTGATGGACAAGACTGCCGAGAAGTCATCCAAAGCATTCACCCCTGAGGGATTTGTATGGCAAACGTTACGAAGCAGTAGAGACCGCTATATCTACGATGCCGTAAAGAAAGGGTATAACGAAGACTGGCAACAACTGATACCCGAAGATGTTGCAGTCGGCATCGACACCACGAAGCCTAATCTCTTGGAACGTCGCTCAGCATGGAACACTAAAACCGCAGAGAAGTTTGCCCTACCTACTGAGATATGGCGCGAAACGGTTGAGCGTTTACAGCGTTGTGAAAGCATACTGCAAAAGATACGCGATGGAGAGATAACCCAGATAAACGATTTCATTACTTATAACCTGGATATACGTTCATTTGTCTATGACCTATTGCGTACGGCCGATGACCACCTCTTTGTCCGTCATTTCTATCACGCATTACAAAATGTAACTATCCTTGACCCTACATGTGGTAGTGGCGCGTTCCTCTTTGCTGCAATGAATATCCTCGAACCGCTCTACGAAGTGTGTATAGAGCGTATGCAAGAGTTCAATGCACAGAATCCCTTATTGTTTAAGGATGAGTTGGCAGAGATATCCAATAGATATCGAAGCAACATACAGTACTTTATATTCAAGAGCATCATCTTGCGCAATCTTTACGGCGTAGACATTATGGTAGAGGCTACCGAAATTGCCAAACTCCGACTATTCTTGAAGATGGTTGCTGTGGTGGAAGTAGACAAGCGTGCCGATAACCTTGGTCTTGACCCATTGCCTGATATTGACTTCAATATCCGTTGTGGAAACACATTGGTAGGATATGCTACGGAAGAGGAACTTAATCGTGACCTTACTTGGGGAGATATATTTGCAAATGCAGTGTTCAAGGAGAAAGTAGAATCTGAGATGCAACTTGTGTCTCTTGCATATGACACCTTCAAGCATGTACAGTTAAACCAAGAAGATGACATGCTTGCTTTCAAACAAGCGAAATGGGAGTTGAAACAGCGATTATCTTCACTTAATGATACTCTTAATCACCGTATGCATGCGACAACACATCTTGCGTATGAAAAGTGGCTTAAATCACATCAACCATTCCACTGGCTAGCGGAGTTTTATCAAATCATAAAAGGGAATGGCGGTTTTGATGTTATAATTGGTAACCCGCCGTATGTGGAGTATCCTAGTAAAGATGTACAATATAGATTCGATTCTTTAGAATCTGCACAATGCGGGAATTTGTATGGTTGTTGTACGGAGAGAAGTTTGAAAATTAGCCAATCAAAAGGTAAGTTTAGCTTCATTGTTCCTGTTGCTATAACTTGTTCAAAGCGAATGGAGAAAGTTATTAAACTACTTAAAGAGAATTCGTCACTTCTATTATTTGCTAATTTCGACGATAGACCTGGCCGTTTGTTTGAAGTTATCGAGCATTTGCGAGCATCAATATTTATTGCAAGTAAAAGTGAGAAGAAAACATCTTTTAATATCTTTGCTACGAAATACAATCGTTGGTATACAGAGTGCCGAGGTTCTCTCTTTAATAATTTGTGTTATGTAAATGTAACATCGCTTGCGCCCTCTTTTATTATTCCTAAATTTTCTATTCAAACGGAATGTTTGATAAACAAGAAAATTCACTCTTGCAAAAACTGTGTAGCAAACTATTATGGAAATTCATTCTCTAATTCTTCTGTATATTTCAGAGCAGCAGGTGGAGGATATTTTCTATTGATAAAAAATCAAAAAAGTATAACATATATTGATGGAGTCTTGGAAGATGTAAAAGCAGAAAAGGAATTAAAAATAGATGAATTATATGACAATACTTCTATTGGGTCAATAATATCCTCTTCGCTGTTTTACTGGAACTACATTTCATATACCGATTGTCGGAATCTTACGAAGGGCTTTATTGATAATTTCCCTGTTCCAATTTCCGCAGCTAAAGATTCTGCTATCTCAGAGAAAGGGAAAATATTATTTGCTGATTATGAAGCGAACAAGTTTACAAAAAACACATATTATAAGTCAACTGGCAGAAATGTTGTTTACGATGAATATTATCCTAAACGATCTAAAAGGTTTATCGATGAAATAGACAAACTCTTAGCCGAGCACTATGGCTTTACCGAAGAAGAACTAGATTTTATCATCAACTACGATATCAAATATCGTATGGGAGACGAACTGAATGAATAATACTCCTACATACCTCGGCAACAAAGAATTGCTCAACATGAGAAAGATTGGGTATCTTGCTTCACGTAAGATACCTACATTGTCGGTGCTTCCTGCACTGGACTGGGCATTGCAAATGAGCAAACAAACCGATGTCGCCATCATTAGCGGTTTTCACTCACGGATGGAACGCGACGTGCTAAAAGTACTTCTTCAAGGTAAGTGTGGCATTATTCTCGTCCTTGCTCGAGGAATGTATCGTCAGCTTCCTCAACAGTATGAAGAAGCGATGCAACAAGGCCGTCTCCTTATCATCTCCTACGAAAAAGAATCAGTCACCAGAGTATCTGAAGTATCTGCTCACAAAAGAAATCGTTATGTAGAGCAATTGGCTAATGAAATGTATTAAAATTCGATTAAAACGACTAATCTAAACAAATATCATGCACATTAGAGATGTTTCCCCTATCCATTCTCATTTGCAATGAGAAGTTATGAGTATAAGCATCTGTGATGCTAACAAGAATTCTTCTATAGAGTGAATTTAGTGCATTGCAAATGCTTATACTCAATACCTTTGCGTTACAAACGCAAATGGGCTGAGTGGTTGAAAATACATCCCCAAACAGCCCTTTATACTAAGGCTACCAAACCTATATAGTTTGGCAATCAAACCTATATAGTTTGGTCATCAAACCTCTATAGTTTGGTCATCAAAGTTCGGTACTTTGGTTTACCTCTTATTTTAGGCTTGAAAATAATCCCTATCTCAGTCCGAGGCTTTCAAATGGTTTCCCTAACTTAAATCGTCAAGTATCTTAGGATAAAATGGAAAGTATATTAAGATAAATGACAAAGTATACTAAGATACTTCCAACCAGTGAAATGAAGCAACGAGCGACCCTGAGAAACTTACCTGTGAATAAATTTCTATTTAAAAAGGGGGTGATATTCTTGCAGATTTCAACAATTATTACCATCTTTGCAAAAAGAAAGTGAACATTTAGGAAAAGTAAATATGAAAGATTTCATGTATTATGCTCCTACCGAGGTAGTTTTCGGAAAGGAGTCAGAAGAAAAGGTGGCCTACTTGGTAAAGAAGTATGGCGGAAACAAGGTGTTGGTACACTATGGTGGACAGAGTGCCATCAAGTCTGGACTTTTGGAAAAGGTGTGCAACTTGTTGGATGAAGCCGGAGTAGAATATGTTAAGTTGGGTGGTGTAGTACCCAACCCTCGCCTGTCAAAAATACGCGAAGGCATTGACCTGTGCCGTCGCGAGGGTGTGGACTTCATATTGGCAGTAGGTGGAGGTAGTGTCATCGACTCGGCCAAGGGTATTGCCTACGGTGTGCCCTACGAAGGCGATGTATGGGACTTCTACCTGGGTAAGGACGAGGCTAAGGCTTGCTTGCCCTTGGCATGTGTGTTGACCATCCCTGCAGCTGGTAGCGAGATGAGCGAAGCCAGTGTGGTTACCAACGAAGAGGGTGACGTAAAGTTGGGATACTCCAATGACATCTCTCGTCCGAAGTTTGCCATCATGAACCCCTGCCGCACCTTTACCCTACCCCCTTATCAGACAGCGGCTGGTGTGACAGACATGATCATGCACACTATGGAGAGATACTTCACACACGACGACGATATGACACTGACCACTGAGGTGGCCGAAGCCGTAATGCGTACTATGATGGATAGCGTATTCTATGTGCTGAAGAATCCTGAAGACTATCGTCACCGCGCTCAGATTATGTGGGGAGGCAGCATCGCACACAACGGATTGACTGGTTGTGGTGTGGCTGATGACTGGGCTACTCACCAATTGGAGCACGAGTTGAGTGGTATGTTCGACGTGACCCATGGTGCAGGATTGGCAGCCGTATGGCCCAGTTGGGCTCGCTATGTGTACAAGGAGAACGTGAGCCGCTTCGTTCGCTTTGCTGTAAACGTGATGGGTGTCCCCAATGACTTTACCGACCCTGAAGGTACTGCTTTGAAGGGTATTGAGGCTATGGAGCACTTCTACCACGCTATAGGTATGCCTATCAACATCCACGAACTTATAGGACGTGAAATCACCGATGAGGAAATCAAGGAGATGGTGCGCAAGTGTAGCCGCGACTACAAAGCTACTCAGGGTTGCTTCAAAGTGCTTCACGCAGAGGACATGGAGAAGATTTACACCATGGCGAAATAGTGTAGAAGGTATAGGGTGTAGAGTGTAGAGTGTAGGGGTGAAGTAAAAAACAGGTATTAACTTGTAGGGCTTTGCTCAAACTAATCTTGAATCTTAAACCCAAATCGGTCATTAGACTGTTACGCGCTAACGAAACCATCTTTTTGTCATCTGTTTCGTTACTTTTCAGTTACAATGGAACCCCATTGCGCCCTCAAAGTAGCAAAACATCTGTTTCAAAAATAGGGCTATTATCATCATAACGCTAATGACCGATTTAGGTTAAACCTTGAACTTTGAACCCTTAGTCCTCATCCACTTCTTGGATGAATACAATAAAAGGGCTGTACATTTATTGTACAGCCCTTTTATTGAATATTTATTGATTATCTCTTACTTCTTTATCATCAACTTACGTACCTTACCATCGGTGGTAACGATGATGTTCAAGCCTGGTTGGAGACTTTCACGGCGTATGCCATTGACGTCGTAGATTTCAGCAATACCTACAGACTCAGTCAATACGTCGTCGATAGACAATGTCTTCACATTGATGCGGCATTCGAGGAGCAGGAACTCATCATAGCCTGTACCATTGTTGAGGAAACGAATGACATAGTTACCAGGATCATTGATAGTAAAATCAAGTGTATACTGCTTAGCAGAGGTAAGATTGGCGCCTGAGTTTCCATCGGCATTGGGCGTAGCACTCAGCACTGAAGAGGTAACAACTGCCTTACCAGTACTCTTGTTGATGATGCTAACCTTATACTTAGGTGTACCCTTCCAAGCAGCCATAGCGAAAGTCAACTTATAGGTTCCTGCTTGAAGTGTGAGAGGATATGCACTCTGCATGCCATACTCGGCTCTGGTTACACGCCAATAAAGAGCCTTACCTTGGTAACCAGTAAATCCTACAAATGTACGAGCACCCGAACCATAAGAGTTGGGATAATCATGAATTGTTTCACCATCGACAGTACGCCATCCTTCAGGAATAGCTCCGTTGAGGACATTGGTATAGTCAAGAGTGTACACTGAAGACTGGTCAACAAAGAGAGGTTGCAAAGTCACGATATCGTCGGGCATTACAAATGTATTGTCATCGCCGATAGTCACATTTCCGTGAATGATATCCCAACCTACATGAGCAAAGCCTTCCTTGGGAGTAACGGTGAGCTTAACCACTTGACCTTCTACAGCCTCGGTCACATCGGCAACAGCCTCACCACTCTCGCTTTCGCGCATAGTCACTGAGAATTTCTCTTCCTCTACACCTTCAGGAGTATAGATAATCTGGTCAATGTACATAGATGCTCCACCTGTGTTCATGATGATAAGATTGTTCTTACCCTCATTGATAGTACCTGAAACAGAAACTTTGCGCCATTCGTTGGTAGCTGTTTTCTCACAATCCACATTTTTCTTAGTTCCATTCACAGTAATAGATATTTTTCCGGCCTTCGAGGGAGAAGTATAGCGTACTGTGATTGTATGTGCTCCTGACACCTTGCTATTCAATTGATGGCGAAGTGAGCCACTGGTGTTAGTTCCCATATCCATGAAACCATTACCTGCATGACCGCGTACAGAAGGATACTGGCCATAGGGGTCAGTCACACAACTCTTGATATATCTGTAGTCCATATCCTCTGCCTCGATGATGATTTCACCCTTATAGTCGGCAGGTTGTTGAGGAATACCAAGCGGAGTGATGGCAATAGCGTCGGCCAACTTACCTTCGGGTTCTGCTTCACCCGGAGTATTGATAACCAAATCCACTGCGCCCAAGTGTTTCAAGGTCAACTTAAATATTTTGTTAGTTTCATCCCATTCAGGAGTGGCAGTTATGTTGCTTGTGAGCAAACGCTTTTTAACAGTATAGGTAGGCTCTGACTCTGCACCACGAATGGTGATGTAGTCGGTTTGCAAAGCACTTGAGTCCGAACGATAGTTGTTCAGGTAGAATACAATGCTGTCCTTGTACTCGCGAATAGTACCACTGCTGAGTTTTCCGTAGTTCAACTCCAATGTATCGCAACGGTTGTAGAGCAAAGGAATCTCAGCCGAAGCAGTCTTCTTCTTGTTCAAGTAAGTGTACGGAGTGTAGGTGATAAGTTGGTTTCCACGACGAGAAACGTAAAGGTCACCAGTGCTTACCTCGGGATACCTCTTATTGAATTCGTTCACCTTAGCAGTTTGTGAACTCCAACGAGTCTTATACACCGACTTTTTCACCTGTGCAGGGATAGCCTTAGCTACTGAGTCGTACAAGTCGATTACCACAGGAATAGCAGCATAGCGACCTGTCTTCTTGAAATAGCAGTAGTTGTCCATCCATTGACCATTACCTTTATTGAAAGGGTCGTTTTGCTTGTAAAGTCCGTCATAAAGGTCTCCCCAAGCAGCATAGCTTTGCTCGTAATCAGAGTTATTGATGTCATTCACCACCACAATCTTGGTGTTTTCCACGACCTCCTTACGTGAGGGGATGCGCATGGTACCATCGATAATCTTGCGGAACATGTCTATCCATCCTCCGCGGAAGCTGGGGAAAGTACCCCAGTTACGGCGAGAGTAACCATCAACAGTAGTGTTGCTCAAGTTTTGGAAGTCCTCTGTCCATATCAACTCAGGACCATCCCACACGGCTCCACCGTTCACACATGTCTGCTCCATCACAGTACCAATACCTGCTGCAGTGGGGTATTTCTTACCATGTCCTTCACCAAGGATAGCATCCAATGCGCCATTCCATCCACAGTTGTCATAGCGCACGCCATAGTTGGTGGCCAATCCGCTGATGAAGGGAGAGATGGTCACACTCTCGTTGTTGTAGAAGCATGATGAGGTGGTGTATTTATAGAGCCAAAGACAAGCCTCGGGGTAATCCTGACAAGCCTTCAACAAGTCCTTGTTTCGCTTCATCATACCCACAGGATTGAGACCGTGTGACCAGATGTTTCCACAGAAACTGATGGTGAGGAAACCACCATACTTGTGTGCCATGGGGACAAGTTTGGCAAACAATGCCAAGCGGTCGGCTTGTGAACTTGAACTCTCGTCGTTGGGTTCGTCAAATCCCCAAAACTGTTCGCAATAGTTCCAACCAAGGAAGTTGGGGTAACGCTTGTAGAAGTATTCAAAGATTTCAATGTCATCATCCTGAATGTGGGTGTGTCCACCACTGGCTGGCTGACAAGTAAACCACATGTTGTTGAGCTGACATACAGTTGCCCATGACTTATAGGTGCGGATAGCATTCTGAGGCATCTTGTACACATCCTTTTCTGTGTCATACTGGCACGAGAGTGAGAGATTCAGACACACGTAGGGTTTGATGTCATCGGGAATCAAGTCAATAATCTTCTGAGGGTCAGCCTTGTTCCATACGTCCACATGGATAAGCCACAGAGGATTCTCATTATCGATAGGACGGCGTTGTTGAGCCGACACTTCATTTCCTGCCACACACATCAGCAGGAGAAAAATCAAAAAAGAGTAAAATCTTCTAATCATGTTTGTTTAATTTAGTAAGTAACGGTGCAAAAATAGTAAAAGTTTATGAACCTCACAACATAAAGGAGGTAAAAGGCTGAAATATCAAACGTACGACAAATAAAATGAAACAATTATATCATCTTTGTAATCACAGATGCCGTTTATAATTTAGGCACGGATTACACAGATTAACGCAGATTTATAATAATAATTTATCCGTGTAATCCGTATAATCCATGCCTAATTCATTTTTGATACACCTACATTCTTTTACTATATATTTTTCTTAGGTTATCCAAATATTTTTCTTGGGTTGCCTAAAAAATATTCAGAGGTTATCTGTTCATTGAAGGTCCTACATAGGTTTTCTTCAAGCCTCCCCAATCGACGATGATGCGTTGTACCATAGTGCCAGGGTCTCCACAAGTGAGTGTGAGTGTGTGCGAATCCTTTGAGGGGTCGATGTCGAAAGTCACGCAAGCCTCCACACCATTCTTCAGCACTTGGTCTTTCCATGGCTCACTCCATTCAGTGGGCAAGTTTTCAGTCACGTAGGGCGATTGTCCATCAATGGAAATGCCATAGCGATTACTCTTGCCCTTGTACAAGGGGAAGAAGGGAAGAGTCGACACTGTCACTGTCACACTTTCCGCATCGATAGAGGGCAATGTGTACTCCACTCGTGTGCCATCCAATCGGGTTGCATCTGCCGTAGGCTCAGTGGCTACGCCTATCTGCACCACGTGCCAGTCGTATCCAATACCTTTGACATAGCGCACTGTGTGACCTTGCTTTGACACAAATTTTCCTTGCAACAAGTCCACCACCAGGCAATCCTCCAACGTCTCTTGCGAGGTTTGGGGAGCGATATCCACAGGTAGGGGCTCTACCCCATCGACATACGTCACCTCGGGCATCTCAGGATAGCGTGCGCAGAAGCCAGGAGGCACGTCCATTATACCTTTCCACTTGCCACCAAGCATGGTGTTATAGCGGTCGTTCAGATACTCGATAATGGCGTATGCGTTGCTTGACTCCAAAGCTGCCCAATTGGCACCTGCTGTGTTTCCCTTGTCCAACTCCTCTTTATTCAGTTGGGCAAACAGGAATTTGCGATTCATCTGATTGGCGGCCATCACTGGGTAGGCGAACATTTCGAAGAATGCAGGACGCAGTTCTTCGGGCAACTCCAAACAGATGCGAGCCACCTCATCGGACAATCGTGCATAGTCGGCCAATCGCTGACGGGCATCGTTGTAATTATCAAAAGAGAAATCTGAAGGTCCTGTCAACTCCCTGGCGGGTATAGCATCCCACTCGCGCTCCCATCCCATATACTCGGGCTTGCGACTCCATGCAAGGCGGTAATATTCATCGAGCAAAGTTTGGAAATTAGCCTCGTACTCCACGCCAAAGAGTGATGCCATGTATTGTGCCTGATGTTGGTTGATACTCTCGATGTCGTATGCATTGAAGTCCCACGCCATGTCGAAGAAGGTTTTCACGGCAAGTTCCATTGGCTTGATGTCGCCCACGTTGAGCAACCAGTATCGGTCGGCGCCTGTGTCGTAGGCCTTCTTCAACTCCTCGTACATCAGTACAGGAGGTGTGGTGGATAGCCACAGATAGTCGTGCGGAGTGCCCAGGTACGAGGTATGGTAATAGACACCTGCCCCACCCTTGCGCTTCTGCTCCTCGGGGTTGCTCACACGTTTCAGATAGCCGTAGTTGTCGTCCACCCACACGAGAGTCACCTCCTCGGGCACTTGAAGGCCCTTCTCATAGAGGTCGAGTGTCTCTTTGTAGGGGACAAATATCTGAGGTATCTCCTCCAATGGTGTGTCAATGTACTTGCTCAGTATTGCACGTTGGTCAGCCATGGCGTTAAACAGCATCTGCACCTTCTCGTCCGCGGTCAGATTGCCGCGCATACCCTCGTCGTGCAAGCCACGCATAGCCAGTGTGTAGATATTTTCGTAGGGAGAAGCCTCCTTCACGCGAGCATCCAGTTTGCCAAGGATGCGCTCTTTGTTTTTCGAGTAGTCCCACTCGCCATCTATCTCCTTGTCCCACTCCTGCAACGATGCATTGTTGAACAACAGAGGCTCGCAATGCGAGGTGGTGATGAGTATGCCATACTCGTCGGCCACCACCTTGTTATCGGCGTGCGAATAGAAGGCACCTGTGCATGAGTGCATGGCTGGTGCCACCATGTTTCCCTTCAGGCGAAGGATGAGTTCGCACACCTGTGCATAGGTCTTGGGACCAATATCGTTCACCTCGGGTTCGTAGGTATTCGATGACCAGGGCTTCAATCCCCAATCCTCGTCGTTGATGAAGAATCCGCGATACTTCACACTGGGCGATTGCGAGGCAAAGTCGGCCTTCACATACACCTCGGGCGACTTCCTTACAGGTACATCTGCCCACCAATAGAAGGGCGACACACCCATCATCTCACTGATGCTGAAGGCTCCGTACGCCACTGCACGACGATTGGTACCTGCAATAACCAGTGCCTCGTCCACTCCCTCCATGGGGTTAGCCACCTGGCGGATGACGTATTGCTCCCATCCTCCCTCGATGGGTTTCACATTCAACTTGCCACTCTTCACCAGTTGCTGGATGAGGGAGTTTCCGTCCAATGTTCCCATGATGACGACTTGCGAAGCAAGTGGTGTCTCCTTCTCGTCCACCACCCTCACGTCGCTCTCCGTCACGCGCTGTATATCCTCGGCAAAGAGTGTGGCCACTCGACGCACTGTCTTCCCATCTGCAGCATCGTACACGACGGCAGCTTTGGAAAGGTCAAATCCACCCTCCACCGCTTCGTTTGACACTGTCAGCAGGTTTGCCCTTTCGCCCGAGCACCCCATCAACGTCCATGCAAAGGCAAGGACACTGAGCATACACATAAGTATTCTGTTCATCTATTCTATCTGTTTAGCGTTTTATATAATAGGAAAAGTCACATGAGCCTTGGGGGCACATCCTACGTACACAAGCCCTAAGACTCATGTGACTCTCTTTTTTGTCTATCTCATCATTTGATTACATCTCTATCACGAATACAAATCCGCCACGTGGTTGGCACTTCACCTCCTTGTCCACTGAGGTGGCAGTGCGGATATCCCACTTGTTTCCATCGAGGAAGAGGCGCACTTTGCTCATCGAGGGGACAATGTCAGCGAGGTCCACTGCGAGGGTCTTCTCCTCGTCTGTACCATTGATACCAGCCACATACCAGGTGTTTCCGCTACGGCGAGCCAATACGGCTGACTCACCTGGGTAACCCGACACGTAGCGTGTCTCGTCCCACACGGCAGGGAGTTTTGACAGGAAGTCCTTCACCTCCTTGGGTTGAGCAAGGAAGCTCTCAGGACGGTCGGCCAAATGTTGCAATCCCGACTCGTACAGCACTGTCAATGCCAACTCGTGTGCATGGGTGGTGATGTGTGGGTGTTGCGAGTCAGAGAATGCACAGGGGGTGTAGTCCATAGGTCCTATGACATTGCGTGTGTAGGGCAATGTAGCGTTGTGGCAAGCAGCCTTGTCGGTGAAGGTAGGTGTATTGTTGTACCACTCGGCTCCGTACACTGCCTCCATAGTGAGCATGTGCGGATAGGTACGTTGCCATCCGCGGGGAATGGTAGCTCCGTGGAAGTTGATGAGCAGGTGGTGCAGTGCAGCACTCTCCATCAGATCGATGTAGTACTCCATATTCATCTGGTTGTCGCCCGAGAAGAAGTCAACCTTCACTCCCGCCACGCCCAATTGTTCGCACCATGCAAACTCGCGTTCGCGATCCTCGGGCTTGTTCAGTCGGTACTGAGGTCCTGGCGCACCATTCACCCATCCCACCGATGAGTTGTACCATATCATTGGCTTCACACCTTTCGACTTGGCATAGTTCACAGCATCCTCTATGGTTTTGCCATTCTTCATGCCATCCCACTCAGCATCGATGAGCACATAGGGGAGTTTCAACTCCACCGCCATGTCCACGTACTGCTTGATGATGTTGTAGTCATTGCTACCATGGTTGTGAGCCCAGTATATCCACGACACCACACCTGGCTCTATCCACTCGGTATCGGTCAGTCGGCAAGGCTCAGAGAGGTCGGTCACCAGTGTGCTCTCCACCACATCGGCCAGTGTACCCACCACGGCCATACGCCAAGGCGAATACCATGTATCGAGCTGTTTCAGGTCATTCTTCTCGGGGCTTACACGGTAGCGCTCCACGTCCTGGTCGTTGCGCAGGCACGATGCACTCTGGCGGCTGTTGATGTCGGCCTCCGAGATGAGGGCAAACACACCCTCCTCAGCCTCTATGAGGGCAGGATAACCCCATCGGCGGTCGCGACTCTCACCGGTGGTAGCATAGGGGAAGAATGCCTCGTAAGGCTCTGTCCAGCGCTGTATCCATCGGTTGGTACCTTCGGGAATGATGTAGGTAGTCTTCTCTTCGGGCACCACCTCGTGGTTCAACCCGCTGAGTTCGTATCTGAAGGCCACACCATTGTTATATAGTCTCCATACCAATCGGGTGCGGTCATCGATTGACAGGGCATATTCGTTCGCTTCGTTGGTGCAGTGCAAGCGCTTACCAGCCAGCATGGTGTAGTCCTCCTGAAGGTGGCGCACAAAGTCCAGTTCTGCCTTCTTTGGAGTAACAGTACCCAAGCCATATCCATTGGCTTCAATGCGTAGCACTGTAGTTTTCTTGTACTTGACGATGTATTGCCCCTGCTGCAACTCCATTGTCAGTTCTTTGTTGGGCGACTGTGCTTTCTTGGCAGCCTCGGCAGACACAGTCAAGCCTAATAGCATTAGCAGGGATAGTGTGAAATGTTTGATCATATATTCAAGTTTTTTAGTTAGTGACTAGTTACAAATTACTAGAATTCAAAGTTCTAAATTCAAGATTCAAAGTTCAAAGTTCAAAAGAACCATGCGGCACGTGACATTTTTTTAGGTGCGGATTTTTTTCGCTATTGCTCAACAACTCGTCGCGGATAAACGCAGATAAAATATTACCATGAGGGGTGTGGCATTTCTCATCCGCAGATGACGCAGATTTGTTTTTATTGCCATCATTGTAAAAGTATCACTCCTTCCCCCTGGGGCGTAACGAGGCCACCTGAGAATTGATTAGATCTCAATTCGTGCCGTAGCGAGGGGGAGCATAGTACCCTATACGACGAAGGTCGGTCGGGGGGGAGGGTCTACAAAAAGGTGCGGCACGCGCATCTCTCATTGCGTCATACCACACCTTTTGTTATAGATTGGGATTATTTCTCTTCTTCCTTACCCATCAAGAAACGGTCGATGAACGACTCTACGATGGGGCGTTGACTCTCGTGCAACTGGCAATGTCCGTGTCCACCGATGATGTCGCAAGCCATGCGGTCACCCACACCAAAGCGTTCCCACACCTTGTGAGCAGCTTCGTAAGACACCTGCATAGCGCTATCGGCCAACCATACATAGTCGGGGTTACCCAACAACAAGAGTGCACGGGGGAATACCATAGCACACAATTCGTGGTGGTCATACGGCAAGCGGTACACGTTCTCGCCCTGGAAGTTCTCCTTCTGACTCTCCATGAACCAGTTGTAGTCAGTACGCTCGAGGCTCTCCACCTCACCCATCACGTGAGATACACGCCATGCAGCAGCACCGCCACCTCCGGGCTCCTGAGCAATGGTCAAAGCCACGCGCTCGTCAAATGCACCGCAGAAGAGGGCCATCTTACCTGCATATGAGCAACCAGTCACACCGATGTGCTTGGTATCAATCTTAGTCACCTCAGGACCCAACAACTGAAGGCCGTCAATCAGTCGGCTCAGTCCCCATGCCCATTCACTGTAGGCGCCGTTGTCCTTCAATTCAGGATAGAGGCGGTCAAATTCGTAATCACCGCGAGTCTTGCCGTCACGACGGAAGAACTGAGAGTATGAGTTCACCTGAGACTCGGTATATACCATAGTAGCGATGGGGCGGCTCTGGAACATATCGCGAGGCAAAGAGATGTTGCTGGTACCAATCATCAAAGGATAAGGAGCCACACCATCCTTAGGATAGCTAATCTTGGAACGCAATGTCAAAGTCTCACCATTCACAGTCACATCCACGATGAGGGTATCTTCGCTCATGCGAGCCTTCACCTGTTCCTCCTTGTTCACGGCAGGCTTCTTACCGATACCGTAGTGCTGAATCATAGCAGCAATTTCGCTACGACGGCGTGACCAGTCGCTGAAACTCTTTACACCCTCCAATGCATCGGGCAACTCCTTTATCACGGGCAGATTCTCCACTGTAGGCATCTCGGGCCATGCATATTCAGCACCTGTGTTCTCCACCTCGTACACCAAGGGAATTTCCTTGTTACCACTGCAAGCGCTAAGGCTTACCAAACCTGTTACCAACACGGTCTTTACCGCTGACAACACTACTTTCTTCGTATTCATGTGTATTTTTTAATTGATGATTTAAAATAAAACTTTGCAAATATAAACAATATTATTCAATCATCACTCACTTTTGCGCACAATTTCCAAAATTATAGTTTTCAAAGGGGAAAGGTCGAGATTGGAAATTGTTACAAATAAAAAAGAAGAGTGAAGAACCACTGAGGATTCTCCACTCTTCGAAATATAGGATTCAATGAGTTGTCCTATGCTTTACTTCACAGTGAGTGAAAGTGTCTGCAAATCCTTCTCGAGTGATGAACTACCATAGAGGATCTGATAACGACCTGTACGTGTAGAGAGTTCATCGATAGAAGGATCGTAGTATTCGAAGGCTTCGCCATCGAGAGTAACAACTGCCTTGCCTGTCTGACCAGGAGCCAACTTCAAGCGAGCAACACCCTTGAGTGACTTGATGGGAGCATCGGCATAGTCGAGTGCCTTCACGTATACCTGTACGATTTCTTCACCTTCACGGTCGCCAGTGTTCTTCACAGGGATGGTGATGGTTACCTTCTCGTCAGCAGTCATAGAAGACTTAGAGATCTTACCCTTGCCATACTCGAATGTGGTGTATGACAATCCATAACCGAAGGCATAGAGAGGAGTACCACGGAAGTAGCGGTATGTACGATTCTCCATGCTATAGTCGCGGAAGTCGGGGAGGTCGTCAGTTGATGCGTAGAAGGTAAGAGGAAGCTTAGCTGAGGGGTTGTAGTCACCAAAGATGATGTCTGCCAAAGCCTTAGCACCACCCTGACCAGGATACCATGCCTGAATCAATGCATCGTAGCAATCCTCTACTGTAGCAAATGCGATGGGTGAACCTGAGCAGTTAACATACACTACAGGACGA
Source organism: Bacteroidaceae bacterium (assembly GCA_017560945.1). Classification (GTDB taxonomy): domain Bacteria; phylum Bacteroidota; class Bacteroidia; order Bacteroidales; family Bacteroidaceae; genus Phocaeicola_A. Next base: position 51,901 of record JAFZDY010000044.1, on the reverse strand, counting down.
CCTGTCTCGCGCATAGCCTTCAAAAGACGCTGCTGTACCTTGGGGAGTTCGATGTCGGCCTTGTCGCCGCCTTCACCTTCCATACGAGCAGAGATACCACCGATAACGATGATAACATCAGCCTTCTTCACCTCGTTCTGAATCTCAGTGAAGTCAATCAACTTACGCTCGCAGATTTCACCACGAAGCATAGCAAAGTTACCATTACCGCGCTTGTACTCAATCTCAACCTCGTAAGTCTCGCCAGCCTTCACAGGGAATGACTTGTAGTTGTTTCCACCGCCACGGCCACCAAAACCAAAGCCGAAGCCACCACGGCCACCGCTACTTGCCTTAGACTCCTCGACAACCTGGCCATTGATCTTCAATACATAGCCATTGTCAGAACTCAAGTTGTACTGCATATTACCAGTGAAGGTAGCCTTGTAAGTACCCTTGGCTCTTACAGAGATGTTGTCGGTGCTGATGCCTTCAGCAAAGCCCCATGCTCCGAAGGTAGAGAAGTTGATTTCCTTGTAGTAACCAGTTACATCGGGTTCGCCACTGAGTTCCTTATTATTGAAGAACTCTACGAAGAGACCTTGACCGTTGTTGAAATCAGCCAAGTGATTGATAGTGGTGTACTCGTTGGTGAGTTCGCAACCCTTGTTGTAAATAACGTTTGCACCAGGAACAGCCTCGCGGATACCCTTCAACAATGAATGCTTATGGTTGTCAGTAGGAGTACCACCGTAGTTACCATTGAGCAACTCAACGTCATCGGCATTAGGACCTACGACTGCAATGGTCTTGAGGTTCTTTGACAAAGGAAGGGTGTTGTTCTCGTTCTTCAACATAACGATAGACTCACGTGCTGCCTGAATAGCCAATTCGTTGTTTGACTCGCTGCTGATAACGTCTTCACCAAGGTTAGCCCAAGGAAGCATCTCAGCGGGGTCGAACATACCCAACTCGAAACGACCAAGAAGAGTGATGCGCAAGTGATCGTCCAAAGTTGACTCCTCAACCAAGCCCTTTTCCAAAGCCTCGGTGAGTACCATAAAGACCTTACCACACTCGAGGTTGGTACCATTCAACACTGCATCGACAGAAGCTGAGAGGGGACCATCGTGAGTCTCGTGCTGACCTCTGTTGTAGAAGTTGTTGATAGCATCACAGTCGGTCAAAACGATACCGTCAAAGCCCCACTTGCGACGCAAGATGTCAACCAACAAGCGGTCACTTGTACAGCAAGGTACGCCCTCGTAACGGTTGTAAGCACACATTACCTCGCGTACATTACCCTTCTGTACCAATGCCTTGAAGGCGGGGAGGTATGTCTCCCACAAGTCGCGCATAGACACTGAAGCGTCGAAGGTGTGACGCTGAGGTTCGGGTCCGCTGTGTACGGCATAGTGCTTAGCACAAGCGTGAGTTTTGTAGTATCTGTCATCGTTGCCTTGCATACCAAGTACTGTCTGCACACCCAAAATGGCATTCAGATAGGGGTCTTCACCGCAAGTCTCCTGTCCACGTCCCCAACGAGGGTCACGGAAGATGTTCACATTGGGACACCAGTAAGTCAACTCGGGGTTACCAGGGTAGTAAGTCACACCCATAGGCACGTCGAAGATGTCGTGATCAGAACGGTTCCAGTTGGCACGAGCCTCGTCAGATACTGTAGAGAACACATCATAGAACAACTTCTCGCTGAAAGAAGCTGCCATACCGATAGGCTGAGGATATACAGTGTAGCCATCCTGACGTACACCGTGACATGCCTCGTTCCACCAGTTGTATGAGGGGATGTTCAAACGGTCAATTGACACTGACTTGTTCATCATCAAACCTACCTTTTCCTCAGGAGTAAGCAATGAAATCAAGTTTTCAACACGAGCCTCATTAGAAAGATTGTAATCCCAGAAAGGATACTTTGAATCGTCACCCTCGGTCAATACATTAGCCTTGGCTGAAAGTCCACCCAATGTGTTACCATCGGTGTCCAACAACTCAATGCTACGATAGCTGCGACCCTTGGCTTCGATGGGGTTAAACACAATCATTACCTCTGCTGTCTCACCCGGACGGATAACTTTGTCGTCATAGCGAGCAGTGAAGCATTCGCAACTTGAAATCTGTTTGCCAATCTTCACATCCTTCTTAGTATCGTTCTTAAGTGTGAAGGTGTGACACACAGCACCCTTATCAGCAGCGATAGTACCGAAATCGTGCTCGTAAGTATCGAACGATACGGCATTCTTCTTGAATTGCGCTGACATAGGAATAACGGCCAATGCACACATCATAGCCGCTGATAAAATTCTCTTTGTGTATTTCATAATCGATTCTTAAATTAAGACGATAATTTATGATACAAGATTTATCTTTATACCTATTTAAAACTGATTATTTAGGCTGAATTACACGGTAGTTTCCGCTCAAGTGCATGAATGAGAAGAGACGGAGAAGACCATCGTAGTAAACGTCCATATAACCATCTGCCTCAAATGGCTCGTGCTTAGCATTCCAAAGAGCATCAACGAATTCCTTAGTGTGCTCGTTGCTATACAACAATGAAGTAGTGGCTACTGTACCTACGAGACCGATACTGTGACGGAGAGCGATCTCTGCACGACCTGCGCGCAAGATTTCATTACCTTCGGGAAGAGTACCATCGATACGATACTGGTCAACGAAGTCGTTCACACCTTGAGAATAGAAGAAGTTCTGAATCTTCTGACCATACTGCTGCTGCCATTCACTGTCAGCACAGCTCCATGAGTAGTCAAGAGCAATGTTCATAGGCACACGCCATGAATCGTAACGGAAGTTCTGAGAACCACGCATCCAAGGATTGCTGTCAAGAGGACTACCATCGTAGTTGCTATAGTCAGGATTCAAACCTGTAACAGGGTGAGTAGCTTTGTGCAAGTATTCGCGTGACAAACGTGCGCACTCATTCCAATAGTCAGCACGACCGTCATCAGCCCACTTAGCCCATACTTCGTAGAAAGCGGGAAGGTGGTAAGAGGGGTCAGTATAACGGCTACCACCACGGTCAGGAGTGAAAGTAATCAACTTAGTCTCGGCATTGATGAGAGGCATAACACCCTGCTCACCATTCTTCTCCATAGAGCAGTTAATAATGCGCTGAGCCTCGGCCTTGTAGTTGATACCAGTATCGTCACCCCAAAGGTTTGACGCAAAAAGCAAAGCTGTGATGTAGTACAACTCACCATCGCTGGCAGAACCTGCGCTATTGAGAGTACCATCGGTACGACAACTCCATCCGAAGTATGCTTCACGAGGACCTTCCTGGTGCTGCATATACTTCTTACTCCAACGCCACAAGCGATCGAAGATATCCTTGTCACCGAACTGTACGGCAATCATCATACCATAACTCATACCTTCAGTACGTACGTCGTTGTTCTTAACGTCAGAGATATAACCCATAGAATCACCTACCTCGAAGTAGCACTTGTTAGGACCACGGAATACATCGTTGAACACTTCCTGAACCTTAGCTTCTACCTCAGCGGGTGAATAACCTACTTCCACAAATACATTGCGGTATTCATTTGTCTCGAAACCTCCCTTTGTCCATGGCTGATCGGGCTTAGATGCACAACATACTGACATTACAGATGCGAACAAAAGAGGTAATGCGTTAGTGAAAATTTTTCTTTTCATAATACTTTATAGATTAATAATTATATACTTAATGGATGCAGATCGTACAATGCAATGCACGACCTGCACCCAATAAAAAGGATATTAGTTGATCAAATAAATCTTCTCAACACCGTTGTAGATACACTTAACGGTTGCACGTCCTTCAACAATAGGACTGATCTCGAACTTCACAGAAGGATCTGTAGCAGTTGCCTTCAATACAGTACCCTGCTTCAAAGGACCATAAGCTTGGTAGCGGATAGCATCGCTAAGACCGTTGGCGTTGGTGAAACGGATAGGAGTCTTGGGGAGGTTGAGTTTATGACCATCTGCAGTGATAGTAACAACAGGCACTGCAGGACGATCGCAAGTAGTACCAGCCTTAGAGAAACCAATTCCGTGGAGATCCAACAAACCGATAGGACGCTGAGGCTGCTGAGGCTGACGGCCACCACCAAATCCTTGACGATTGTTGTTTTGAGGCATTTGTACTTCAGGACCTTCTACTACCAAGTAGATAGCGTGCTTACCCTTCAAACCTTCAACAGCAGGAACTGCTACCTGATAGTTCTTAGCAACACGAGGAGCATCAGCAGGAACTTCGATTACAGCGATTTCTTGACCTTTCCAGAACTCATTAGCATAAGGACCGTCAAGCATTACGTGAATCTTAAACGCACCACGTCCACCAGGAGTCAAGTTTATATTAAGTGTAGTTCCATCGCCCTTCTGAGCACCTACGAAAGCCTTCACACCCTTGGTATCCTTCTCAAGACCACCAAAACCGAAATACTTGAAACCTACGATACCACCGTTAGTGATACCTGCGAGATCCATGTTATTGTCCCATACATCGTGATTATCCTGCATCCAATCGTTACCTGTTACGTAGCAAGCATAACCTGCTGAATAGTATGCATAAGGAGGAAGACCAAAGATTTGGAAACCTTCACTGGTTACCTCAGCACCTGTATATTCAGTACCATCTGTAGCCTTTGCTGTCCACTCGTTATTCTTCACATAAGGATCATAACCAGTAATCTTAACTACACCACCATCAGCAACCTTTTTCTTGTCCCAAGTAATCTTCACAGGAGCAACCATCGCCTGACGAGCATTTCCAAAACCACGGGGAGGACGGTGATAGAATACATACCACTGACCATTGATTTCCTCAAGAGATCCGTGAGTGTTGTGTGCAAAGTTGGCAGTCATCAAATGAGAACCATCCTCGTTGGGGACAACACCACGTGAGTCAACCAATACACCACCTGAACGCCAAGGACCAAGAGGAGAGTCACCAAATGCATAACGAAGAGCAGAGTTAGTAGAACCCAAGCCATAGTCAGGACCTGAATAGCCTGAGAATACCATCACGTACTTGTTACCTACCTTACGGATAGAAGAAGCCTCGAAGAAGTTGAACTCACCAGGATTCTGTCCCTTATAAAGAGCGGGATATTCAGTACCTTCGGGATCGCGAACTTCACCATAACGGCTACTTGCAGGAATGAAATAGTCATGCAACTCAGTACCAGGACGCATAGAGTACATAGTATTCTGATCCAACTCACAAGCAGTTGAGTGCTGGAAACCATAGAAGACATAAGCACGGAATCCCTTCTCATAGTCAGGATCCTTCTTATCTGTTACATACTCAATGTATACTGAGGGGTCAAAATCAATCAATGAACCAGGCAAGCACTGACGACCATCCTCTGTCATGTTGATGGGAGTAAAAGGACCATCGGGACGATCACTCTTACATACCATAGCAATACGACGATTACCACGTGAGTGAGGATAGAGATAATAAGTCTTCTTTCCAGTCTCACGATCCTTAACCTCTACCAAGTCGGGAGCATACATAGTATCCCACTGACCATCAATAAAATAAGTAAAGATAGGACCTTCATCAACCCACTGACTCAAGTCTTCTACAGGAGCAGACCACATGCGGATATCGGGACCGCAGTAAGCTGAATAGTTAACATCGTGCGAACCAATAATGTAAGCACGGAACTTTCCCGGATTATCGGGATCTTCAAACACACGAGGTTCACCATCGGGAAGATGTTCCCACAAAGGCAAATACGGATTCTGTGCATTCACAGAAGTTGCAACCAAAAGGAGCAACAGTTGTAAAAATCTCTTTTTCATAATTACTAAAATATATTACTTTTTGAATATTTTCTTTCCATTAATAATTACTATACCCTTATAATCAGCATCCACACGTTGTCCCATAACATTATAGAGAGGAGACTCAGTGTTTGTATCAGATATACTTATCTCAGTAATACCCTCTGCAGAAATAAGAGGTATTATTTTGTCTGATAACGAACGTTGAACATACACGTTAAACGGTGACAAGTCACCAGATGTTGTTTGACGTACAAGAACAGGAACACCATCTTGCACTTCCAACAAATAATCACCTGCATAAACTTTTGATGCGACGTAAGTACCTCTCAACATAGCAGTAAGAGGACTGGTAGCATAAGACACCTCTCCTTCTCCTACAAATGTGATTTCTCCCTGAGCCTCAATAAGTACAGGTTGGTTAGCAGAAATTGATGTAACCTCTTCATAAATCATATCGGAAGAAAGTGTATATGCTCTGACACCTTCAGGCACTTGAGCAGTGAAAGGAAGCATCAACAAGCGATATCCATCAACTGAGCATGTAAACATGGCCTTTGTTGCACTAAACAACTTAGATGGGCGAAAATCTCCACCATTATCAGACAGCACGAGTTGAGGACAAACACTTCCTCTTACTACATTATGGCCAGTCACATTACTTTCCTCAGAAACATAAACAACACGATTCGTAGGTGTCCAATCCCATGAAGTAGGTAAGTCGGTAACAGCAGACAAGTCCAAACTTGTACATGAAGCATCGGCAGTATAATCCAATAAATAGCCATCATCCGCTACATAAGCTCCACTGAGTGAAGCTGCATATTGTCCACCTCCTGATGTTAAATATACATCACCAAAAGTGAAGGTAAGCACAGAAGACCAGTTATTATTGGTTATGGAGATAATACCCTTACATCCATCCTTCAATGTATTTGGAGAAAGGTCAAATACTAAATTGAAGTTCTCACGACTATTGAACGTTAAGTCTCCATAATTGTGAGACGACAATGTTCCTTTGCTATTTATATAGTATAAGGTAGTAATAGCAGATGAATAATTCATCGTAGAACTTAATTTCTTCACCTGCAATACTAACTGACTATAACGATCAGTCAACTGTAAATATCCATTAGATGAAGTTGTATTTGATGAAATCAACGAATTTGAATGATCAAAAGTCTTTGATTTACCAGACATTGCATAAGCAGTACCAAAAGCATTTTTAGTGCGTGTAAGATTATCTATCTTGTCAAAACGTTGAGCCGTGGCTTTCATATCTGAAACTTGACGATCTCGCGAACGCTCAAAAAGAATAGTAGTCACACTGGCAGCAGCAATATCAACTACAGGGCGACATGTTTCAACTTCTTGTGAAAGGTCAGTTTGCTTGAAACTTTGACTCTTCGTTGTAGTACGCATTTCTCCTTTCAAAGTATAGAAAGGGAGATCAAGAGTCAAAGAACGATTTTCATTGGAAGAATTGGCAATCACTGCAACAATAGAATCTCCTGATTGTGATATATACACAGAACCTTCAAGAGTTGTTGCAGCATTGTCTGAAAACTCACCTTCCACACGAGTCATACCCGTCACAAAACGTGCAAAATGTGCCATCACATAGCCACGTTTTGTTACTGTTCCACTGCTAGTTCCACATTGTCCATCACCCAACATACCATAGTAACGCTTAGCAGCATAGTGAATCCATGCATTGAAATCACCCAACATACAAGTATTTATACTTCGGAAAAAGTCAAATACATCCTTTGAATAATCAAAATTGCGTGAAGTACTACTATTCTCATTCCAATTGATAAGGTACTCTGTCATCCAAATTTCCTTACCCTTTTCCGCTAATTTCTTATATCCACTTTGTATACCACCATATTGGTGACCTCCATAAATATCAAAATTGGGAAGAACATCTGATTTATTAAGTTCATTGACATATGAATCATTAACTGCCAATGTTTCAGGTGCCATAATCTTACAACTAATTGTTCGTCCATAGGTCTTTACGAACTCTGCAATCTCACTGGCAGACCACAAGCAACCAGCATAAGTGGCAGCCCAATCAGGTTCGTTTTGTATAGAAATAGCATCGAGTTCTACACCATTAGTTCGCAAATATTGAACATACTCTTCCAAATACTGAGCATATTCATCCCAATTTTCACGTTTCAGTTTACCAGTTGTACCATCCTCATTTTTGGCATTGATGGTACCATTTGTTTTCCATTCAGCAGGTTGTCCCCAAGGAGAAGCAAAAACAATGAGTCCCATTTGCTTTGCCCACTTAGCCGTTTGCAAAGATTGTCCCCATGAATTCTTTCCAATAGGAATATAAAGACGCATAATATTACATCCAACAGTACTTGCGTCACCCCATACTTTTTTTATCTCGGTTTGACTCATGTGTCCATAGCCAAACTGAGGGCTACAAACAAAACCGCCAAAACCTGTAATATATTGATGCTTAGTTTGAGCATCTATACGTAATGTTGCCCGCTGTGCTTGTAACGTAATACAAACACAAGCGAGCAACAAAAATGATATAATTTTTCTCATATACAGATAATGTGTAAACATGCTAATGTGCTAACATGCTGATGAAGATGCTATATAGCATACAAGCACATCAGCACATTAGCACATTGACACATTATTTGAACAACAATTGTGCCATTTCCTTGAGGCTACGACGCCATGTTTGGAACTCATGAGCTGTACCTTCTGATACATAACCCACTGCATTGAAACCAGCAGCCTTCAAAGCTTCTGATGATCTCATGATAGCATCAGGACTTTCCTTGCTACCGCAGCTCTGGAAGATAAACTTCACCTGCTTAGGATCAGCAATTTCCTCAGGAGAATACTGACCACCGCTCATCAAACCATAAGAACCAAATACTTCAGGACGTGCAAGAGTAATATTCTTAGTCTCCATACCACCCATAGAAAGACCAGCCATAGCACGGTTGTTCTTATCTGCACGAGTTCTAAAGTTAGCATCAATATAAGGAACAAGTTCGTCTACGAGAACTGTTTCAAAATCTTTGAAGTTGAATCCACCAAGACCACCGAATCTAACACCATTAGTCATACCATAAGTCATAACGATGATGAACGGTTTTGCCTTACCTTCAGCAATCAAGTTGTCCATGATGAGGTTAGCATGACCTTGGTTGCTCCATGCTGTTTCATCTTCTCCCCAACCATGTTGCAAATAAAGAACAGGATACTTTTCCTTCTTATTCTTATCATACATAGGAGGAGTATAAACGAATGCACGACGAGTTTCCTGTGTGCTTTCACTCCAGAAGAGAACCTGCTGAACTTTACCGTGAGGTACATTCTTCATAGCATAGAAATCCTGATCATGAGCAGGAATTTCGATACCACTTTCCCAACGAGTAGAACCATAATAGTTCAAAGTACCGGGGTCATTCAAAATTGCGCCATCAATTGAAAGATGATAGTAGTGGAAACCTTCATCCATCGGACCAGCAGTTGTTCCTTCCCATACACCATCCTTATTCTTACGAAGCACTGTACCACCTTGTCCACCAAGACCAAGGCTAACTACAACTGACTTAGCAGCGGGAGCATCCACACGGAAACGAGCATAACCCTGTGAGTTAACCATCGGATATTCCTGACCAGGTTGATTCTTAGGAGAGGGTTGGAAATCTTCCTTGATAACTGCGTTATCCAATGCGGGATCGAAATCACGTACTGCATAGTATACAGACTTGTACTTCAAATCGCCATCAATCAACAAAGGATAGTTGGCTGTACCTACCCATGAGTCCTTATCACTCAAATTCCAGAAAGTAACAACCTTAACAACATCCTTGTGCTTACGCAAAATACGGAACAAGTTTGTATATTGGTCAGTATGCAAAGCTCTTACGTGATCAGTAATCTTCTGACCTTCACGTGAGAATTGCAAATTACCACCCATTTCTTCGTTTACACGAATATCAAGTTCAGTAAAGTGGATTGTGTTTACGATAGTTGAATACTTTTCGATAGCTGCTTCAATATCTTCCATAGAAGGACCATATATGTTGTAGTGTCCCTGCATACCAATACCGTGGATAGGCACACCTGCATCCTTCATTTTCTTCACCATATTGAAGATACGATCACGTTTAGCGGGATCTGCAGCATTGTAATCGTTGTAGAAAAGCATAGCATTGGGGTCTGCTTCGTGTGCAAACTCAAATGCCTTAGCAATGAATTCATCACCAAAAGTAGTGTAAAGACGAGACTGACGATAGTCACTAACTTGACGGTTACCCCATCCACGGTTACCACCACCGTTACCATCTGCCATAGCTTCATTTACTACGTCCCAGCAATATACAATGTCTTTATAACGATTTACTACAGTGTGAATGTGGTCACGAAGACGCTCGTAGAAAACTTCTTTAGAAACTTCGTTACCTTTAGAGTCAGTAAACATCCAATCGCAGAACTGGCTGTGCCATACCAAGCAGTGACCACGCATCTTTATGTTGTTCTTACGGCAGAAGTCAGCAATAGCATCAGCACGTTCCCATGTCCACACACCTTCACGAGGATGCAATTCACCCGGCTTCATTTCATTTTCTGCAGTAACACTACAGAAGTTATCCAAAATAATCTTCTGCTGATCCTCAGACAGATTTCTTGAATTGATTGCCACACCTACATCAAAGTAGTTCTTGTAAGTGTCTTTCAAGCCTTGTGCACACAATGACATGCCAGTCATTGACAACAATGCAGCAAAGGCCATAGTTTTAACTTGTCTCATAATTAATAATTAATTTTTAGGTTAATATTTTTTCGATTGCAAATTTATAACAAAAAAGCCATAATTACCTATATATACGTGTCTCATACTTTTGTTTTTGTTTCACTTTTACATAAAACTCAATGAAACAAATCTATACAAAAAACATTATTCTACTTATAATGAACACATTATATAGATAAATCATCAAACACTAATTCCCATTGCGAATGGAATACTAAAAATCAAAAAGAGCGATAAAACCATATTTATCTTCTCTTCTATAATTTAGTTAAAAAAAACAAAGCACTTACTTCTTCATTGAAGTATATATTCGTTGCCACTTGAAGTATATATTACTTTGCACTCGAAGTTATATATGCTCAAAAATTAAGAATTCAACTAATTTTTTAAAAGAGCCTATTTATTCATCACATCCACAAAAGAATTAATAATAGAATAGCAGGTAAATACCACACGAATAAATTCACTTTAGATTACTTCAATATAACAAAAAAAAGAATTAACAATTATCAAAAGAAAAGGACTAACATCGCAACTACCCCCCTATCAAAATCTATTTTAGATAGAACAAAAAAAGAAGATTTGTTCACAAATCTTCTTTTAAAGTTGGGTGCCTGATCGGACTCGAACCGACGACATTCAGAACCACAATCTGACGCTCTAACCAACTGAACTACAGGCACCATCTAAAGCGCTTTTTCTTAAAAGCGATGCAAAGGTACGACTTATTATTGAAACGTGCAAATTTTAAAGCAAGTTTTTATTCAAAAAAATACTCCTTAATTCCTATATTATTCTTTTTGAATAGATTACGTGCAGTATTTAAAAAACGGTTTAGACGTATAGATTCAGCATCACTTATATCTCTTGGTGGATTTTCAGCTGGATAAAGCAAATAATTGCCTCCATCATTTCGAAGAGATGGTCTAGAAGTCCATACCAATGAATAACTACAATTATCTAAAACTGCGAGATGTCCCACTTTTTTCAACTCTAATTTAACCATAGCTCCACCATCTGTATTAGAAGCTGACATATTAGATATATAATTCCCTAATGAATAAACTACGACATGACGAGAAGCAGTATATTCACCAGGACGAACTTCCATAGGTTGAAGTACATGAGGATGACCACCTATAACATGATCAACTCCATAAGAAATTAACCAATCAGCCATATCTTTCTCTTGTTTCTCTGGAAGGAGACGATATTCTACTCCCCAATGCATACAAGCAATAATAACATCCACTTTTTGCTTACGAGCATTGGCTATATCCTCTAAAATTTGCTCCTTATCAATATAATTCACAATATTGGGAGATTGTACTTGTATACCATTAGTAGCATAAGTATAAGCCAACAATGCTATACGAAAACCATTTTTCTGGATAATTAAAGGATAAAGGCGCTCGCGTTCTTCCTCATTTACATAAGTACCGACATGTGGAATTTGAAAAGAATCCAGCATTTGAATTGTACGCTCTAAGCCGTTCCTTCTTCTATCAAGACAGTGATTATTCGCCGTAATCAAGACATCAAAACCTGCATCTTTGATTGCTTGTGCGAATTCATCGGGAGCACTAAATTGAGGATAACCTTTATATGGCCGACCAGCTAGAGTAACTTCCAAGTTAGCAATGGCGACATCAACTCCACTAATCTCATCTTTGACGTATTGAAAGCAAGGAGTGTAATCATATGAGCCATCCGATTGACGAGCAGCATCAATTTGTCCTTGATGTTGCATCATATCACCAGCAAAGAGCAGAGAAATACGTCCAAACTCCTGCGCAGAAAGTGTTAATGAAAAGATCAAAAAGAGAAAAAGAAAGACCCTCGCCCTTGCCCCTCTCAAGAAAAGGGAGTAAAATGTATTAGAACTTCTTTGCTTATTCATAATAGTTCAATCTTTCTACTCCCCTCCCTTGGAGGGGCAGGGGGAGGGTTCGTTATGTGAAAAGGTATTCCTTTTTACTTATATATTTCCTTCTTACCTGCTAAAAGAGTATTCTTCATAAGAGAACATATGGTCATAGGACCTACTCCACCAGGGACAGGAGTGATATATGAGCATTTGGGGGCAACCTCATCAAACATTACATCACCTGTCAATTTAAAACCGGATTTACGAGTAGCATCAGGCACACGAGTAGTACCTACGTCTATGATAACCGCTCCCTCTTTTACCATGTCAGCCTTTACAAAATTGGGTTGTCCAAGTGCAGCGATAATAATGTCTGCTTCTTGACACTCCTTCACCAAGTCCTTACTACGACTATGACACACAGTTACAGTAGCATCACCAGGGTATGCTTTTTGCATCATCAGACTTGCCATGGGCTTTCCTACGATATTACTACGACCAAGAACAACACACTTCTTTCCTTGAGTCTCAATATTGTATCTTTTCAGTAATTCAATAATACCATTTGGAGTAGCAGAGATGTAGCATGGAAGTCCAATACTCATACGACCCACATTGATGGGATGAAAACCATCTACATCTTTGCGATAATCGATAGTTTCTATCACTTTCTGCTCAGAAATATGCTTTGGCAAAGGAAGTTGCACGATAAAGCCATCCACATCAGCATCCTCGTTCAATTCACGAACCTTTGCTAAAAGCTCTTCCTCTGTCACATCATCCTCGTAACGAATAAGGCTTGACTTGAATCCGCATACTTCACAAGCCTTCACTTTTGCGGCAACATACGTTTCACTTCCACCATCATGTCCTACCAATATAGCGGCCAAATGAGGACGTTTACCACCACGTGATACAATATCAGCCACTTCAGCAGCAATCTCTTGCTTCACTTGCTCGGCTACGGCTTTTCCATCTATCAGTTGCATAATATTAAAACTCTAATTATCATTTATATTACTCACCAAACATATACTTCTCTACCATAGGTTGCATGTTCGCACCACGCATGTTTGTACGATCAAGAATAGTACCATCAGGACCAATAAGTATGATACAAGGGATACCCGTTACACCATAAAGCTTGGTAGCCGTCTCGTTAGAGTCAATTATCTGCGGCCAAGTAATACCTTCTTTTTCCATAGCCGGAGCCAAGTTCTTCAATTCGTCCCACACATAGACACCGAGTACGGTCAAACCTTTATCCTTGTAGAGATTATAAACATTGGCCAAATTAGGAATCTCACGTTTACAGGGGCCACACCAGCTTGCCCACATATCCACAAGCACATAATTGCCTTTACCTACATAGTCAGAGAGTGAAACGGGGTTTCCGTTGATGTCAGTACCTTTGATGTCAACAAAGGATTGGCCAGCGGATGTTGCTTTCTGAGCCTCTAAGGTAGCTTTAGTGGTCGACACACGTTTGGTAGATGACAACCAAGGACCGAAGGTACTCATCAACTCCAACTGTTCTTCAACACTCAAAACATCAAAGAACTGAGTCAATACATATCCCACTACGTCATCATTGTGTGTTTGGAAGCACTCAAGTACTTGATTTTTGAAAAGAGGAATCCAAATATTTTCATATTGTGACTCCCACTCTTCACGAGTACCATTGAAACTTTCGGCCGCCTCATAATAGGCAGTATTGATATCATCCAATGCTGTAGTAGCACGAGTTAACTCTTCATTCAAAGGAGTTCCATTGGATGCTCCGTCTGCTGAAATTGTAATATTACCATTTTCCAACGCAAATACGATAACTGGGTCTTTTCCATCAACAGAAATTCCAGCAACGATAAATGTATCTACCTGTCCGCTAAAGACGTATGTATCACCTTCAACTACAGTTGTATCAACACACACACCCTTATCTACATCAAGAATATACATTGACTTTCCGTCCATACTTGAATCGGGCAATGTACCTGTTACAGTATAATCATTTGATTTTTGATTACAAGAGGCAAACATGGCCATCAAGCCAAATACCCCAATCAATAATGAAATCTTTCTCATTGTTAAGTCTCTATTTATTAATAATTTATTATCTTCCAAACTTAGGCATACCAGGAATTTTAGGCATCTTTCCCATCATTTTACCCATATTACCACCAGTTACCATCTTCATCATCTTACGAGTCTGGTCAAACTGTTTAATGAGTCGGTTTACCTCCTGAATATCAGTACCACTACCCTTTGCAATGCGAGTACGACGACTACTATTCAAAATTTCAGGATTTGTTCTTTCCTTCGGAGTCATTGAGTAGATGATAGCCTCGATACTCTTGAATGCATCATCATCGATATCAACGTCTTTCAAAGCCTTTCCTACACCAGGTATCATGCTTGCAAGCTCCTTGATGTTACCCATCTTCTTAATTTGTTGGATTTGTCCAAGGAAGTCATTGAAGTCAAACTGATTTTTTTGGATTTTCTTTTGTAAGCGCTTTGCCTCTTCTTCATCAAATTGCTCTTGAGCACGCTCTACCAATGATACGATGTCACCCATACCAAGGATACGATCGGCCATACGTGAAGGATGGAATTGATCAATAGCATCCATCTTCTCACCCATACCCACAAACTTGATGGGCTTGTTCACAACTGTACGAATACTGAGAGCCGCACCACCACGAGTATCACCGTCGAGTTTAGTAAGTACAACACCATCAAAGTCAAGACGCTCGTTGAACTCTTTAGCGGTATTCACGGCATCTTGTCCAGTCATTGAGTCAACAACAAACAAAGTTTCAGAAGGATTGATAGCGTTCTTGATAGCTGCTATTTCCTGCATCATCTGTTCATCGATAGCCAAGCGACCTGCCGTATCCACAATCACCACATCGTATCCCTTAGCCTTAGCCTCGCGAATGGCATTTTGTGCAATCTCCACTGGATTCTTATTCTCCAATTCACAATATACAGGCACACCAATCTGTTCACCTAACACGCGTAACTGCTCGATAGCGGCCGGACGATATACGTCGCACGCGGTCAACAAAGGGCGACGATTTTTCTTTGTCTTCAACATCAAGGCCAATTTACCAGAGAAGGTAGTCTTACCCGAGCCCTGAAGACCTGACATCAAGATGATAGCAGGTTGACCTGTTTGTCCTTTTATGTTGATTTCAGCCGTTTCACCACCCATTAACAAAGCTAACTCATCGTGTACAATCTTCACCATCAACTGGCTGGGTTTCACGGCCGTGAGTACGTTTTGTCCAAGGGCCTTCTGTTTTACCGTGTCGGTAAATGTCTTGGCTACTTTATAGTTAACGTCGGCATCAAGCAATGCCTTACGCACATCTTTTAATGTCTCTGATACATTGACTTCGGTGATTTTTCCTTCACCTTTCAGGATTTTGAACGAACGTTCAAGTCTTTCGCTAAGATTTTCAAACAACATATTGTTTCTATTCTATATTTTTATTACTTTTTTCTAACTTCCACGATGGATTTTCCACCTTATTATATTACGTATGTAATTGAGGGCGCAAAAATACGAAGAAAAAGTGAATCAGCCAAATAAATTCAATCGTGATTCCCCAAACCTCTCCTTCAATTGCTATCATTTGTAAATTGCCCTTAAGAATTATGTGTCAATGTATCCCAAAAAACAAACTATTATTTTGCCCAAGTAAAATATCTATCGTACATTTGCGTAAAATATTCACAATGGAAAAGAAAAAAATACTTTTTATATGCCTTGGCAATATCTGTCGCTCGTGTACGGCAGAGGAGGTAATGCGTCAATTGGTCATTCGCGAGGGACGCGAACGAGAGTTTATACTTGATTCGGCAGGTATACTGAGCTATCATCAAGGCGAATTACCTGATAGTCGCATGAGAATGCACGCCTCTCGAAGGGGTTACAATCTCACCCACCGCTCGCGTCCTATACGGACGGAAGATTTTTACAACTTTGACCTTATAGTGGCCATGGACGAGCGCAACGTAGATGACTTGCGTCAACGTGCACCTGGTGTGGAAGAAGAAAAGAAAATCGTACGCATGGCCGATTATTTACAACACATCGTAGCTGACCATGTGCCTGACCCATACTATGGCGGTGCTTCAGGATTCGAAAATGTGCTTGACATCTTGGAAGATGCGTGCGAGGGATTATTGAAGAGCCTTTAATTCTTTGTAAAGCCTTTGCACTGGCAATCCCATCACATTAAAGTAAGAACCCTCAATGCGCTCAACCCCTATAAAGCCTATCCACTCTTGCACGCCGTATGAGCCTGCCTTATCCATTGGACGATAATGGCTTACATAGTATTTGATTTCTTCTTCAGAGAGTGTAGCGAAGGTCACTTGTGACACAGAAGCAAAACTTCTCTGAAAAGAGGTAGTAGCCAAAGTTACACCCGTTATCACCTGATGTGTATGCCCCGAAAGGTCACGTAGCATTTGACAAGCCTCTTCCTCGTTAGCGGGTTTCCCAAGCACTCGTCCATCGAGCCATACAATGGTATCAGCCGTAATCAGCAACTCACTATCCTTCAGTGTATTTAAATAAGCAGATGCCTTTTGAGAAGAGATATAGATAGGAATCTCTTCACCCTGCAATGTTTCAGGATACGACTCATCAATACCAGGAAGGGTGCGCACCTCGTATTCAAGTCCTAAGCCTGTCAACAACTCCTTTCGACGTGGCGAGTTACTTGCAAGTATAATGTGGTAATTCAAGTTCAGCATAATAGCAAGAGTTATTGATTACTATATTCACCATCCAAAAGCCTCGTTTCCATCCATCCATTTTCCTTGTGCCTTCAACACCTGTTCGATGACATCGCGACCACATCCATATCCTCCATTTCGATGGGAAATGTAGGTAGAAATAGCCTTAATCTCGGGTGCGGCATCGGCAGGACACACAGGGCAACCACATAGTTTCATCACCTCATAATCAGGTATATCGTCTCCCATATACATTACCTCATTGGGGAGAAGATTATACTTCTCCATCAAGTGGTTATACTCTTTCAATTTAATGGAGCATCCAAGGAAGACGTCCTTCAAGCCAAGTCCTTCGTATCGCACTCGGATGGCTTCAGTCTTTCCACCAGTGATGATAGCCACTATCAACCCTTTCTTAACCGCTAATTGTAGTGCATAGCCGTCCTTTATGTTGGCCGTACGCATGGGGTCTCCATTGGCGGCAAGGGTGATGGTTTCAGCACTGAGTACACCATCCACATCGAATATGATGGCTCGTATTTTTGTCAAATCGTAGTTTATCATAAGTTCAAGTACAATTTACTATTTGCAATGTACAATTTATATACTTTTTGCATCGTGAATAATTCTGCTTGTCAACTCATATAATTCCTTATAAAGCGGGTGCTCGTCAAGCATAGTTAAATGTTTGTCTATCACATTTCTATCGTAGCGAACGGCAGGGCCTGTCTGGGCCTCTGTAGGATGAAGGGTGTGAGCCTTGCGAGCCGTCTCGTCAATGAGCGGAAGCATCACTTCAAATGAGAGGCCATGCTCCTCCAACAATCGTGCGGAGGCCGCATACATGGCATTGGTAAAATTGCAGGCAAATACGGCCGAAAGGTGCAGGTATCTGCGTTGTTCAGAGTCTGCCTCGTACACACGACGACTCACGGACGAGGCTACATTCTTCAATATATCCATCTCCATTTTCCCCGATGCCTCGAGGAAGAAGGGTATCTCCGCAAAATCTACCTCACGTGCCTTGCTAAAGGTCTGCATAGGATAGAAGACACCATAGTGTTTCAATCCATATTCTTCCCAAATGGGCATAGACACACTACCCGCCGTATGAACCCACAAGGCATAATTTCTGCCTCGTATCAACTCGGGCAACACTTCGGACAATGCAGAGTCCTTGAGCGCAACAATGTAGAGTTGAGCATCGGTCACCACCTCGTCCAAATTGCTGACTCCCCTACACCCCAACTTCTCGGCCAACGCATCGGCCGATGCTTGAGTACGACTATACACTTGACAAACCACGTGTCCAGCGTCCACAAGTGCACGTCCAAGGTTAGTGGCAAGGTTTCCTGCTCCGATTAAACTTATCTTCATATGTAAGAGAATCCATCCTCCTACCTTCCCTAAGGAGGGACATGAGGGAAGAGAAGGAATACCTGACTTTGTAAGTCCTTTTAATACTTATTGATATGCACCTTTTCCCATTGCAAATTCTCCTCATCGAAAGGCTTGCGCTCCTGCGCCTTATGTCCTACGGCAATGATGGAGAGCACCTGAAGTTGAAGAGGGATGTCAAGCAATTCGTGCACCACCTCGTTGGCCGACACACCATCGGCGGTGAAGCGTTCGCGCACCTGCACCCAACAACTTCCCAAGCCTAAGTCCTCGGCTTGCAACTGAATCATCAACGAAGCCACCGAAGCATCCTCAATCCACACATCGCTCACCATAGGATCGGCCATCACTACGATGGCCAACGGGGCACCGGCCATAAATCCTGCACCAGCCTCCTTGCATTGCGATAGTTTCTGAAGCATTTCCTTGTCATCCACCACCACAAATTGCCATCCGTTCGTCCGCTTGCTCGAGGGAGACATCAATGCGGCACGAAGGAGCATCTCCACCTGTTCCTGTGTCAACTCCTCCTCGGTAAACTTGCGCGTACTACGACGCAAACGTATCAATTCACTGAAATTTTCCATATATCTTTTTCTTTCTATTCCCATTCCAATCGTAGGCAGAGATGCAAAGATAGAAATAATCTACCACACTGACAAAGTTTTAAAGGTTTTTCACCGAAAGAAAACAAGAAAGGCCGCACTTCTCAATGAAGTACGGCCTTTTCCGCATATAATACTATTGTTTAGAATGCATAGTAAACACCGAATGACAAATTGTTAGAGAAGTTGAAACCAAAGCCCTTTTGAATCAGTCCTGAGAGTTCATCATCAGCATCCTGATATCCCAAGAAACCCATGTGAGCAACAAGGCTGAATTTCTCATTCAAAGAATAAGCCACACCGGGTTTGATTCCAACTCCCCATGCAGAGTAGCTGTTATCACCATTGTCTATAGAACCAATTTCAACAGCTCCATCCAAGAAGAGTTTGAAATTACCAGATTTCAACACGTTATAACGAGCATAAGGAGTTACATACAATGTATTTGTAGCATCACCATCCTCAGGCTTGGCAGAAGCATAACCCAATCCAAGAGCGATAGACCAATCTTCAGAGAGGTCATAACCTACTTCAGGAGCAATCTCAAAAGTAGTCTTTGTCTGTGACCCTTCAGCATCACCATTTGTCCAAAAACCAAGTGAACCACCTACCCATATTTGAGCATTAGCAGCTACAGATGCAACCATCACCATCAATGTCAAAAAAATCTTTTTCATAATTAATTTAATATTTGTTAAGTTAAACATAGAAACACGATTCGAAAACTTTCTCGTCGTGCATCGTTTTGTTAAATCAGTGCAAATATATACATTATTTTGCAATAATAGGTATTCGAACTTCACAAAAGGGTAAAATCGATTCTTTTCATAGCCAATTTGAATAATCACACACAAATCATTCCCACTTTTTCTCTCTAACTTACCTCAGAATTAACATTAAAAATCTTCCAGACGCGGAAAATTTTTCTTCCATGTCTGAGAAAAATATTTTTCAGGCAGAGCAAAAAAACGAGAGGAGAAATGGATAAAATCCTTTTTTTAGGCCACGAATATACGTTTATGCGAAAAACTCCGTTAATAGTCATTGATATACTACAGACTTATGAAGATAAAATTGCGTGCGACACTCGCACTTCTCTTTATATTTACACACATTGTAGGTGTTTGGGCACAAACAATGAATGATGACGAACGAACCGTCGTCATCAGCGGCACCATTACCGACGACGAGCATCAGCCCTTGGAGATAGCCTCTGTGAAGGTCGAGGGGCAGATGATTGGCACGGTGAGCGACCTCGAAGGAAAATACTCACTAACAGTACAAAGTACTGATACTGTGACAATCACCTTCTCCATGATAGGTTACGAAACTCGCAAACGCACCTTGTACAATCCACGTGGCAAGGTGACTCTGAACGTGACACTACCCGCCGCTGGCTACGCACTCGAAGGGGTGACCATCCGCGAGATGCACCGTCAGACAGGACAAAACGTGCGCATACAGAGTGAACAGGCCAAACTGATGCCTACGGCCACTGGCAATGCCGTGGAAGAGCTGATAGCCACACAAGCAGGAGTCAGTAGCCACAACGAACTGAGTTCGCAATACAACGTGCGTGGAGGTAGTTTCGATGAAAATAGTGTCTATGTAAACGGCATAGAAATCTATCGTCCCCTACTCGTCCGTTCAGGGCAACAGGAGGGGCTAAGTTTCATCAACCCCGATATGGTGGAGAGCATAGGTTTCTCCTCAGGAGGATTCGAAGCAAAGTACGGTGACAAGATGTCCTCAGTACTCGACATTACCTACAAAAAGCCTAAGGAATTTGAAGCAACGGCACAAGCCAGCCTCCTTGGCGCAGGGGCCTACGTGGGATTCTCCACCAAGCACTTCAGCATGATGAACAGCATCCGATACAAGACAAACAAGGCTCTTGTAGGCACTTTGGACACCGAGGGAGAATACAACCCCAGTTTTACTGATTATCAAACGTGCCTCAACTGGACACCCAACAAACGGTGGGAGCTTGGTTTTATCGGAAACTTTTCACAAAACAAGTATCGCTTCAACCCTGAAAACAGAGAAACGAAGTTTGGCACAATGAACGATGTACGTTCATTCAAAGTCTATTTCGACGGACAAGAGCGCGACCTTTTCCAAACGTGGTTTGGCGCACTCAGTTTGACACGTCACATCGATGCACACAACAGCATCAGTTTGCAGACATCAGCCTTCCACACCAAGGAAGAGGTAACCTTCGACATCACTGGAGAATATTGGTTGGATGCTGAGAGTGAGAACGAAAGCCTCGGTGTAGGCACCTATATGGAGCATGCACGCAACTACCTGAACGGACACATGCAAACCTACGCACTCAAGGGACACCACGACTTATTGAACGGCCACCGATTGGCATGGGGTGCAGAGGTACGCAAGGAGACTTTCAAAGAGCGTTCGCGCGAATGGGAAATGCGCGATTCGGCCGGATACTCCCTTCCCCATCAGGCGGACAAACTTGAATTGATATATAGCCTCAACCTACCCGAGCAAGAGATCAGTAGCCTACGCTACGCCCTCTATCTGCAAGACACCTATCGCATGACCTCACCCATCGGCCTTTGGACACTGAATGGGGGTATTCGTGCGGCCTATTGGGATTGGAATAAGGAGTTGATTGTCAGCCCTCGCGCCTCCATAGGAATGATACCAGCCTTCAACGAAGACTTTACCTTCCGCTTTGCCACAGGATTGTATTATCAAGCCCCTTTTTACAAAGAGTTTCGCGACACCACGACCATAGGCCGAGTAACAACAGTGACACTCAATCGCGACATCAAGTCGCAACGCTCCGTCCACTTCGTCCTCGCAGGTGATTACAAATTTCGTATGATGGACAGAAACTTCAAGTTCACGGCTGAAGTGTATTACAAACTCTTGAGCAACCTCGTCCCCTATAATGTGGACAACGTGCGCATCAATTATTATGGGAAAAACATGGCGCATGGCTATGCGACAGGTATCGATCTGAAACTCTTTGGCGAATTCGTACCAGGCACCGACTCCTGGATAACCTGCTCCATCATGAAGACCGAGGAAAAGATTAACGGCCAATGGCTTCCCCGCCCTACTGACCAACGGGTTAACCTCTCACTCTTCTTCACCGATTATTTTCCAGGTAGCGACCGTTGGAAGATGAACCTTCGCATGAACTATGCCGACGGCCTCCCCTTTGGCCCGCCACATAGTGGACGCGAGTCGCACATCTTCCGTGCACCTGCTTACAAGCGAGTGGATTTAGGAATGTCCTACCGCCTCTTGAACAACGAGGAGTGGGAGTATCGCACTGGCCTTGCCCAATACTTCCGCAACGTATGGCTGGGAGCAGACGTACTCAACCTCTTCAACTTCAACAACGTCAACTCCTACTATTGGATTACCGATGTCAACAATCACCAATCAGCCATCCCCAACTACCTCACTACGCGTCAAATCAATGTACGGGTATTGTGCGAGTTTTAAGGAAAGAATACAACACACCCCACTATGCAACCTATTACTAAAATCCGCATAGTGGGGTGTATTGTATTTATTTCTTTTTACATTCCCGCTCCCATTTCGCAAGAAACTCCTCACGATTGCGAATGTGATAATGACCATCGCGAAACATCTCTTTCATTTCCAACGAAGGGTAGAAACGGAGCTTGGCTTGACGGATGTCATCCACCGAGCAATCACAGGGACACGCTTGTGCCTTGCTGTTAATCACAGGACGCAAGGTTCCCACACCAGCAATGTTCACAGCATGACCGGCTGAAAGCCATTTGCGAAGGGCATCGCCCAACTCCTCAGCCACCATGCGAGCCATAGCAGGACGTACACCACGCACTGCCATTTCACGATAAGCCAACTTGTCAAACGAAATGACGGATTGCTTACTCACTCGGAGGGAATACATCACCTCTTCATCTTTAAAAGGTACAGGCTGACGGACAATTTCTAACGAAAACGAAGCCTTATCTATATCACCAATTTCTTTTCCCATATTCAATCAACAAAGTTTGGTTAAACTACTGCAAAGATATAGCTATTTTTCCATCCAGCAATAGAAATTTATAAAAAGTGTAGTGCGGCACTGTACAATAGTGTAATGCGGCACTACGGTAGAGTGTAATGCCGCACTACACTATAAATTTTAAGTTAAATTAGTACGGAGAAATAGGCAAAACTCTTCAGACAAATAGCAATAGGAGAATGGTAATCTAACTAAAGAGGAAGATAGGTTTGAATGACCCACTCTCAACGAATGAATTGTATAAAAAAAGAGCGGGCTCAGTAAAAGCCAGCTCTTAACAAATCAAAAATCGAATATCTTTCGTTATTCAGTAACAGGACGAACGGTTAAACCGTAATCACGATTTTCAAAACTCCACCCTAAACTCTTATCACTATAAAATTTAAGAATACGTACACTATTATCGTCATGCTCTTCCCTTAAAGATACAGTCCAAATCATACAACTCGTACCACGTTCATAAAATTTTGAAATATACCGATAGCCAGAAGCGGGTATAAAAATACTATTACCGTTAGGACCTGTAACGAGTTGGCCATTCACCTTTTTGTATGTAATCCACTTCCATGAACATTTCTCAATAAGTTCTTTTATTTCATCAAAAGTGGGCATACGCCAATTGGCACCTAATTTTACATATGCAACATCATCTTCGGATTCAAGAAAAATTTTATTATCTACAGTGCCATAACTACTATTTGTACAATATTTAGTAATTGTATTATATGAGCTTTTGCACCATTTGTAAGTATACCAATTATAGTCTTTTTTTTCTTCAGTCTCGCCCCAAGCATAATAACCACCATATTCTTCGGGAGAAGAGGCTCCAACATTACAAGTCGCCCATCTTACGGAAAGACCAAGATCAACGGCCTCGTAACCATTTACAAAAACATTTTCACCGTTAGGAATATTGTCATCGGGTATAACAGGTTCATCTATAGAAGGAATACTATCTTTGGGAAGTACAGGTTCATCTACAGATGGAATACTATCATTTGGAAGTACAGGGTCATCTACAGAAGGAATACTATCATTAGGTTGATAATCCTCATCTGTGTCAGGAGTAGTTTGCTCTTTATCAGGTTCTTCAATCGAATCTTCATCATCACCACAAGCGCATACAAAACTTAGGGAAACTCCCATAAAAAACAGAAAGAACAACTTCTGCAAATACTTAATGTTTTTCATTTTTGAAATTGTTTTTAGGAAAACAAAAAAGGCGCAAACTATCCGTTACTCGCATTCTCTTTAGGTTACCGCCAAGTGACCTGCACAACAAACAAGCACGAACAGTCCACACCTTAGCGGTGTGAACCTTTCTCTGCTTGTCCTCTGTTGTTGAATGTTTGGCGGTATTCAAAGAGAAGAGAACAAGAGCAAAAAGTTCAAAATCCATATTTCAAGTACCGAACAGAGACGCTTCTCTTGCCTCGGGTTAATATTATATTTTTCGTCGCAAAGGTAACCGAAATAATTGTAATCGCAAAGATTTCGTAAAAAAAACATACATTTTGTATACACAGACAATATCTAATATACACAAAAGTATACTTTTTTTTCGGCTTTATATCAATTATTTATAGCTTTGAAGATGGGTGCAGGACGTTGCGATGTACTATCGTATCCAAACCAATATCCTTGGCCATCGGGACCTGTGGGAAGGTGACATAGACGAAGCGACTCGTCGTACTCTCCATACTCTATTGTCCATGCAGAGGGAGGTTGAAGGCGACCACGTATGACGTGCTCGGTTGGAGTCTTTCGCAGGGACATGCCTGCCTCAATCCATGCAACCGTAGCCGAGGTGATATAGGCGGGATAGTGCTCGCGACAGAAGAGGTAAAGCAGTTCGCCACGGCGTTCGAGACTCATGGGTTGATCGATATAATTATGCTCCGTCAGATAGGCAAGAAAGCGGTGGAGGAAATCCTTTTCACGAATGATGAGTGTGCGCGTCAGCGATTGCCAAGCATCGGTATTATAATAAGCATCAAGCAGGCGTGAAAGGCGACGTGACTCTTGCAATTGCGAGCTGGTGATGGCAGATGTCTCCAGCACCTCGTACGGAGGGAGCGGAGAGTAGCGTATACCCCACTCTTCGGCCTTGAGGCGCATGGTTGTACCTGGCAGGAGTTTAAGGGACTCAAGTTGTATCTCACCAGCGTTATAAGTGGCTAATGTGCGAATGTCTTCGTAAATTTGTGGGAGTGTATAGAGCGGAAGTCCTGCTATGAGGTCGGCATGAGTCACCAAATTGGGTAACGAGCAAAGGAATCGAAGGCCATCGAGTGCTTGCTCAAGTGTCCCTTTGCGACGACTCGCATCCAATACATTCTGACGAAGGCTCTGAATGCCTGCCTCCAAGTGCAACAATCCATGGGGAAGCGAAGCCAACACCTCGCGCACCTGTCGAGGGAGCAAGGCAGGATGAATCTCTAAATGAAAACGCAAATGAGGGTGAAACTCAGCGAACAATTGCATCATCTCCACCGCCTGACGAGGGTTGTAGTTGAACGTACGATCGAGAATACGTACATCGCGAATGCCGTATTGACGAATGCGACAAAGTCGCTGACGGATAACATCCAACGGAAGGGTGCGAATGGGGTCTCCTACTCCACTGACACAGAAGGCACAACTATTGAAACATCCTCGTGTAGTCTCTATCTGAACGAAAGGCTTTCCCCATGTAAACAAGGGACTTTCTTCGGGAGGAAGAAGTTTATCAAAAGATGCTACACGCGCAAGACCACCGTCGTGGTATTCCTTTTCCTCATCCAAATAACACACACCTGGTATCTCCGCCCACTTCTCGGGAATATCCCACACATCGAGCCAAAGGGGAAAACTCTCCTCACCTTCGCCACGAAACACTGCATCCACTTCAGGATGATGACGAAGGTAAAGTTCGTTATCGCCCAAGAACTCGGGGCCTCCCAATATTACTTTTACACGGGGCAACAAAGCCTTTATTCTTGCAACAATGTGAAGCAACTGCTCATGAGTGAAAAGCCACGCCGTAGCGGCCACCACATCGGGTTGGCAAGCATAGATGGCATCGACCGTAGTGGTCACTACTTCGTTGATGGTCGTATGTACGACCTCCCACTCAACATCCATACGCCCCATTACCTGTGCGTGAAGAGCAGGTAATGCCAACGAACTATGGGCATAGGAGCAGTTAAGATCTATCCAAAGTATTTTCATTAGTCTCTTTTTTCTTCCTTGTAGAAATCGTGTTGATTGAAATCGCGAACAAAGGTACAAATGTTTTCGAAATTGTTAGCAAAAATAGACTATTCACCCTCACATACAGATAGAAAACACAACTTTTAGGCACTAAAACTTTTTTTCGAAAATAAAAAAGATAAAAAGTTTGATAGTGTAACACATTTTTAGTTACTTTGCCAAACATTTGTATAAACACGAAATATTAACTATTCATTAACTAAAAATACGTATTATGAAAATTTCCCATATCGAACATTTGGGCATTGCTGTAAGCAGCATTGAGGAGGCACTCCCCTACTACGAGAATGTATTGGGTTTGAAGTGCTACAACATTGAAACAGTTGAGGATCAGAAGGTGCGTACCGCTTTCTTGAAAGTGGGCGATACTAAGATCGAACTTTTGGAACCGACAAGTCCCGAAAGTACTATTGCCAAGTTCATCGAGAACAAGGGCGCAGGTGTTCACCACGTAGCATTTGCCGTAGAAGACGGCGTTGCTAACGCATTGGCTGAGGCAGAAGGTCAGGGCATTCGCCTTATCGACAAGGCTCCGCGCAAAGGTGCAGAAGGATTGAACATCGCATTCTTGCATCCGAAATCAACTCAAGGAGTATTGACAGAACTTTGCGAACAATAAGAAAAGAAGCAGATTTCTCCCCCCCTACCCCTCCCTCTATGAAGGGGAGTAGATAAAATATAGGTTTTACATAATATTACGAATACGAATAGGGAGAAAGAGATCAACTTCAACAAAAGAGAAATAAACATCAATCAATAACAAATAAAAAGAAAGGACGTAACTTTTCACTCTCCTCCACAGAGGGAGGGGTAAGGGGGAAGGTCCTATTTTTCCTATGAGCAAGCAATTAGAAAGAATCAAAGAATTGGTAGAGCTCCGCTCAAAAGCCCGCTTGGGTGGTGGCGAAAAGGCTATTGCCAAACAACATGAGAGAGGTAAATACACTGCACGCGAGCGCATTAATATGTTGCTCGACGAAGGTAGTTTCGAAGAAATGGATATGTTCGTAACACATCGTTGCACCAACTTCGGTCAAGAAAAGAAATCATTCTTGGGTGATGGTGTAGTAACAGGTTGCGGTACTATTGATGGTCGTTTGGTATATGTCTTCGCACAAGACTTCACCGTATTTGGTGGTTCATTGTCAGAGACTATGGCATTGAAGATCTGCAAAGTGATGGATATGGCTATGAAGATGGGTGCACCCTGCATCGGTATCAACGACTCGGGTGGTGCACGTATTCAGGAAGGTATCAATGCTTTGGCTGGATATGCTGAAATCTTCCAACGCAACATCCTTGCATCAGGTGTAGTTCCCCAGATTTCTGGTATCTTCGGACCTTGCGCAGGTGGTGCAGTATACTCTCCCGCATTGACAGACTTCACATTGATGATGGAAGGTACTTCGTATATGTTCCTTACAGGTCCTGCCGTAGTGAAAACCGTGACTGGTGAGGACGTAACTCAGGAGCAGTTGGGTGGTGCGAGCGTTCACTCTACAAAGAGTGGTGTAACTCACTTCACTGCACAAACTGAAGAAGAAGGTTTGGCACTTATCCGCGAGTTGCTCAGCTACATTCCTCAAAACAATCAGGAGGAAGCTCCCGTTGTAGAATGCACTGACCCTATCGACCGCGTGGAAGATGCATTGAACGAGATTATCCCCGACAATCCGAACAAGGCTTATGACATGTACGAGGTAATCGGTGCGATTGTCGATGACGGTAAGTTCTTGGAGGTTCAGAAGGACTATGCAACTAACATCATCATTGGTTTTGCTCGTTTCAACGGTCAGTCAGTAGGTATCGTAGCTAACCAACCTTGCCGCTATGCAGGTGTACTCGATTGCAACGCTTCACGTAAGGGTGCACGCTTCGTTCGTTTCTGCGACGCATTTAATATCCCCATTGTTTCACTCGTTGACGTACCTGGATTCTTGCCGGGCACTGGTCAGGAGTACAATGCTGTAATCTTGCATGGTGCTAAATTGCTCTATGCTTATGGTGAAGCAACTGTGCCTAAGGTAACAGTTACTTTGCGTAAGTCTTATGGTGGTAGCCACATCGTAATGAGCTGTAAGCAATTGCGTGGCGATATCAACTACGCTTGGCCTTCTGCTGAAATTGCCGTAATGGGTGGTTCTGGTGCTGTAGCAGTTCTCTATGCCAAGGAAGCTAAGGAAAAGGAAAATCCTGCTGAATATTTGGCCGAGAAGGAAGCAGAGTACACAAAATTGTTTGCTAACCCGTACAATGCTGCCAAGTATGGTTATATCGATGATGTTATCGAACCGCGCAATACACGTTTCCGCATCATCCGCGCTTTGGCTCAGTTGCAGACAAAGAAATTGACTAACCCTGCTAAGAAACACGGTAATATTCCATTGTAAATAATAATAAAAGGAGAAAGAATAAGATACAAGGAGATATGGGAGATAAAAGCCTACGAATTTTACAACTGAATAGGACTACATCTCCCTCCAAAAAGGAAACACAAAGAAAATCTCCATTTATCACCGTTCATCTCCCCTAATAGAAGAATAAATATGAAAAAAATTCATTTAGGAATCCTTCTTTCCCTCTTTTCATTCGTAGGATTGACCTCATGCGGAGAAACAGAGAGCGAAGACTCCAAGGTTCTGTTAAACGAAGTGTTAACTCTGAATAAGGGTAACTTCCAGGACGACTACGGAGTTCATAATGCGTGGATAGAGGTATTCAATACATCATTTGGAACGGTGGACATTGCTGGATACAAATTAGCTGTTTGTTCAGGAAGTAATGACACTATTTTTTACGTCGTACCAAAAGGTGACGTGCAAACCAAAATTAAACCACGCCAACATGCACTTTTCTGGGCAGATGGTAAACCTAATCGTGGAACTTTCCACATTACATGCAAACTCGATTCTGCACGTACAAATTGGGTAGGCCTTTATGACAACGGAGGAAAGCTGCTTGACCAAGTTAAAGTTCCTGTTTTGCAGGCAGACCATTCGTATGCACGTTTGGATGATGCCAACGAAGAGTGGGTGGTCAAAGGAGGTAACGAAGCAAATAGCTACGTGACTCCAAGCACCAACAACATGACCATCGAAAAGAATTCAAAACAAGAGAAATTTGCTGAATCTGATGCTACTGGTGTAGGTATGGCTATTACCGCTATGTCTGTTGTATTTAGCGGATTGATTATCCTCTATGTTATGTTCCGTCTTTTAGGATTGGGCATGCAGTCAAAGAAATCAACCGAAAGCAAGAGCGTGGAGACAAAGGCTGAGGACAAATCTGTGGGAAAATCTACAGAGAAAGAAGGTGAAATCTATGCAGCAATTGCAATGGCTCTGCACGAGGAATTGGGTAATGTACACGACGAAGAATCTGGTATTCTTACCATTGCTCGCAATACCTCTGAATGGAATGCAAAGCATCAATTGCTAAGAAAGTAAAAAAGTAATTAATCAGGCTCACCAATATTTACTTCTCATGGAGTATACTATAAAGTGAGTCTTCAATGAACTTAACAAATGAAAGATTATAAATATATTATCAACGGTAACGAATACAATGTTACCATCGGAGAAATAGAAGGCAACATTGCCAATGTAGAAGTGAATGGCACTGCCTACAAGGTAGAAATGCCCGAAAGAGTAGAAGCACCGAAACCCGTTGCACGTCCTGTAGCACGTCCTGCTGCTGCACCCGCAGCAGCCGCAGCACCAGCAAGTCGTCCTGCTGCCGGAGGTTCGGGTAAGGCTGCAGTGAAGAGCCCGCTTCCAGGTGTAATCCTCGACGTGAAAGTAAACGTAGGTGATACAGTGAAGCGTGGACAGACTATCATCATCCTTGAAGCAATGAAGATGGAAAATAACATCAATGCCGATAAGGATGGAAAGGTAACTGCCATCAATGTAAAAACAGGAGAATCAGTGCTTGAAGGAACTGATCTTGTTGTGATTGAATAATACAATGACCCATTAAAAAATAATATATCATGGGAGAATTTATTAATTTCTTAGGAAACAACCTTGCTGACTTCTGGACGTATACCGGATTTGCGAACGCAACCACCGGACACCTCGTCATGATTTTGGTAGGTTTGGTCTTCATCTATTTGGCAGTAGCCAAAGAGTTCGAGCCAATGCTGCTTATCCCCATCGGATTCGGTATGCTCATCGGAAACATTCCCTTCAATACTGAAGCAGGTCTTAATGTGGGTATTTATGAGGAAGGTTCTGTACTAAATATCCTTTATCAGGGTGTGACTTCTGGATGGTATCCACCACTCATTTTCTTGGGTATTGGTGCTATGACAGACTTCTCTGCACTTATCTCTAACCCCAAATTGTTGCTCATCGGAGCTGCTGCTCAGTTTGGTATTTTTGGAGCATACATGATTGCTATGGCAATTGGCTTTGAACCCAGCCAAGCTGGTGCAATCGCTATCATTGGTGGTGCAGATGGTCCTACAGCTATCTTCCTTTCATCTAAGTTGGCACCCAACTTGATGGGAGCAATTGCCGTGAGTGCATACTCTTACATGGCGCTTGTACCCGTTATCCAGCCGCCTATCATGCGTCTGCTCACAACCAAGAAAGAACGTTTGATGCGTATGCCTGCACCTCGTAAGGTATCACACACTGAAAAGGTAATTTTCCCCATCGTGGGTCTGTTGCTTACCTGTTTCTTGGTACCTTCAGGTCTTCCCTTGTTGGGTATGCTCTTCTTCGGAAACCTTTTGAAGGAGTCGGGCGTAACTCGTCGTTTGGCAGAAACAGCTCGTGGTCCGCTGATTGACACTATCACCATCTTGCTCGGTGTAACCGTAGGTGCATCTACTCAAGCAAGTGAGTTCCTTACTGTAGATTCTATCCTCATCTTCGGTCTCGGTGCATTGTCATTCGTTATCGCAACCACTTCAGGTGTACTCTTCGTGAAGTTGTTCAACTTGATTTTGCCGAAACACAAGCGCATCAATCCGCTTATCGGTAATGCAGGTGTATCAGCCGTACCCGATTCTGCACGTATCAGCCAAACCGTTGGTCTCGAATACGATCCTACCAACTACTTGCTCATGCATGCCATGGGTCCCAACGTTGCGGGCGTAATTGGTTCTGCAGTAGCAGCAGGTATCTTGCTTGGTTTCTTGATGTAAAAGAGATTACTATCAGATACAAAAAAGAACGGCATTCTTACACGTGTAAGAATGCCGTTCTTGTATAAGGAAGATTACTATTCTTTGGTCTTTTTTCTACGATTGATTATCCGTAAATAATATTGCCATTTTCATCCATATACTCTTCAAGTCCTTTCTCATAAGTAGCCATCGCACGAAGTGACATACCTACACTTGAGAATCCACCATCATGATATAAATTCTGCATGGTTACCTTACGAGTCAAATCAGAGAACATAACAATACAATAGTCTGCACACTCTTCTGCAGAAGCATTGCCGAGAGGTGACATTCGGTTGGCAAAGTCAAACAATTTATCCATACCCTTTACTCCTGCTCCAGCGGTAGTCATGGTAGGTGACTGAGAAATGGTATTCACACGCACATGGTGTTCACGACCATAAATGTAACCAAAACTACGAGCTATAGATTCCAATAAAGCTTTGGCATCTGCCATATCATTATATCCATAGAATGTACGCTGAGCGGCAACGTAACTCAAAGCCAAAATTGATCCATAGTCAGCGATGGCATTCAGTTTCTTAGCAGCTTGAATCATCTTATGAAAAGAGACAGCAGAAATATCTAAAGTCTTGCCCAACATATCGTAATCAAGATCATCGTAAGTACGTCTTTTACGCACATTAGGCGACATGCCGATAGAGTGCAATACAAAATCAATTTGTCCACCCAATACTTCCATTGAACGTTTGAAAACATTTTCCAAATCAGTTACACTGGTCGCATCGGCTGCAATCACCTCACAATTGAGTTTCTCTGCCAAAGCATTCACTTCACCCATTCGTACAGCCACTGGAGTATTCGATAATGTGATGATGGCTCCATTCTCTACTGCTTTTTCAGCCACTTTCCAAGCAATTGATTGTTCGTTCAAGGCACCAAAAATAATACCTCTTTTACCTTTTAATAAATTATAATTCATACCTATTATGATTACTTTTTTCTTTCTTATACTTAAATCGGGCGCAAAGATACGTAAAAATTGCACAAAACAACAACAATTGTGCAATAAATCACCTTTTATTCCTATAATATTCTCTTCACAAGAGAAAACATTTTGTATGGCATATAACGAAAAGGCAAGTCAATCCACGTACCTGTAGAAATGATGCTTCTTGTATGACTAAAGGCATCGAAACTATCCTTCCCGTGGTATCGTCCCATACCAGAATTACCCACACCACCAAAAGGAACATGTTCATTGGCGATGTGCATAATCACATCATTGATACATCCACCACCAGAGGAGGTTTTACTAATTACTTTCCAACCATCAGCTTCATCACCAAAATAGTACAACGCCAATGGTTTTTCGCGTTGGGTAACAAATTCTGTAACAGTCTCCAAGAAAGGTTTACCTCCTTCGAGTGTCACAACAGGAAGTACAGGACCAAAGATTTCCTCCATCATCACAGGAGCATCCAAAGCAGGATTGTCAAGCAATGTAGGTTCAATGAATCTAATATCTGCATCGTACGTTCCTCCATATAAAACTGTTGAGTCCTTTATGTAATTAGTTACTCGCTCAAACGCCTTGTCGTTTACCAAGCGGACATAATGTTTGTCAGCTTTCACATCTTCACCATGCAAGTTCTTGACTTCCTCTGCAAATGCTTTGACAAAACTCTCCTTCACATCCTTATGTATAAGTACATAATCAGGTGCAATACAAGTTTGTCCACAATTCAAAGTTTTTCCCCATGCCACTCTACGGGCGGCAACTTTGATGTCTGCACTTTTGTCAATTATGCAAGGACTTTTTCCACCCAATTCAAGCACCACAGGTGTTAGGTGATTGGAGGCCTTTCCCATAACAGTCTTGGCCAAGGCAGGACTTCCAGTAAAGAAGATTATATCCCATCTCATGTCGAGTAAAGCGGTATTCACATCCCTATGTCCTTGCACTACTGATATGTACTCTTTTGCGAATGTTTCAGAAATCATTTCCTCAATGACTTTAGATACATTCGGTACATATGGAGAGGGTTTAAGTACCGTCGTACAACCCGATGAGATTGCTCCAACAAGAGGATTCAACAATAGTTGTACAGGATAGTTCCAAGGTGCTATAATCAACGCATTGCCAAGTGGTTCTTTTACGATAAAACTGCGCGAGGGAAATAGTTTAAGCGGAGTATATACACTTTCTCTCTTTGCCCATTGGTTTAGTTTTTTAATATGCGTTTTTATTTCAGCCTTGACAATGCTAATTTCAGTTAGATAAGCCTCTTCATAGGACTTGTGAAGATCTGTCCAAAGGGCATCACACAATTTACCTTCCCAACATTCAAATGCACCAAGAAACCTCTTCAACATCTGTTTCCTAAACTTCACATCGAGTGTGTGACCCTCATGAAAATAGCTTCGCTGAGCCTCAACGATTTCGTTTATCTTCTGAATTGTATTCTCATCCATAACCTGCATACTTTTTCTACAACAAAGGATGGCACATTGTTTTATAAATGAGCCATCCCTACTAAAAACATTACAATTATGAAAAGAGTTTTCAGCGTCTCTGATAAAGATAGCGCTTAATACTCTTTTTGGGAGTTCTTTCAAAGGGTTCCGTCATAATCTCAATCTTACTTAAGCGAGCATAGTTAGGAATCTCCTTATTGATGTCAGCCAAGGTAGATTTAATGTAGTTCATCAATGTCTTCTGATCCATACCATCCTTGGCACCTTGGTCAAAGTCTGGATATACCAAAGCTGTCAATCCACCATTGTCTTCAATCACCAACGATTCTACAAAATAGGGTCTTACATCAAGTGCTGCCTCCACCTCTTCAGGATAAATATTCTGACCAGAAGGACCCAATATCATACACTTCGAGCGTCCACGAAGGAACAGACTTCCATCGGCATCAATCACACCCATATCACCTGTATGCAACCAACCATCTTCATCAAGGGCCTCATTCGTAGCCTCAGGATTCTTATAATATCCAAGGAACACGTTGGCACCTCTTACGAGCAATTCACCAGGGATATTTTGAGGGTCAGGTGAATCAATCTTCATTTCCATATTGGGTACTATTTCACCACAAGAGTACAACTTCTCAGTCTTCCAATCGGAGTAAGTGATAATAGGAGCACACTCTGTCATTCCATAACCAACGGTGAATGGGAAATTCATCTTCTTGAAGAAGGCCTCTACCTCTTTATTGAATGCAGCACCACCAATAATTACTTCATAAAATTCACCACCAAAGGCATTAATCAGTTCGTTCTTAATCTTATTGATAACTATCTGGTCAAGGCCAGGTACCTTCATTGCAAATCTTATACCAGCCTTCTCCAACACGGGTTTCACCTTATTCTTATATATCTTCTCAATGATAAGGGGCACTGCTATCACAATGGTTGGCTTCACTTCTGCCATAGCCTGCAAGATAACCTTCGGACTTGGAAGGCGAGAAAGGAAATGAACATGGCAACCTTTTGATAATTCATACAACACTTCAAACATCAAACCATACATGTGTGCACAAGGCAACATGGATACTACCTTAGAAGTATTATTGATCAATGGGAGCACCTTTCTTCCAAACTCGAGGTTCGACGCTATGGCTCTATAGGGTATCATCACACCCTTTGAGAAACCTGAAGTTCCTGACGTATAGTTGATGATGGCCAACTCATCCGCCGTATCCTCATAGTAGTTCAGCGAATCTTGAGTGAAAGCCATGGGATACTTTCTTCCAAACAATTCGTTCAAGCGCAATCTTGCTTCGGCAATTTTCTCATTAGCCGCATACATCAATTGCAGGGTGTTAACCTGAATGATGGCCTGAAGTTCAGGCATTTCGCTTTCCACAATGTTTTCCCATATCACATCATCCACAAACAATACCTTTGACTCAGAGTGATTCACCAAATGATGAATGTTAGAGGGCTTGAACTCATGCATCAAGGGCACAGGTACAGCTCCATAGGTAAGTGCCGACAGGAAAGATACCACCCAGTTTGCTTGATTTCGTGAACAAATAGCGACCTTGTCTCCTTTCTCCAATCCACACTCCTCAAACATAATGTGAAGTTTGGCAATCTTTCGTGCAAGGTCACGATAGTGATACGTCGCACCATGATAGTTTGAAATAGCAGGTCTGTCCCAATTCGCTTTAAAAGCCTCCTCAAAAGTTTTGTTTACCGATATAAAATTCATACATTTTCAATTAAATGAGTATTGTAGTTTCATCACCTTTGCACTCGAAAGAGACGAATAACAACTCACCCTTATTAATAATAGGTAGAAGTACTCAAAAACTCCTCCTTTATTCGAAATCGGGTGCAAAGGTATTAAAAATTGCACAAAAATCAAAGAAGTGTGCAATATTTTATCGATTTAAAAGTAAAAAAGGTGATTTTACACCCATTTCCATCAAGGATAAGACATAAAAAAACTATCCGTAATATCACCCAAAAGGCAACATTACGGATAGGTTAACATCTATATTTTTCTACCTTACCTAAGAATTTTTTTTTCTTAACGTGAGAAAAAAATATGGTTTACATACGAACGAAAGTATAACTCTTGCCAGCTACTGTTTCTACATCGTATTCATACACCTTACGAAGTGAAATCAATTGGAAGTCCTTTAATTCTTCTGATTTGAGAGGATCCTTCACATCTGCAGGTGCCAACAAGTCATTGGGACACTCACCAGTGGCAGGCTTCAATCCCTTTCCTTTCAAAGGAACATATGAACGTATGCGCAAGGTTCCTCCGATGGTCGAACGTACAACGGTTTCAGTAACATCACCTTCACTCCACTTCATATCCACTTCAAAACCTCCACGAGCACGCAAACCTTTCACTTCACCTTCACCCCATACACTGGGCAAAGCAGGCAACAAGTGTACGGCACCATCATGACTTTGGAGAAGCATTTCACACACACCTGCTGAGCAACCAAAGTTTCCATCAATTTGGAAAGGCGGATGAGCATCAAACAAGTTAGGATAAGTACGTCCATCAGGGTATTTGCGTGACTGACTATCATCAGGAAGCAGGTGCAACATATTCTTGATAATCAAGAAAGCATGGTCACCATCGAGCATACGCGCCCAGAAGTTAATCTTCCATCCAAGACTCCATCCAGTAGCCATATCACCTCGTTGATTCAATGTATTAGCCGATGCAGTGAAAAGTTCAGGACGAGTGTAGGGTGAAATTTGATTAGAAGGATAGAGACCATAGAGATGAGAGATGTGACGATGCTGATCACGAGGATTGTCACCATCGATAATCCACTCTTGCAACTGACCATGACGACCAATCTGCATAGGAGGAAGTTGATCGATAGCCTTACGCAAGGTAGCAATATAATTAGCATCGGCCTTACCTAAAATCTCGGTAGCCTTCAAAGCCGCACTGAGGACATCAAATACAATCTGATTATCCATTGTAGAACCAGCAGTTACATTGGTGCTCTTTCCCATAGGACCATGTTCAGGCGATACAGTAGGCACGGTCATGAGCCAATTATACTGAGGATGTACTTGCATATAATCAAGCAGGAAGTCTGCCGCACCCTTCAATACGCCATAGTATTCATTCAAGAATTCCTTATCGCCAGTGTACAGATAGTGTTGCCACAAATGAGTGCTGAGCCATGCGCCACCAGTAGGAAACATACCCCATGGAGTACCATCTACAGGGCCAGCAATGCGCCACAAGTCAGTATTGTGATGAGCCATCCAACCATCTGCTCCATACATCTGTTTAGCAGTTTGTTGGCCAGTCACACTAAGGTCACGAATCATAGAGAAAAGGGGCTCCTGCGTCTCAAACAAATTACCAATAAGTGCAGGCCAGTAGTTCATCTCTGCATTGATATTGATGGTGTACTTTGAGTCCCACGGAGCATTCATCTTGTCATTCCACACACCTTGCAAGTTTGCAGGTTGTCCACCAGGTTGTGAAGATGAAATGAGCAAGTAACGGCCGTACTGCATCATCAAGGAAACCATGTCCATATCAGTGCCATCAGCAAATGCCTCTAAACGCTTATCTGTTTCAATAGAAGAGTTGGCAGATTTAGGCAAAGTAAGAGACACACGATTGTATTGCTCACTATACTTAGCCACATGATCTTTCAACAATTTCTTGTAGTTCTTTCCTTTGAGTGAAGCGAGTGTAGCATCATTATCCTTCGTAGGATTGTTACTGATATCGTTATAATTTACGAAATTAGTTGCTGCAACAATGTAAAGAGTAGCAGTAGTGGCATCCTTTACCATCAACTCATTGTTGCCTTGCGAAACCTTTCCGTCAGTAAGCACTTGAGTTCTGCATTCAGCCGTCAATTTACCAGGGATACCTTCCTGCTCTACATTCTTCACACGAGCTGTCAACAAGTCTACATTCACACTCTTCTCTGCACTCAATTCTGAATCAAATGACACATTGAAAGACAATGCACCTTTCTTATCAGCCTCGATACGCACAACAATGACATCGTCTGCTTGCGAAGCAAATACTGTACGTGTATACTTTACACCATTACTAATATATGAAGTAGTAGCGAGCGCATTACCCAAATTGAGATCACGCACATAATTTTCTACTTGTTGGTGTCCAAAGTTTAGTCGAATATTACCCACAGGCAAATAGCGCATACCATGAGGGCCCTTGATGAAATGCTTCTCAATCAAGTCGTGTGCTTCACTCTCGCGTCCTTCAAA
Source organism: Bacteroidaceae bacterium (assembly GCA_017560945.1). Lineage (GTDB taxonomy): Bacteria > Bacteroidota > Bacteroidia > Bacteroidales > Bacteroidaceae > Phocaeicola_A. The sequence continues at coordinate 13,513 of JAFZDY010000044.1, read as the reverse complement.
AACAAGACGGCGTACTTCTGGAAGGTACTTCAGTGACTCTTCACTATTGTTGTTATGGGGTGAACCAGACCAAAATGTCTCTTCATTGAGTTGGATGGTTTCTGTTTCAGTACCTCCATACACCATAGCCCCCAAATGTGAATTACCTACGGGGAGAGCCTCCAACCAATGAGTTGCCGGCTTTCCGTACCACATACGATGCTCCTGTGCCTTCATCGAGACACTTGCCAGCACTAAAAGTGCAGTAAATAAATACTTAATTTTCATGATATAAGTGTTTTTAAATATGTATTTCATTTTGTCAGTAAACTTTTTTATTTCACTACTACAGTCTTTCCATTACGGATATATATACCCTTTGTAGGATTAACTACAGGTTGACCCAACAGGTTGTAATAAATACCATCATTAGGACGAAGTTCTGTCCTTATGGGAGCTATACTTTCTGCCACTTTGGGTATGAGGTAAGCCTTACTCAAGTTTGCACCACTTCCACCAAATTCTATCTTCATTGCATTCACGTGTACAAAGTCATCTTCACGTTCAGCACCTTCGTTAGTAAGTGCTTTCGCCACATCTTCCAATGGTAAGAAGATTGCCTGCCACTCAGCATTCCAATAAGGACTATTCTCATTGAACGATATCACAACTTGCTTATATGGTCCATGGTCTATCAAACGATTGGCAATGACACGTAAACCACTACCTGTACCTCTAAGTACTAAAGTATCATAGGGAGTAAGGTCTGCAAACTGATTGTATGCTACACCACTACTCATCATCACCGTTTCTCCTCCACCAAGAGACTGATTCAAGTTCCAATCCACATTGATTTGTTTATCCTTAGGTTGCGCATCAGCACCTGTACCATCCCATTCGCGAAACATCGAAGCAGTCATAGGAACCCAATGTGAAGGAACTTCCCAATCATCGAAATAGAATCCAGTGAGATTTTGTACATAAGTATTAATTTTAGAAAGGGCTACAGACGAACGTTGGGGGAAATACTCTGTTAACAAGCGATTACGTTCACTCATATAATGTTCATCTACTGTATAGAGTGGATATGATCCTCCATTGTATTGGTGTACGTCGCGACGATAGTCTCCCCAACGGGCAGATTCTACGTATACTGCATTGGCTACTGTATAGTAAAGGCTATCCCAAAGTTCAACCACCGATGTTTCTCCTAAGAAACCATCCTCGGAAAGTACCTCTTTTGCGCGTTTCAAATAACGATTGGCAAACTTCTTATTATTCAATAGAGAGTGAAATATCCATGTTGGATTACTATGGTTATTAGTGCTCAAATTACTATCATTGAGTCCCTCAAATATTTGTTCCGTATCCCAACAAAGGAAATGAAAGCCTTTAGTATCTGCTCCTCGCTTACGAATAGCATACCAGTTGTGATGATCCCAGTCGGTATTTCCTCCGTATTGATTGATGAGCATATAGTCAATGAATCCATCGATATCAAACAATGCTTCAGTTGTATCGGGATTTCCTTCTTCATTCAATCCTTGTAATCTGTAATAGTACTTATCATCTGAGGCTTTTCCAACGGTTGCCAACATTTCTTTCCATGCGACCATATCACCTTTGGAAGCCTCGATACCAACACCACCCGACTCTTCTACTTTGATGACATCATAGTCACTCTTCTTTCCGCCAAGATATTCTTTACCAAACTGATCATCGATACGTTCTGCAATGTTATACAATCCCCAATACATACCGTTGAGGAACAGATGTACATGAAGAGCATTTACCGCAGGGTATCCCATACGACGTTGCATACGTCGAGCCCACACATCGCGGGTGTATTGTGCCTTTACATTACCCCAACCACCCCAATGTTGCCACGAGTTACCAAAGTGACAACGGAGTACCAATTGGTCAAACTTATCAGAAGCTCCTTCTCCATAGAGAGGATACTCTAACGTACCAGGACCATACTCTTTCTTAAACACCAAGCGGAAAGAATGTTTGGGATTCTTTTCAGCCAAGCGACCATGTCCACCATGCAAACGAACACCACAATCTATCTGCATATCGTGTGCTTGAGGGCCTCCTATCAACTCGGCACTCGCTGGACGTGTCCATCCATGTCCTGTTGCATCTCCCACTGGAGGACCAGTAAAAATGTAGATACCTCCACGAGCTGTATCATTCTCATGACTGAAAAGATTATCCTTATCGGTTACAATAGAGAGTATAGGAAGGTCATACAATCCCTGAATGATTTTAGGACGGAGAATCTCATCATTTGTCATTTCTGGATCCATCTCGTAGTCGGCAATTGACATTCCATTCATATCCGTGTACTTTCCCCATTCCGAAGGATAACCTTCAGGATTGTTTGGTTGGTTCATCACCGATTCCAAAAATATGTACGACGCAGTTGTAATGGGAGTCATCAACTCACCATCCTTCACCTCCACGGCACGCAATAGGGTTGTCCTCTCCAACACAAGTGAAGTTGAATAAAGTTGGCTATTTGCCGTGGGAGCCGAACCATCGATTGTAAATCTTACCTCGGTGTCGTTGTTTGATGGAATTATCTCCACATCCAAACGTTGTTGATTATAAAGACCATGAGGCTGACTAAACTTAGGTTGCGCCCAACCTACAAAAACTACTAGTTGAATTAAAAAAATAGTGTAAAATCGCATTCGTTTCATTTGTAAACAATCATTATATATTAGCGGTGGCAAAATTACAAAAAAGGGAGGAATTTATCCCCCCTACTTTGTAACATTTGCTTTTCTTGATGTCTCATTTTACTTTACAAAGACACATCAGAACTCTTTATCAGGTGTCACGTCGTTACCTTCTCTATCCACCTCATCCGACAAGAGAATTCCATCTGGTGAGAAAAACAGATCTCTATCACGTTGTCCATTTGCCTCTATCTCTACCAAGTAGAATGTATCTGCTGGACGCTCATATTTATCCAAATCATCAATTCTCCAAGTAGCATATTTACTCTCGGCAAGAGCTTTCTGAATTGCTTCGGGTAAATTAGCGACACTATGTCCTAAGTCGGTTTCAGTCATTCTCCAAGCACCATTCTTTTCAAACCATGCTTGTGTTTCTACTTGCTGATACCAAAGTTCAACCACATAGTATCCACGTTTTTTCTCCCATTCACTTCTTACTGCATCTGGAAATTTGGCTTCAAACGTTTTCACTACGGCTTGAGGCACATCTGACCAACGAATATCATCCTCCTTTTCACAACTACTCAGAAGTACCAAACTTACAAAAGTCGCACAAAAATAAAGGCCAAAATAAATAAATAACTTTTTCATAATTCTTTTCTTTTAATAATTTATACCTGCTTTATCATTTTCACGTTGCAAAGATGAGGTATGAATCTGAAATGAACCTGAAAAAATGTATTTATTGAAAAAAACTCTAATAAATGATTTTAGGGAGGTACTATAAATTAGCCTGGGAGGTTTTGTTCCGGATTTTTGAGGATTTCCGTCTTTATCTACGCAAATTCATAGCGTCCTACGTATCAAGTAGATAAGAAAGAAAAGAGCCAAAAAGACAAGTAAAACATCCAAGCAGGAATCTGACGGAAGCTAATGTGATAACTAATTTATAGAACCTCCCTTTAATTTATCTGACCTTTATGATTGGTAAGCTATAACGAATCCTTATACTTGTATTTGTACTCCATCGTATGCCAAGTGAACAGAGGGTGGAAGCACTTTTTCCACCTCTGCATGAAGGCCTATCTGATGACTCATATGAATAAACCAAGTCTCTTTGGCTCTCACTCGAGAGGCCATTTCAAGAGCATCGGACAAACTTTGGTGAGTATCGTGCGCCTCGTGTCTCAACGCATTCACTATCAAGCAATCGAGATCATGCAAATACGACCATTCCTCATCGGGCAATGTTTTGAGGTCAGTAATGTAAGCCATACGTCCTATACGATATCCCAAGATAGGCAAACGCCCGTGCATCACACGCAAAGGCGTGACCTCTACATCCTTTATATATATAGGCACGTGAGGATGAACCTCTTCTACGGTAATACGAGGAATACCAGGATAAGGGTTGGGACGGAAACAATAGGGAATACGTGTACGAATATCCCTTACCGTCAACTCATCGCCAAAGAGAGGAATATCACCAAAGGCACAATAGGGACGCAAGTCATCCACTCCACCCACATGATCGTAATGTTCGTGGGTAAGGAGAACAGCATCTATGGGACGAAAATCATCGTAACGCAACATTTGTTCGCGAAAGTCAGGGCCGCAATCAATCAAAATACGCACCTTACCTACCTCTACCATAGCCGACGCACGCAAACGACGATCACGAGGATCAGTCGAAGTACACACGGCACACCGACATCCTATCTGAGGAACTCCTGTCGAAGTTCCGCTACCAAGTATAGTTATGTTCATTGCCCCCTCTTTCATTCCTTTACATTATAAAATTCACCTCTGGGCGAATGTCGATGCCAAACTTTTCCTTTACATCGTGACGAACAGCATCACTCAATGCCATCACCTCGCGACCAGTAGCTCCTCCTAAGTTTACCAATACAAGTGCTTGTCGATCGTGCACGGCCGCACGCCCCATAGCTTTACCCTTCCAACCACATTGTTCAATCATCCATCCAGCAGGTATCTTCACATGGTCAACATCCACCTCATAATAAGGCATTTGTGGATACTCTTTACGAATATGCTCCATCATCGTACGAGCAACCACTGGATTCATGAAGAAACTTCCAGCATTTCCCATTACCTTAGGATCGGGCAACTTGCTTTCTCTAATGTTGATGACGGCTCGACGAATGGCATCCAAAGTAATCTCTCCACCCATACGTTCAAGTTCAAGGCGAATATTTCCATAGTCAAGGCGGAAAATGGGTTGTTTCTGCAAACGATAGGTCACATGAGTGACAATGTATTTCCCCTTCAACTTTCCTTTGAAAATACTTTGACGATAGCCATAGTCGCATTCGTCACATTCAAACGTACGTTCACTTCCAGTAGCCACCTCAATGGTCTCTACCGACACTATCAAGTCCTTGGCTTCTATTCCATAGGCACCTATGTTTTGCACGGCACTGGCACCTACTTCACCAGGAATAAGGGAGAGATTCTCCATACCTCCCCACCCTTGATTGACACAATGGGCCACCAACTCATCCCACACTACACCTGCACCCACACGCAAGTGGACAGATGTTTCGTCCTCCATCACCACCTGCCAACCGCCTATGGCTGAATGCATTACAACCCCTTGGAAAGTATCGGAAGAAAACAATAAGTTACTTCCTCCACCGATATGAAGCCAAGGAAGTGTTGCCCACTCCGATTGTAAACGAATGAGCAATGCTTGCAACTCTTCCACCGAATCATATTCGACAAAATGAGACGCACACACATCCATACCAAATGTATGGAGGGATTTCAAGGAGTGATGGGTATAGTGTTTCATTTCTCTATTTATTACTACTTACAACTTTGAGCCTTGACTTGCATAGTTTGCCAACTTTAAACATTTTCTCTCAATTACTCATATCCTCAAATCGGGTAAGCACCCACTCACCACCGATTCGACGGAAGTAAGAGGTAGTATTGAAATTTCCACCCAGACTCTTACAAGTCAATATTTTGCGAGTCGGACGTCGAGAGGGTTTTACCCCATATTCGACATTCATCAACAGATGCTCGGGCAACAAGGGATTAAAGGCAAACCATTGCTCCATATCGATATTGGCTTCCAATATGTTAAAGTCATCCTCAGGGTCAACAGTTACAAAGGTCATAGGATCGTTCACATGCACACTCTGATAGAGACTATCAGTGATAAAGCGATAGTAGAAAGAGTAGAAGTCACAATGACGATACTCATTGAACATAAGTTCGTTGATGCGATGGAGCATCCACCACTCGCCCTGCTTCTCAAATGAGAACACGCGCACCACCTTGCTCTTCATATCCACACACTCTAAGTTTGCTTTTCTCACCGAAGTATCGCGCTCGATATCCATCTCAGCATCGTGTTCAAAAAGTGTGTGATAGATATCCGTCAATTTGAGCAACCCAAGAGTTGTCCAATCCTCCTCGGACAACATTGTCTCCTCACCCGAGTGGAGGTATGGAAGGGGAAAATGTATGCGATGCATCTGCATGGCACTATCGGCACAAAATTCATAGAGAAACTCTTCAAAAATTCCGTCCCTACCTGAGAAAAAGTTTTCCTCCACAGGAGAGAAAAAAAGTTCTTCCAAATCCCCCTCTTCCAAAGTATCCAAATACACTTTGTCTGAGGTGACCAACACGGGTGTCGACAGGGTTGGTTGCGATTCGCCTTGACGCTTGCCACAAGCCACAAAAAGACACATTGCAATACAAAAACCTAACAGTCCCTTTTTCATTCTATATAATCAGATAAACCGTTTCGTTACAAATTTATCTGCAAAAGTAACGCTTTTTTCGGTTTTAATGGTTAACTTTGCGGCGTTTTTGCAAAAAATGAACAAACAACTATCCATATATGATTGAAAAAATAGAGCAATTGCTTGCTGAAATTGAGAATTTGCAAGCCGGAAATGCCGAAGAATTAGAGGCTCTCCGCATCAAATATTTGAGTAAGAAAGGTGCCATCAACGACTTGATGGCCGACTTCCGCAATGTACCCGCCGAGCAGAAGAAAGAGGTGGGAATGAAACTGAACGAGTTGAAAAACAAGGCTCAAGAGCGCATCAACACATTGAAGGAAAACTTTGCCAACCAGGATAATGGTGCAAACGAACTTGACCTTACTCGTACCGCTTACCCCGTAGGACTGGGTACACGTCACCCGCTCTCTATCGTAAAGAACGAAATCATCGACATCTTTGCCCGATTGGGATTCAGCATCGCTGAAGGCCCCGAGGTAGAGGATGACCTTCACGTATTCACCAAGTTGAACTTTGCCGCTGACCATCCGGCTCGCGACATGCAAGACACCTTCTTCATCGAACAAAATGCCGAGGATGTAACAAAGAATATCATCTTGCGCACCCACACAAGTAGCGTGCAAGTACGAGGCATGGAGAACACTCCTGAACCTCCTATCCGCATCCTTTGCCCAGGTCGTGTGTACAGAAACGAGGCCATCAGCTATCGCGCACACTGCTTCTTCCACCAAATCGAGGGGCTCTATATCGACAAGAACGTATCGTTCACCGATTTGAAGCAAGTGCTCCTTCTCTTTGCAAAAGAGATGTTTGGTAACGAAACCAAGATTCGTCTCCGCCCCTCATACTTCCCCTTCACCGAACCTTCAGCCGAGATGGACATCAGTTGCAACATCTGTGGCGGAAAGGGTTGCGCTTTCTGTAAGCACACTGGTTGGGTTGAAATCCTCGGATGCGGTATGGTTGACCCCAATGTATTGGAAGCCAGCGGCATCGACAGCAAAGTATACAGTGGTTATGCCTTCGGACTTGGTGTCGAGCGTATCACTAACTTGAAGTATCAGGTAAAAGACTTGCGTATGTTCTCCGAAAACGATATCCGCTTCTTGAAGGAATTCGAATCGGCTAACTAATCATACATTTTACAGACGCGGATGACGCAGATAACACGGATATGTATTCACTTCAATAATCCGCGTCATCTGCGTCATTCGTGTTTAAACAACAAATTCCATTGGGATGAAGAAACAAGACTTATACGACCAAGTAACTGCCTATTTTCAAGAGGCAATGCCTGTGGCCGAGACGGAACTACACTACGAAACTCCTTTTCAACTATTGGTAGCCGTCATCCTATCCGCCCAATGCACCGACAAGCGGGTTAACATGGTGACACCAGCCCTTTTTCACGACTACCCCACCCCTGAAGCATTGGCCGCAGCCACACCCGAAGTCATCTTTGAGTACGTAAGTAGTGTCTCCTACCCAAATAACAAGGCCAAACACCTCGTAGGAATGGCTCAGATGTTGATGAAAGAGTTTGGAGGCGAAGTGCCCGACAATTTGGACGACTTGGTAAAACTCCCAGGTGTAGGACGTAAGACAGCCAACGTGATGCAAGCCGTCATTTGGGGACGCGATGCAATGCCCGTAGATACTCATGTCTTTCGTGTAAGTCATCGTATCGGCCTTGTCACGGCTAAGCACACCACCCCACTCGCCGTCGAAAAGGAACTCGTCAAATATTTCCCCAAAGGTATCATAGCCACCGCGCACCATTGGCTCATCCTTCATGGGCGATACACCTGCACAGCCCTACGTCCCAAGTGTGAATCGTGCGGCATACGTTTGCTATGTAAGCATTACAAAAAAGTGTACAATTTATCCGAAGCAAAACAAAAACAGGACAAAAACATCTAAAACAAAAGATTATTGGAAAGTTTTCCTTCGGAAATATAAAAGAAAACCCTACCTTTGCCGACGTATTAAGTGACAATATTCAAAAATTATCATAATAACTTAAACGTTTAAAAGATTATGCAGACAATTGACAATTTCAACTTTGCCGGAAAGAAGGCAATCGTACGTGTTGACTTCAACGTACCCCTGGATGAAAATGGTAAAATCACTGACGACACCCGTATCCGCGGTGCTCTGCCCACTTTGAAGAAGATTTTGGCAGACGGTGGTAGCGTTATCATCATGTCACACATGGGTAAGCCCAAAGGTAAAGTGAATGCAAAATACTCTTTGAGCCAGATCGTAGACGCTGTATCAGAGAAGTTAGGTGTTGCCGTTAAGTTCGCTGACGACTGCGCTAAGGCTTCTGAAGCAGCTGCTGCTTTGCAACCCGGTGAAGCATTGTTGCTCGAAAACCTCCGCTTCTATGCTGAAGAAGAAGGTAAGCCCGTAGGTATCGACAAGGAAGATCCCGCATACGAAGAGGCTAAGAAAGCAATGAAGGCAAGCCAGAAGGAGTTCGCCAAGACTTTGGCAAGCTATGCTGATTGCTACGTGAACGATGCCTTCGGTACTGCTCACCGCAAGCACGCTTCAACTGCCGTTATCGCTGACAGCTTCGATGCTGACCACAAGATGCTCGGTTACTTGATGGAGAAGGAAGTAACTGCTGTTGACAACATCCTCAGCAACATCAATCGTCCCTTCACTGCTATTATGGGTGGTTCAAAAGTTTCTACAAAGATTGGTATCATCGAAAACTTGATGGACAAGGTAGACAACCTCATCCTCTGCGGTGGTATGACATACACTTTCGCCAAGGCTATGGGTGGTGAAGTAGGTCAGTCAATCTGCGAAAACGACAAGCTCGACCTCGCTCTCAGCATCATGGAGCAGGCTAAGGCTAAGGGTGTGAACCTCGTATTGGCAACTGACTGTGTAGCAGGTGACGACTTCAAGAATGATTGTAACACTCAGATCTGTCCTTCAGGTAACATCCCCGCAGGTTTCGAAGGTCTCGATGCAGGTCCCGAAAGCCGTGTAGCATTTGCTGCTGCTATCGAACCCGCTAAGACAATCCTTTGGAATGGTCCTGCAGGTGTATTCGAAATGGATAACTTCACTGCAGGTAGCCGTGCTATTGCTGAGGCTATTGCTAAGGCAACTGCTAACGGAGCATTCTCACTCATCGGTGGTGGTGACTCTGTAGCATGCATCAACAAGTTTGGTATGGCTGACCAAGTATCATACATCTCTACTGGTGGTGGTGCATTGCTCGAGGCTATCGAAGGTAAGGTACTTCCGGGTATCGCTGCGATCAAGGGATAAGATAGTTAGATAACAATTATATTCGGCGCGGGTTACGCGGACGACACGGATAAATTCATAAAAAACCGTGTAATCCATGTAATCCGCGCTCGTTTTTTGTGTATATATTAGGGAATATTCATATCTTTGCACACCGATATAAACGAAAGAATATATATGAAACACACATTTTGTTTGGTATGTCTGCTTATATGTTGTACCCACATCTTTGGACAGTCCATACACAAAGGCATCACATACAATATTGAAAGTTCCGTAGCATGGAGCAATGGTGAAAACTTTGCACCTTTTTGGTTTACAGCCAACAGACACGGTCTTTTCTCAACCGAGGCCAATAGCGGTTATCTGAAAGCAGGCCTCTTCCGTTCTACCAAGGAGGATAGCCATCGTAACTGGCAACATGGCTTTGGTATTGAATTAGCAGGGGCATATAATCACACATCTTCGTTTATTGTTCAGCAAGCCTATTACGACATTGCTTGGAAGGGTATGCAACTGAGCATTGGTAGCAAAGAGCGTCCCTCTGCCTTAAAAAATCCTCTTCTTAGTAGTGGCGGCCTCATCTTTGGCACCAACGCACGCCCCGTGCCTCAGGTACGTTTTGAACTTCCAGAATACGTCACCATTCCAGGTACAAATGATTGGGTACACATCAAAGGTTTCCTTGGATATGGAATGTACACCGACAACAATTGGCAACAGGAATTTGTAGCAACAGGTAAACGATACACATTAAATGCACTGCATCATGTGAAAGCCGGATACATGAAAATAGGAAACGAAAAGACATTCCCCCTATATTTTGAAGGAGCTTTGGAAATGGCTAATCAATTTGGAGGACATGCATACAACGTCACATGGGGACGACAAAACATACAGACCAATGATTTCAAAATAGGAAGCGGGTTCAAAGAATTCTTTGAAGCACTCATCCCAATGGGGGGAGATGCTACCGATGGAGAAACTTCCGATGGTGAAAGCTATGCCAATGCTTCAGGCAATCATATTGGAAGTTGGCATTTTACACTTACATATGCTCCAGAGGATTGGAATATACGCGCTTACTACGAACACATGTTCGATGATCATTCTATGATGTTTTTTGAATATGGATGGGAAGATGGATTGTATGGAATAGAAGTAACCTTTCCGAAAAACCCATTAGTACACACATTCCTCTACGAATACATGAATAGCAAAGATCAGGCAGGAGCCGTTTATCACGACCACACCCCAGAAATACCTGATCAAGTCAGTGCTGTCGATAATTATTACAATCATCTACTCTATCCAGGATGGCAACATTGGGGAATGGGAATAGGTTCACCTTTCATTCTTTCGCCCATTTATAACACATTCAATCATCCCAATTTTATTAATGATATTACAGGAAAGATAAACTTTTACTATAACCGCGTGCAAACCCATCACTTTGGGTTTTGCGGTTCCCCTACAAGAGAAATTGACTACCGCTTGATGATATCCTTTAGCAAACATTGGGGTAGCTACTACATGCCTCTAATCGATACTGAGGAACAGATTTCGGCAATATTGGAAGTAGCATATAATCCATCCCAAATGAAAGGATGGCAAATTAAAGGTTCTATAGGATACGACCATGGTACAACCATTATAGGAAACAATTATGGTGGAATGCTTACCGTGAGTAAAATCGGACAATTACCTTAAAAATCAATAAAGCAATTCAATTAAATGAAAAAAATAATATATGTTTTTATGGTAGGATGCCTACCATCTTTCATCTATTCATGTGGAAAAATGGACATAAATGGCGACCTTGATGGTATGTGGCATCTCCGTATGGTTGAGGATTTACCAGAGGGAACCATTACATCCGTCAAAGAACAATGTATTTATTACTCCATACAACAAGAACTCATCACAGTGAAAAGACTTTATGGAAGTGAAAGTAGAGAAATATACGAAACACACATAGGACGTTTCATCCATACAAGAGACTCCCTAATATTACACAACTTTCGTATATTTCAGAACGAAGGCATAGTTGGAACTTCCAAAAGCCTTGCTCCTTTTTATCTCGATGGGCTCACCTCTCGCTATGCAATAAAAAGGCTAAATACGAACGAAATGATACTACGTTCGAATCAACGAGAACTCACTTTCAAGAAATTCTAAAAAAAGAAAGATTTCATATAATAAATTTAAGAAATATCAGTTAATAGTAATAACAAGAATCTTATTTGTAAGAACTACTACTATGTATAAAGATGCTATGTCGCCATTGGCACGTTGTGTAAAACGTCTAATTGACATTCTTATTTCATTTTTGGGAATGCTGTTTCTCTTCCCTTTCTATCTAATTATTTGGTTGGCTATCAAAATCGAAGACGGAGGAAAGCCCATTTTCTCTCAAGAACGTGTGGGTTACAAAGGGGAACTCTTCACCATTTACAAGTTCCGTTCTATGATTATTGAATCTGAAGACAACGGAGTTCCCCAACTTTGTCAGGAAAAGGATGACCGTTTAACCAAGGTCGGCCGTTTTCTCAGAGACCACCATTTAGACGAATTACCCCAACTATGGAACATTTTTATTGGCGACATGTCCTTAGTAGGCCCTCGTCCTGAGCGTTCTTATTTTGCAGAAAAGATTATGGAGCAAAACTCCGATTATCAATACGTCTATTTAATGCGTCCTGGTATATTCTCTCCTGCCACCCTCTACAACGGATATACGGATACAATGGAGAAAATGCTCGAACGTCTACGTATGGATTTAGAATATTTAACAAATCGTTCACTTGGTTATGATTTCAAAATTATCTTCCTAACGATGGCTTCTATCGTAACAGGAAAGAAATTTTAAGAGATGTGATATCATCTTGTTAACGACATTACTGACTATATAAACAAAAGAATAGTTGTATGCAAAAAATCCGTATAGCCCTAACACAGGCTTTACGGATATTGTTTTATTATTGCTGTCCGATAAAACTTTTTTAAGTGAATAAAAAATTAGGACTGATTCTATATTGCAGGAATCAGTCCTTTTTGGTTATTTTGCTTTTGCACAAACACAATAACCATGAGCAAAAGTACACATTTTATCGGACAGCCGATGTATAATCAGTTAATAAAATTGTTGGATAAGGATAAAAATCTTCAAATTAGCCGTAAAAATGGTGGTGAACGCTATACAAAACGGTTTAATGCGTGGATTCACTTAGTCGTTATGCTGTATGCTGTCATCAAACGATTTGTTCTTTGCGAGAGATAAGCACCTCTCTGCTTGCAGACACTAACAAGTTGCCTCATATAGGAATAACGTCGTAGCACACTCGCAGATGCAAATAAACGTCGTCGTGAGGCTATTTTTGAGGCTGTATATCGCGATTTATATGCACGCTATCGTCATGAACTTATATCGGACAGTCGAAATCATAAGTCCCACAAATGGATGAATAAACTGCAAATAACAGATCCCACCACCATTACATTATTCTCTAATCTTCTATTCAAGGGCGTTGGTCGCCATCCCAAAACAGGCAAGAAGAAAGGTGGAATAAAAGTTCACACAGTTATACATGCCAACGAGGGCGTTCCATCTGACATCAAGTTTACATCAGCTGCAACAAAGATTCGTTTATGCTAAAACCGTCTCATCTGAGCAAAGGAGACATAATAGCCATGGATAGAGCTTATATTGATTACGAAAAGTTTGAAGAGCTATCCCAAAGAGGCGTAATCTATGTCACAAAGATGAAAAAGTCACTTAAATATCAGATAAGTAACGATATTATG
>JAFZDY010000043.1 GCA_017560945.1 Bacteroidaceae bacterium | reverse complement strand
TTACTCTACCACAGGCTCATTCGGGCGAAAAAAGAACGGGGAGCGAAGAAACGATAAACGGAATCGCCAATTGAGTACAGAAGCCGAGTTCTGGAAGCACATGGCTTTGATGAAGGTCGGCAGCACAATCAATATTCCTCGCCGCCGGTTCTTGGGCTACTCCCCTGAGGTTGAGCAGTCGGTGCGTGAGATTATAGAAGAGAATTTGACAGAGTATTTCAATCACGATTTCAAGGTATGAGAACAGAATTATACAAAGCCCTGTGCGAGAAGTTGAGAAGCATAGGTGATGGAGAGATTAAGCACATAGATCTGTGGAACCGCAACGTGGAGTTCATCGAACAGGAGGAGGCTTGGGAACGCCCTGCAGTATTTATCGAGATTTGTCCGATAACCTGGGAGCAGACTGCAGGAGGCAAGACCCAGCGTGGCACCGGACTTGTGAAGCTTCACATCGTGACCGACTGGAAAGGTTCTGCTGCAGATGGCAGTTCAGACCAGGAAGAGGCGTTGGCAGTATTCGACTATTCAGAGAAGATACAGAAGGTCATCGATGGGCTTGCTGGAGAGAAGTTCCACGCCCTCCACCTGGCGGAAACCTACACGAATCACGACCACGAGGAGATTGTGGAAAGCGTCGAGGTTTATAAATTGCGATGTGTGCGGCATATTTAGTCCATATCCACACGAAAATAGCGTCCTTGGCTACTTGCTTTGGACGCTATTTTTATGGCGTTAGAAGGGCAATAAAACGCCGTTAGGCGGCTTTCTTTTCCTCCTTATGGAAGTGGGTGTAATACATCATGTCCGTATAATGGGCATTGTAGTTCATCGTAGCGTTGAATTCTACCTTATCGCAGTTCTTGAACGGATTGCCTACTGTCGGGTTCTTACCGAGCCAGTCGCAAAGCTCAATGATGGATGACTTGTTCGATGTAAAATAAATGAACTGATGCCCGGACAGGATGGTGAGCACATCGAGGTAATCGGCAAGTTTCCAGTACATACTGTAAGTGCCTACTTCGGTACTCAAATAAGGCGGGTCCACCAAGAACACCACATTCGGGATGTCCTTGTATTGTGCGAATACCTCCTTGTAATCACGCGAAACAACGGTGATGCCTTCGAGGTAGTCCGTTACAGGTGGATAGTCCGCTTTACGAATATTATTGTAAAGAGCCTCCTTCTTCATTTCGGGAATGCTCAATTTGTACTTCATACTGAACATCAAGGCTGAAGATATGGTGATATAGTCAATGTAGCCATGTTCCCGTTCTTCTTGCTCTAACCGGGCAAATATGCGGTCTCGCTTTTCTCCTTTAATGCAGCTGTGTTTCGGCATATCTCCTACGATGGCACGCAGGTCAGCGAGTAGAACATTGGTTCGGGGTATGTTCTCCAAACGAAAGCGGTAGTTATCGAAGTCGTTATATACGACAGTGGCATTCGGCTTTTGGCACTTGGTGATGTGGGACAACAAGCCCGAGCCACCGAACAGATCCACAAAAACGGTGTCTTCGGGATATTGCTCAAGAACCTTGATAAATTCGCGTGCGAACATACGCTTTTGCCCCACGAATGGCAGTGGGGCAGACAGATAATGTTTTCTCATTTATGTGTTTAATTCAAATTTTACATTGTCGTTGCCTCCCAGCAGCGACTCGGTTTTCTCTATGTTGTTTTGGTAGATGTGAACATTACCAAGGAACAGTGTTATTGATTTCAAAGGTAAGTCTATCTGTCGAGCCATAAGGTAGAGGTGATAGATGTCAGCAGGGAGTCCGAGATTGGCATCGGAGCTTCGCTGATATGCAGATATTACCAGTTCTTCATTTTCGATTTGGAATTGTACCAGACTTAGGCAAGGGGCTTGGTTGCTTTCGGCATTGGTCGCACCGAGAAACAGCACATAGTTTTTGCTGCTTCGTTTCTCTCTATTGATTTTTTCAATGAGGGGTGGCAGCTTCTCAAAATAGGTAGGATAAGAGTTTACGAGAATAGAACCGCAGTAGTCCCACCAGTTGATACCGGCATCGCGATACTTTTCTACGTTCCGTTCGCCTTGCATGAATAGCTGAAGTTCTGAACGGAGTTTCTTGCGTGCGATACCATGTCCCTCGAAGATGTCAAGCAGGTCGGCAGGGGTTAATGACAGTTGTTCATTGAGCAAGTAGCGGATATTACCCTTCTTGTTCTTTTGTGTCTTACCATTGGCAAGCACTTTGTTCAGTATTTGATGATACTTGTTCATAGCCGTACTTTTGAAATTACGGACAAAGGTAGTATGGCAATTCCGATGGGAATCCCTTTGCCGATGAGATTACACTGCAGATAGATTGCAGTCGGATTTGAAGCGTCGTATCAAGTCATACACCTTGCGTTCGCTCACTTGGTATTTGGTGGAGAGAACAGCCACAATGTAGGACACTTTTTCACCTTGAGAGAGTAGTGTCCGGTACTCGTTAAAAAGGTCGATATATTGCACATCGTCCAGTCTTATGCCTGCTGTTTGGAACTTTTTCAGTAGTTCTTTATTCAAGTTTAGTATCTCAATTACTTTCATTAGCCAAAAAATTATTATCTTTGCACCGTCTCACTTATTTATGTGCTTCGGCACACACATAAAAAATTACCATTCTTGGTGACAGAGGGCATACGCCCCCGGTCGTGCCAGGAATGGTAGTTGTGTTAATAAGTAAGTGAGACGACTGATTAACAGGCCGGGGGCTTTTTCTTTCCCCCTTTTATGTGGGTTACATGAGTAACCAGAATATGGCAGCTATTCCACCGCCACCAACCATAAGCAACCAATCGATCCAGTCCCAATAATAGCCCTTCAGTTTGTCCTTCAGTTCAAGGCATGATGCTGTAGTCATTGTCGAATAGATGGCAGTCCAGGCATGCATTGACAGCAAGCCTATCAAAATACCACCTATTAAGTACTTGTAGCGGTTACTTCCTTTTAGGAAGGATAGAATTTTCTTCATATATTGTGTTGAATTAGAAAAATTATTGTTACCTTTGCACAAAAGATTTATGTAGCGTTTCACATGTCGGCTCGTAAGAGTGCAGGCTTCGGAAGGTTCATAAATCTTTTTCTTTTTATAGTATTCTCATAAGATATACAATTAATCCCTCTGTGCATTTAGCCTTAAATTCAATAGTCTTCCCCTTGAAAGGTACAGTGAATACCTCAAAATTGAAGTCATGGTGACGACCAACTTCTGTACGCTGATGTGTAGCCTCTGTAATCCATTCTCCAATATGAGTAGCCATTTCCATTGTTTCTGCAACCCTTCGGCTATTCTTGCACTTTGAATAAGTTTCAGTGAAAAACTTTTTACCAATATGCAGTTCATAACCGTCTGCGGTCTTCATTGTAAGGCGTGCACCTTGGGTACCGTCCGGCATAGTAGTTTTAGGAAGATGTTTGTTTGCCCATGCTAATGTTGCCTCCTGTATTTCTTTTCTTTCTTGCTTGTTCAACCGTCGCCCAAGTTCTTCCCCTGTCATATTATGGAGGAATCTGCAAACCTGGCATAGTTGATTGTCGTCAATGAATGAACGGGCCAACTTCAATTCCCCTTTTGCAATATCGCAGTCCCGGCATCGGCTGATGGTGTACGGATTATAGTCCGGCACACACTTCTCCTCCTTGCCCGGATTGAACCTGAACATTCTCTTTGTATCCTTGCCTGTGGCGAGTTCTCCGAGAGCCATCGCCTCCTCGTGGTCAGTAGTAGGGTACTTTGACTTTCGTACTTGAACGACATTACAACGGCAGTTCCAACCGTTTGGTGGGTAGAACTCTTCCCAGAATGGGTCTGACATCGGCAATGTGATGCCGTGCATCGCGGCGTGTTCCGGGCGCACCTTACCATCATTGGCCGTTCTGTATTGGAGATTATAACGGTCACCATCCTCCATAAATTCCTCCCATTTGGCAGCCATTTGAGCCGAAGTTTGAACGAAGTTGTATTCCGCCCGCAAGTAGTTGCTGTTGTAGGTCTTGTCGATTTTACGAACATCATTCAAAAAGCGTTCGAAGGACTTTCGATTGCCGTTCTCATCGAGCAATGAAGGGAATGCCTCGTTGAGCTCGTGGAATGTCTTCATTCCGGAGAAGATGTAGTTGGAGCGCGTGAGCCTACGGCGCATAGTATCAGACATTTTCACCGTCTGGAATGACGAGTCAAGAACCGATGCGTGTCTTTCCACGAAGTTTTGAGATCTCGGATCCTCCAGAATA
>JAFZDY010000042.1 GCA_017560945.1 Bacteroidaceae bacterium | reverse complement strand
GGTTAGCCGCTAACCACTTTATGTCTTGCCTCATTCCCTTATCTTCGTATTGCATAAATATGCAGAAAAGTGCCCGTTACGAAGCTTTCTCCTCTGATGAAATAGAGATAAAACAGAAATGTGAGAATTATTACTAGTGGGTGTAAGAAATTAAGAGAATTGTATTTTCCATAAAAATCTGGTTTAAACCTCAGTTTAAACAAAGTACTTAAATCAAGGACTCATTTTATGGGCTCACTATAACGAAAAAAGCACCGATAACCTTTCGATTATCAGTGCTTTACATCGGTCGGGATGACTGGATTCGAACCAGCGACCACACGCCCCCCAGACGCGTACTCTAACCGGACTGAGCTACATCCCGATTGGGCTTTTCTCTAAAAGCGCTGCAAAGGTACGGCTTATTTTGGAATCTGCAAACATTTCGGGCATTTTTTTTGTAAAAAGATGAAAAAGTACCCGTTTTTGACTACTTTTTCGTCAATGAGTGGCTATTTTAGGGGATTTATTCCTAAATTTGCGAAGTAATAATAGAGAGGTTTTACGGAAATTGAAAAAGCAGGTGCTATTAGTGCCACAGATAATATAAAAATGCAGATAACATTGACACCTCCGAGGGGAGTGCACACTACCATAGCGTTGCCATCGTCCAAGAGTATTAGTAACAGGGTGCTTGTCATCAATGCGCTGAGCGGGTCGGTATGTATGCCCGAGAATGTGTCGGATTGCGACGATACGCGTGTGATGGTGAGAGCCTTGACGGAGGATAATCCAGTGGTGGACATCATGGCTGCTGGTACGGCCATGCGTTTCCTGACGGCTTACTTCGCAACGGTGGAGGGGTGTACGAAGACCATGACAGGTACCGAGCGTATGAGACAACGCCCAATCAAGGTGTTGGTGGATGCGTTGCGTCAGTTGGGCGCACGGGTGGAGTATGCCGAAAACGAGGGCTTCCCTCCCTTGTTGGTAAAGGGTGGAGCCTTGGAGAAGGAGAGGGTGACATTGTTGGGAAATGTCAGTTCGCAATACATCTCGGCCTTGTTGATGATAGGTCCTATGCTGAAGAGTGGGTTGACACTGCACTTGGAGGGAGAGGTCATTTCGCGTCCATATATTAACCTTACCCTGCAACTGATGCGCGACTTCGGTGCGGAGGCCGATTGGGTGGCCGATGACGAAATCAAGGTAAGTCCCATCCCATACAACCCTATCCCCTTCACGGTGGAGAGCGACTGGAGTGCGGCATCGTATTGGTATGAGATGGTGGCTTTGACCTCCGACGCGAATGCTGAGGTGGTGTTGCCCAACCTGTATGCTCGTAGTTACCAGGGGGATAGTGCCGTGGCTCGCTTGTTCGAGCAATTGGGCGTATCGACTCACTACGACGAATGTACCCACCGTGTGACATTGCGCAAGAATGGTCGATTGGCAGAGCGTATGGAGTATGACTTCATCAATCAGCCCGACTTGGCGCAGACGTTTGTGGTGACATGTTGTATGCTGAATGTCCCCTTCCGTTTCACAGGTTTGCAGAGTTTGAAGATAAAGGAGACGGACCGCATGGCTGCCCTTATCCGCGAATTGGGCAAGTTGGGCTACGTCCTTTGCGAGGAGGATGACCGTGTGTTGGAGTGGACGGGCGAGCGTTGTCAACCCGAGGAGGATGCGGTCATCGATACTTACGAGGACCATCGCATGGCAATGGCTTTTGCACCCGCTTGTATGGTGTTGGGCGAGTTGTGTGTGCGCAATCCGCAGGTGGTAAGCAAGTCCTATCCCCGTTATTGGGAGGATTTACAAAAAGCAGGTTTCATCATTAAAGAGCAATAAATAAGAGCGGATGATAGTAATATTAGTAGCCAGCCTTGTAGTGTTGGTGATTGTGGCATTGGGGTTAGGAGCCTTGCGCAATCGCTCGATACGTAAAAAGATTGAGCGAGGCGAGTTGGACAAGTTTCCCGACATCCAGCAGATAGAGGATATGGAATGTTGCGGTCAGCATCAGACGTGCGAGAAGGAGAGCTTGCTGGCCGCCGTGAGCAAGCAGATAGAGTACTACGACGACGAAGAGCTGGATGCCTACCGAGGCATGGGTTCGCATGAATACACACCCGAGCAGGTGGAGCAATTCCGCGACGTGCTCTACACCATGCAGGAGGTGGAGGTGGCTGGATGGGTGCGTAGCCTGCAATTGCGTGCCATCGAATTGCCTGACGAATTGAAGGACGAGGTTTTCCTGATTGTTGGAGAGCGCAGGATGCATTGATTTTTACATTCAGTACCTACATTTATACAATAAAAAGGCACTCAAGTAGTTTATAGTGTTTAAGGGGAGTCTCCTACGTGTACTCCTCCTGCATAAACTGATAGAGGTGAGAAAGAAATATTTATACATAGTAATAGCGCTGTTGATGGCGATGGTTGCTGGGGGATGTTCTACTAAGAAGAACACCGCCAACTCACGTCGTTGGCACGCTTTTACGGCTCGATACAATACGTACTACAACGGACACGAGGCCTACAAGGAAGGATTGCTGGCCATAGAAAATGCCAACAAAGATAACTACATGGAGGTACTCCCATATTACCCCATCGGCAATAAGAAGACTGTAGGAAGTGGACGCGGAAACTTTGATAAGGCTATAGAAAAATCGCAAAAAGCCATCAAGCAACACTCCATCAAGAAGAAACCCAAGCGAAAAGCAGGCGAAAAGAAAACGGAGAAACTCATAAAATGGTATGCTCAGAAGGAGTACAACCCCTTCCTCCACCACGCCTGGTTCTTGATGGCAAAGGCACAGTTTCAGAAGGGCGAATTCCTGGAAGCCGCATCTACTTTTTCGTACATCAATCGTCTGTATGTCAATGACCCCGACAAGGTTGCCGAGGCTCGTATGTGGATGGCTCGTTGCTACACCGAGTTGGAGTGGTACTACGATGCGGAAGACGTGTTGAACAAGATGTCTCGTGATAGTATGCCCCAGATGTTGGAGGGTGAACTCAATGCTACGTACACCAATTACCTCTTGCATCAGGGACGTCTTGCCGAGGCATTGCCATACCTCGAGCAGGCTATCAAAAGGGAAAAGGCAGGTACTCAACGCACCCGTCATTACTTCCTGTTGGGTCAGGTGTATCAGCATGTAGGAAACAATGAGATGGCCTACAAGGCATTTTCCAAGGTGATAAAGGCCAATCCTCCCTATGAATTGGAGTTCAATGCACGTATCAAGCAGACGGAGGTAGCCTCGGAAAAGGAGAGTGATCGCACCATCAAGCAACTGAAGGCTATGGCTCGTAGTCCGAAGAATAAGGAGTACCTCGACCAAGTGCACTACGCCATAGGAAACATGTATTTGGCAAAGAGGGACACCCTCACGGCTATCAAGCAATACGAGGAGGGTGCCGAGAAGAGCACGCGTGGAGGTGTGGAAAAGGGTGTTTTGCTTCTTCGTCTGGGAGACCTTTATTGGGAAAGAACCGACTATACCAATGCGCAACGATGCTATGCCGAGGTAATAGGCTTGCTCGAGGACAAGGAGTCGGACGAGTACAAGGTTGTAAGTCGTCGTTCAGAGGTGCTCGACGAGTTGGTTGAACACGCCCAAACCGTAGAACTTCAGGATAGTTTGCAACGCCTGGCTTCCATGTCTGAAGAGGAGCGTATGGTCATCATCGAGCAGATTATCGAACGTGTAAAGGAGGAGGAAAAGAAGGCTCAGGAAGAGGCCGAGATGGCCGAACGAATGGCTGCTCGTGAGGAAGCCTTGTCGAACCTTCCAAACAATAGTCCTGCGTCTCGTGCGCCTGCCACCAATGCAGGTGGCGACCGTTCGTGGTACTTCTATAACCAACAATTGATAACTCAGGGAAAGAGTGACTTCCAACGAAAATGGGGACGTCGCAAGTTGGAGGATAACTGGCGTCGCAAGAACAAGACGGTGGTGAATACCGACGAGTTTGCTGCATTCGATTACGAGGCCGAGGATAGTCTGATGGCCGTGAGCGATTCCCTTGCCAACGACACGATGGCCTTGGGTAGTGTCATGCCCGACACGTTGGTGACCGACAACAAGAATCCCCAATTCTACATTCAGCAAATCCCATTGACCGAGGAGGCTATGGCCGAGAGTAACCTGTTACTCTCCGATGGGTTGTACCATTGTGGATTGATATATAAGGATCTGCTCGAAGACTTCTCGTTGGCTGAGGGGACATTCAATCGTTTGCTCACCCAGTTCCCCGATTATCAGCAGATGGAGGAGGTGTACTACAACCTCTACCTGATGTACTCGCGATGGGGAAAACAGGACAAGGCCTCGACCTATCTCGATAGTTTGAAGAGCAATTTCCCCATGGGTGACTATACCGTGATGCTTTCCGATCCCGATTATGCGACCAATGCCCGATATGGCAAGCATTTGGAGGACTCGTTGTACGCCTCCACCTATGCGGCATACCTTCAGGGCGATTATCAGACGGTAGCTTCCAATGCCGAGTATGCCTCCACCAAGTATCCCTTGGGTAAGCATCGTCCCAAGTTCATGTTCTTACACGCAATGGGACAACTCGAGAGTGAAAATCAGCAAGGTTTCCTCGATAACTTGAAGGCCATTGTTGAAAAATACCCCGAGAATGAGATTACCGAGATGGCAGGATTGATTCTGAAGGGAGTGCAAGAGGGACGTTTGTTGCAATCAGGAAGTTTCTCCGTAGGATCTATATGGACACGTCGTCAGGGAAGTTTGAATGGAGACTCACTGGCCGTAGGCTCAGTTCCTTCGTTTACAAGCGAGTCTTCCGATCCCTATCTGTTTATACTTGCTTATGAGGAAGGTGTAGTGAACGAGAATCAACTTCTGTTTGAGATTGCTCGCTATAATTTCTCTAACTTCATGGTGCGCAATTTCGACATTCAGTTTGTGTCGAACAATGGCGTTGGCATGATGCAGGTGAGCGAATTTATGAATTATGCCGAGTGCTATCAGTACATGAAGCGCCTGTTTTCCGATGAACGTTTGAGCCAACGCCTCGAGGGATTGCGCGTGGTGCTCATTTCGAAGTCAAACTATGAACTTTTGCAGAGATACTATAGTTTTGATGATTATCAGCAATTCTACGACCAACACTTTGGCGGATTGCCTTCGCCCGAGATAGATGGCTATCAGTTCGATGTGCCGCGCATATTGAATGCCGATGAGGCCGAGAAGTTGGAAGAAGAGTGGGAGGAAGTGCAAGATTGAACATTGGGAGAGTGTGTGTGAATGTTTTTTTGATAAAAGTGTGAACGATGAAAAACGGATTGTTACTTTGGGCCGATGACGAAATGGATTTGCTCCGTCCGCACGTGCTCTTTTTGGAAAGCAAGGGGTATGAGGTGATGACCGTCACCAATGGTCAGGACGCATTGGACTTGTGTCGGAAGTATACGTTTGACTTGATCATGCTCGATGAGAATATGCCTGGCCTCAGTGGGTTGGAGACATTATCGAGGGTGAAGGAGTTGATGCCATCGGTACCTGTGGTGATGGTGACCAAGAGCGAGGAGGAGAACATCATGGATCAGGCAATAGGAGGAAAGATTGCCGATTTTCTCATCAAACCCGTCAATCCCAGTCAGATATTGATGACACTCAAGAAAAATATTCACCAACGCGACATTCTTACGGAAAAGACCGACTCTAACTATCAGCAAAGTTTTGCCAAGTTGGGTATGTTGATAAATGATGCCTCCTCGTACGAAGAGTGGGTGGAGGTCTATCGCCAGTTGGTATTGTGGGAACTTCAGCTATCCGAAGCCGATAGCACCATGACCGAGATGTTGAAGATGCAGAAGACCGAGGCCAACAATGGATTTGCGAAGTTCGTAAAGAAGAACTATCACCAATGGGTATCAGCCCCTTCCGATAGTCGTCCGTTGATGAGTCCTGACTTATTCAAGAACAAAGTCTTTCCTCTCTTGGACAAGGGCGAGAAGGTCTTCCTGTTGGTATTGGACAATTTCCGCTACGACCAATGGCGTCAGTTGAGTGTCGAGTTGGGACAAGGTTTTTCTATCGACGAGGAGTTGTACCTCAGCATCCTTCCCACGGCCACTCAGTATGCACGCAATGCCATTTTTAGCGGATTGATGCCTAACAAGATTGCTCAGATGTTTCCCGACCTGTGGGTCGACGAGGATGAGGACGAGGGTAAAAACATCAATGAAGCCCCACTTATACAGACTCAGTTGGATCGTTTTCGTCGAAAGGATTCCTTTTCATATCACAAGGTCAACGATTCGCAAGGTGCGGAGAAACTCGTTCACCAGTTTGCACAATTCAGCCGATATGATCTCAATGTCGTGGTAATAAATTTCATCGACATGCTCAGCCATGCTCGCACCGAGAGTAAGACCGTTCGCGAGTTGGTCAAGGACGAGGCCGCCTATCGTAGCGTCACTCTTTCGTGGTTTCGCCATTCCCCCATACGCGAGTTGTTGAAATTGTTGGCCGATAGTGACTATACCGTAGTCATCACCACCGACCACGGAAGCATTCGTGTGGACAAGCCCGTGAAGGTATTGGGCGATCGAAATGTCAATTCCAATTTGCGTTATAAGTTGGGCAAGAATCTCAGTTACAACCTCAAGGATGTCTTTGAAATCAAGGAGCCCACTAAGGTGCATCTGCCTTCGCCCAACATCAGCACCACCTACATCTTTGCCACGGGCGAAGACTTCTTTGCCTATCCCAACAATTACAACTACTACGTCTCCTATTACAAGGACACTTTCCAACACGGAGGTATATCCATGGAGGAGATGCTCATCCCCCTCATCACCATGCAACCGAAGAAAAGATAATATATACACGGTGTAAGGCTTTTGTTGAGTGTCCGTAGGTGGTTCGGGGTGTGATAGATTCCTATCCGACGTGCATCCTCCTTGACCTCATGTGTAGCCCTAAACCCACAACTCTTTTATATATAAATTATGGAAATAAGAATAGATTCATTGGAAAATATCCACGAGGCTGCTCGCCAGTTTGTATCAGCGATGGAGGAAAATACTGTCTTCGCCTTCTATGGCAAGATGGGAGCCGGTAAGACCACCTTTGTCAAGGCTATCTGCGAGGAGTTGGGTGTGTCGGATGTCATCAATTCGCCCACCTTTGCCATTGTTAACGAGTACAGAGCCGATGAGACAGGCGAACTCATCTACCACTTCGATTTCTATCGCATCAAGCGTCTCGAGGAGGTTTACGACATGGGTTACGAGGACTATCTCTATAGCGGAGCCCTCTGCTTCATCGAGTGGCCCGAATTGATTGAGGAACTCCTTCCCGAGGATGCCGTGCGTGTCACCATCGAAGAGCAACCCGATGGCACTCGCCTTGTTTCATTCTGATAAAGTTTTTTTTTGGAGAACTATTCACACATCCTCTCTCCACATTTATATGTGGGAAAGAGGGGGAAAAATCATTTCTGCTGTATGATACCTACCGACCCCATGATGCTCTTCAGTTTCATCAACATGAAGTTGCGCGACCAATACCCTTCGCTCGATGCGTTGTGCCAGGATATGGACATCGATAAGGACGAACTCCTTGCCACACTTGCATCCGTAGGCTTCGAGTATAGCGAGGAGAATAACAAGTTCTGGTAATCACATCAAAAGAATACACATTAGGCACGAGGTTTCAGGCATCCTTTTTTTCCTTTGAAAGTGTTTGTTCAAGAAGAAAATGCATGAATCCTCGTGCCTATATTCTTTGTTACGCTTGCCCTTTTCACTTTGGGCACCTTCACCTTCTTACTTATTTCCGTTTGATGGCGCGATAGATTTCACCTATCCATAGGATGGGTGATGTGGTGGCTATGATGGTCAGCCACGTTTGCCAGTCGAGTGGAGTAGTGCGGAAGACTTCGCCACCCCATTGTACGATGATGAATTGCCCAACCAGGATGATGCCCGCCACTATCCATAGTGTGTACGACTTTCTGAAGCCCTTGAATGCAGAGTCATAGGTGCCCAATACGCGGGCGTTGAAGAGGTTCCAGAACTGCATCATCACGAAGATGGTGAAGAATACAGTAAGCCCCTTCAAGTCGAGCATATTGTGCGTGTTCATGTAGAGGTATAGTCCTACGAGTATGGCCACAAAGAGCAAGCCCATTCCCCCAATGTTGCGATACATGGTGGGGGTGATGATGAAGTCGGTGCTCTTGCGCGGTTTCTCCTTCATGACACTCTCGCTCGGTGGAATGGAGGCCAGTGCCATAGCGGCAAAGGTATCCATGATGAGGTTTATCCACAACATCTGAGTCACGGTCAGGGGGATGGATGTACCCATCACGGCACCTAATAGTACGATGGCCAGTGCCACCACGTTGATGGTCAGCTGGAAGGCGATGAAGCGTTGTATGTTCTTGTACAGCGAACGTCCCCACATCACGGCCGTGCCTATGCTGTTGAACGAGTCGTCGAGCAGGGTGATGTCGCTTGCCTCCTTGGCCACCGATGTGCCAGTACCCATGGAGAGTCCCACTTGTGCGTGGTTCAGTGCTGGAGCATCGTTTGTACCATCGCCTGTAACGGCCACTACCGCTCCATGTTGTTGCAATAGTTGTACCAGGCGTTGTTTGTCGGTGGGTCGTGCGCGCGACATTATCTTCAATCCCTTCACACGTTCGAGCGCCTCCTCGTCGGTCAGTGCGGCAAACTCCACACCTGTGATACGGTTCGCCTCCGTGTCCTCTTCGGTCCATAGTCCTATTTGGCGGGCTATCTCGGTGGCTGTGCCTGGGGTGTCACCTGTCACCATCTTGATGCCTATGCCTGCATTTTGGCACTTGCGCACGGCATCGGGCACATCGGTGCGTATGGGGTCCGATATGGCGGCTATGCCCAGGAAGGTGATGTCCATAGCCTCTACCAATGCTTCACAATCGGTGCCGGCACTTGCCTCCACCTCGGCCATGGCAAATCCCAGTGTGCGCATAGCCTTGTTCTGATATGTCGCCAGTTGTTCTTCGGCAATGGGAAGATACCCTTCGATGGGCTCTGTTTTTTCTCCTGTGGACAAAAAATATTTTGCGTGTCTGAGAATAATTTCTGGTGCACCTTTTATGTATAATGTCCGTTTACCATCCTTTTCCACCAACGTTGCCATGTACTTCCGTTCGGTAGAGAAGGGGAGTTGGTCTATCACCTTTGCCTCCTCGCGCATCAGTTCGTAATCGTACTCTTGCTGGTGTAGCCATAGGAGTAAGGCACCCTCTGTGGGGTTACCTATGGGCACTGTCTCCTCACCCTTTTGTTCGAGGAAGGCTGTGCTGTTGATGGCCATGTTTTCGGCCAGTTTGCTTCTCACGGGCGATTCGTCGCAGGTCACCTGCATCTCGTGCACCTGCATCTTGTTTTGTGTCAGTGTACCCGTCTTGTCGGTGCAGATGACGGTGACGGCACCCATTGTTTCACACGCGTGCATCTTGCGCACCAGGTTGTTGGTTGCCAGCATTCGGCGCATGTTCAGTGCCAGACTCAGGGTTACACTCATGGGGAGTCCCTCGGGCACTGACACCACTATGAGGGTGACGGCCATCATGAAGTACTTCAGCACGATTTGCGCCACCTCCATCCACTGGTGCCACCCCTGTACGGTGTCGTGCAATTGAAACCATGTGTACAGGTCGCGTGCCACAAACACCACGAAGGTGACTCCTGCAATGGTGAATCCTACCTTACCTATGAGGTTGGCCAGTCGTGTGAGTTGCTTGTTCAGCGGAGTCTCCTCCTCGCTCTGCTCGGTCGATTGGCGAGCAACTTTACCTATCTCGGTGTGGTCGCCCACGCGAGTCACACGCATCATACCGTGTCCGTCCGTCACCGTAGTGCCGCGCATCACCTGGTTGCTGGGATATGTCGCCTCGGGGTCAAAGTCATCGGGGTTGGTTGTCTTCTCCACCATCAGTTCACCCGTCAGGCTCGATTCGTTGATCTGTAACGAGGTGGCCTCCACCAACTCTCCATCGGCCGGAATCTCCTCACCATTTTCTATGATGACGATGTCGCCCACCACCACTTCGCGGCGCGGTATGCTGTGCACCTGTCCTCCGCGTATCACCTTCACTGGTGTCTCCTCGCCCACGGCACTCAGCAGGTCAAATTTCTTCCCTGCATCGTATTCGAAGTAGAAACCAATGCCCGTGGCCAGCAGTATGGCAAAGATGATGCCTATCGTCTCGGCATACTCATTCTCTATGATGGAAATGCCCAGCGAGAGCACGGCCGCAAAGAGCAACACCTTGATGACAGGGTCTTTGAATTTCTCCAGATAAAGTTTCCATATCGATTCCCTTTCAGGTGGAGTCAGCAAGTTTTCGCCATGTTGTTCGCGACTACGGATGACCTCTTCCTCGCTGAGTCCCTGCAATTTCGATTGTGTGTTCGACATTTATGTATATATCTTTTGTAAATGATGTTTTTTTACCTTATGTTTCTATAAGAAACGCTTCAACTTCCTATTGGGTTTTTGCTTGTGCAAAGTTAACTATAAAACACCCATTGCCGTGCAACTTTATACCTTTTTTAATATTTCCCCCCTCAATCGTGGTTTATTCAATAAACTTTCGTACTTTTGCACTCAAAATTATATAAAAGACAAAACATGAAGAAGATTAAGATTACTATGGCCGCCCTGGCGGCAACTGCATTGTTGAGTGGATGTGGCACCACTGGTACATCGTTGTTGAATACCATGGCTACCAACCTCATGGTCCCCACCACTACTACTACCACCACCACCGATACCAGTAGCGAGTCGGCCGACTTGGCATCTCTGTTGGGTAGCGTGTTGGGCACTGTGCTTGGCACATCCAACAAGTTGACCGAGAAGGATCTCGTTGGTACTTGGAATTACCAGAGCGCCGATTGCGTGTTCGAGACTGAGAACCTGCTGATGAAGGCCGGTGGTGAGGTAGCTGCTGCTCAGATTGAGGCTAAGTTGAACGAGACATTGGCCAAGGTTGGCATTCAGACAGGTACTTGCAATTTTGTCTTCAATAGCGACAATACCTATACAGCCACCATCTCAGGCTTCCCCGTGAACGGAGAGTATCTGCTCGATGCCGAGAACAAGAAACTCACCATGACTTACCTGTCGGGCCTTGCTACCATGACTCCCAATGTAGTGAAGAATGGCAACACCATCAGCCTCCTCTACGAAGCCGACAAGCTATTGGCCATTGCTCAGCGAATGGCCGCCATGTCTGGCAACACAGGTTTGCAATCTCTTGCCGAACTTGCCAAGTCATACGATGGACTGATGATAGGTTTGGAACTCAAGAAATAAAACATCCCTCCCCACACTTCCCCTATACACACAAGGTGCATCAGCTTTCCCTATGGCCGATGCACCTTGTGTTTTTTTCTTTTCTACTTTTTCAACTCTTCTACCTGGGAATTGTCAAAGGCTACATAACTACAGATTCTTTCGATACATTTCATTGCATCCTTCTCTTTGTCCGTATTGATAAAGACGAGCATTTGAATCGATTCAGGATTGTACAAGCGTCTCAATTCCACACCATAACATGCATTATAGGGAGCACCTATTGGAGTATATTCAAATAGCTCCTCGAGTGTACGACGAAATCCTATTTTCTCGTAGTTTGGAAATTCTGTAATAATACCCAACTCGGCATTACTTTTCTTTATCCATGCATCCGTGGTACTTCTCTGAACATAATTTGCACGGCATTCATCACGTAATCGTTTCTCCTCACCCTTGTAGTCGATCCACCCTTCCCAAGGCAAGTTGCAATTGTAAAATAATAGACCTTCAAAAGATGACCTTAAGTCGTCGAGGGTGACGTTGAAATCATTAATGTAAAATTCTTGTGATTTGAAGGAGGCTTTTTCATCTAAATTCGATATGAGAATACATACATCAGGAGACAATTTAACCACGGCATCGAATGTGTAGAAAGGAAACCCGAAGATTGTATCAAGTTCATTAAAGACGATAGAGGGTTGAGTCTCCGGATTGTTGAACTGTGGATAATGCTCCGCTACCTCCTCGGGAAATGAAAAAGAAATGCCGTATTTGGTTAGTAAAACATTCTTGTATGTCTCATACGGAGATTCTGTGTATGCACGGTTTGTACACGACAATGTACCAATGAGAGTGCATAAGATTATAAACTTAAAGCATTTCATAATAGTATGTGATTAATGGTTTTTATGTATTCTTTCACGATGCAAAGATAGTTGTTTTTTTTATATGTGAATGCTCAGGAATTGAATATTTTATGTTTTGTGTTAAAATCCACTTTTCATATAAAACGATGATGTTAGAAATATGCACCAATAAAAAATGTTAAATCCTTGTTGCGTTATGGTAATATATTGATTTTTAATAAGTTATGATGTATAAAATATCTCTTAAGCATTAGTTTGGTATCTCTTAAGCATTACCAAATTATCTCTTTAGTATTAGCAACTTTACTCTTAAGCGTTATTTCGTTACGCTTAAGAGACGTTTAGCCATGCTTAAGGGCTGTCCAGTTGGACTTAGGTGTGAATGGTTTACGAGGCTCTATTATTCTTTGCTCCTCCCCATCAAAGGTGTAGCCTTTTACATAAAAAGGTACGTCCTCTGTATATCATAGGACGTACCTTTATTGTGTTTGATTTGGAGCTCAGTATCAATCTATCGCTCCTACTTTACCATCGCCTTTCCACTTTCGCGACTACCATTGGGGTAGGTCACGATGTAGAGGTACGTGGCAGGGATTTTGTCCACTTTCACCGTGGCTTCACCGTTCGCAAAGTTAGCTTCACCTAACTTTACAGCATCCATGGTGTAGACCTCCAACTTTGTGGCATTGGGGGAAGTGCAGAGGAGGGTAGAGCCTATAGCTTTGATGTGGAGAGATTCTTTTGAAAAGGTTTCAATATTGCTGACATTCCTTTTCACTCTCCTTGACATCACCATATATTGTTTGTATAAAGGAACGTCGTTCTGTTCGGCCAATGTCACATGATAATAATCCTCGGTGAATCCTGGTATACGGATGTCCACATAGTGAGGTAGCATATCGGTGCTCTCGGGATCCATGTCGAAGCGTTCCAGATGTACCGAGTCGCCTATGATTTGACAATGGATGTAATGCTTGTCGTAACCACGGGCAAACAAAAGACCCTTGATGCGCAGATAATCTCCTTCGATGGTCATGGTGAACTCCTGTTGTGCAGGTTTTACAGATGATAACATCTCATCCACGGCTGGGTTGTGGGGATATTCTGTAACATTGTCTCCCTCATGGATGGTAGGCACATAGACCGTCGGTTTGCTGGGAATGACAGGAGTAACCACTGTACCAGTGTCCAAGAGGTTTGTATCTACCACTTGTACACCAAACTTCTCCACAGAGAATTGTAGGTTTTTCGTCATCTCTTGTACTACTTCATTCATGTCGCCAAGCATCTCCACGTGATGTTCAACGAAGTATCTTCCTGCAGGGAGTTTTCCCAACGAGTCTGTAATGACGGTGTATTTCATCTCTGAATTGACCAGAATACTGAAACTTCCGTTTATGAGAATGGTATCCCTTATGAATCTAATCTGTTGTTTGTAGCTTGAATTTGTCATCAAATGAGATCTTAAAAAGATTTCATCATTTTCAGTAGGATTGTAAGGGTCAACTTTAAGATATTGTATCAACGTAATGTGCTCAGCCGTATCGGTTTCGGATACATAACTTGCACTGAAATCAGTTGCATACGCACCATGTAGGCCAACGATGCAGAGAAGAAAGGCTAATAAATTCTTTTTCATAACAACGTGGGTTTTAATGATTTTTTAATAAGGGTTAATGTCTTAGACGTCTAAGATCTTCTATTTCCAAGGAGTCAATTTTTACAAAATTGGAAGCAAGCGGGTCCGTTGGTGGAGCAAAGATATGCAAACCTTCGTTAGTCATTCCGCTGCTGTTGCAATAAATGATGGCATTCGGCTCAAGGTGCAGACTCTCTTTGCTTCTCAGAATGATGGCTCCGTCATCGTAGATGTCCAATATTCCTCCAGATTTGATGGTAAGGTCTGCTTGTCTGATGACTCCGTCGACAATCATTGTGCCATGGTTCTCGATGGTGATGGTGGCATCGTTGTACATGATGCAGTTGTCATTGGCTATTATTAAACGTCCTCCTTTGCGAACCACTATATGTTGTTCGATGGCTGTGCTGTCATTTTCAAGTCGGAGGTTGTCTGTAACGTATAAGGTATTCATTGCTTGGACAGGAGGTTCAATCTCTCCCTTGTCGTTGGGATTGATGATAGTGTCAGGTCTCTCACCTTGCTGTCCCTGTTCGCTACCTTGTCCGCTACCAGGGGTTGTAGGGGTGGAAGAGTCAGGTCTCTGATGAGTCTTGTCATCGTCGATGTTTAGACCTTTATCAGTCATAATGATTATACGTTCTTCCTCATCGGTGTTGATAAGGGAACATGCAGCCAATGTGCATAAGGTCAAAACCAAAAGTCCAAAGAGATGTCTTGTTTTCATGATTATAATAATTAGGAAATGTTTTGTGTCTGCAAAAGTAGAGAGTATTTTTCAAACTGTCAACACTTTTTTTGATAATATTTTTTTCAGGCTTTTGATGAGCCAGTTTCTGCCACTCTTTAACTCTTTGTAAACTAAGCAGGATGATTCTTTTTGCAGTGTTGTATGTATGGGATATAATGTGTGCAAATGTATCTCTCAACCCCTCGATTTTACTTAAAATTAAGGGCTAAATTGCTTGTTGAACAGGGATAGTTTTTGCTCTTTTACAAAATTATATGTTACTTTGCATTAAACAAACTTTAGTGTAATATGAAAATAATTTTGTGCACGTCGCTTGTATTTGTATTGTTGTCGGTGGTAGGTTGTACCGATGAACAAGAACTGTGGATAGAAAAAGCTGAGGAGTGCATGGAGAGTGACCCGAAGCGTGCTTATTGGTGTTTGCAACAGATTGATTCACCAAAGGATATGACTGATAACCAACAGGCCAGATATGCCTTGCTCTATACACAGGCCATGCACAAGAATCGTATGCCATTGGAAGATGATTCGTTGGTAAATGTGGCGGTGGACTATTTTCGTCGGCACAATGATGTACGTCGTTTGGCAAAATCACTCTTATACAAAGGTATTCTGTATAAACAAAATGATAGAGTGGAGAAGGCTGTAGAGGCATTTTCTGAAAGTGAACGTTTATTCAAGAGTGTGGATGACGACCAATACAAGGCATTGCTTTTTGACCAATATGGAATGTTACTTTCCAATCAAGCGATGTATGATGAGGCATTGGACTATTTCAAACAGACACTTCACTATGAACTTCGAGGCGATTCGGCTCACTACGTAGTATCTACATATCGGAGAATAGCTATGTTGTACGGAGTATTGGGTATGGAAGACAGTGCTCGCAATTACTATGAAAAAGGTCTTTCGTATGCAGATGAAAAGGAAGTTAGATCGAGAAACTATTATCTTCTGCTACAGAACTATGCCACTTTCCTGAAAGAAGGGGGTGAATACGCTGAAGCCGAACGACTGTTGTACGAGTGTGCTACTGGGATGACAGATACAACTTATGTCTACACCCTCTATTCCTCGTTGGCTTCGCTCCACTACGAAAAGGAGGAGTATGACACGGCTCTCGATTATGCCAAGAGGATACTTGGTAGCAGGGATAGCCTGACAGTATGTGGCGGATACTTACGCCTTTATCAGATATATCGTAAGTTGGGAATGTTGGATACTGCGGTTTATTATCACGACCTGTATCGTCAGTATGACAATGACTTGGCTATGCGTCGCCAACCATCACGTGTGGCTGTTATACCTCATAAGCAAGAGAACCAATTATTAAAGGCCGAGAATCGGAATTGGCAGATCAAACTATGGATGTGGAGTTCAGTAGGAGTGCTATTCCTGTTTATTTCTGTACTCTCCTTTCGTTGGCTACGCAAGAGGTATCATAAAGAACAACAAAACAATCTGTCACAGTTGGCCGATGTGAAGCAGATACTTGCTGAAACAGAGCAACAACTTGGAGAAACAGTTGTCAGTCTGGGTGGATTGAAGGGAGTGGTTACTAATCAAACCAATGCAATCAATAGACTGAAGGAAGAGTATCAACAAAGTAAGAATGAACATAAGGATGAGATTAAACTCTTGCGCGAAAGTATGAATGCACAAGAAGAAAACTATCGGAAGTTGAAAGAGGATAGCCGTACTTCTGTGCAGATGGCTAATCAATACAAGAAAGAACTGAAAGACTTGCAAAAAGAATTGAAGGAGAAGAGCGATAGGTTGGCAGCAATGGAGCATCAAAGGCAGATAGACCAACTGATAGAACACTTTGTAATGAATGGACAGGATGCTGTAGCTATAGACTTGCTTCAACAACTGAAATTTGGTGAGAAGTATCAGTCGAGGTACGACATTCGTTCGTCAGAATATATACCTTTGTTGCGAGTATTGCTCGAAAGCGAAAGTCCTGGAATGAGTGCAATTTTGGATGGTAGTGGGTTGGAGCGTAACAAACTCACCATGTGCTACCTGATAGCTCTTGGTTTGGACGACATCGACATGATGTCGCGTGCAGCCTGCTTGGCACCGAACTCCGTGAAAGCCTATCGCAAGGAATGCAGGGAGGTGGTGAATAGTTACTGTCAACCTTTACTATAGAAAGATGACTTAAGGGATGGTACTATGACGAACAGTAGTTTTCCTTGATGCCGATGTGCCATCCTTATATGTTATATGTTGTATTACGATGTGTTCTCCTTCAAAAGAGGAAATCTGTTGACCTCTTAGATTGTAGTATCTTATAGCCTCTATTTGGCGATTTGGAGAGTCCTCAATATGATGCTCCACTCTATCAGCAACCTTTTTGGACTCTTCAAGCGTTGTTGTTGTGCAAATACGATTTGCCATGGCAATTGTCGGGCGTTCAAACATTGCCAAGGTACTTCCTCCATCAGGAAAACGTCCGTATGTGTTCCATCTTGATTGACTTTTATACCTCAGTGAGTCTGTCCATGAATTGTTTTCATCTGTCACAGAAATAAAAGAATCATCACTATTGTCTAATTTAAACGATGCGTGCAGTTGGGATATAGGGTCTTTCCCGTCACACCAAATTACTTTATACCCATAGGCTGGTATGATTGTGTTGATGTCTTCTGATGACGGAATCCGGTACTTATGAGGTTTTTGTGGGTTGTCAGACAGATAGATTCCTGCTAAATCGATGTTGTGGTCAGAGGTGTTATACAATTCCACCCAATCAGCCTTATTACCGTACTCGTTTATATACACGTCATTTCCCGAGCTTACTTCATTGATGCGTATAGGAGGAGTTGACTTTGTTACAGAATATTGATAAATGGCTTCTATGTCATACATTCCTGACGAGTACTCTTCACTAAGGTATAGGATTGAATCGGAGGAAATACTTTCCCCATTTACCAACCATCCTTTGAAATGGTAACCTTCGGGAGCGGATGATGTCAATGTTATAGGTGGGAAAAGATAACCATTGAAATTTCCAGTAGGAATCTCTTGCCCGTTAAGTAATATTCTACTCTGTGCGGTGTTGGATTTTATGTGGACGGTATATTCTTCTGTCAAGTTGAATGCCGTCATAAGGCTCTGCTTTAAAGCCGGTTTTCTCGTTTCATTATCTGTAAAGCGGCTTGTCAATGACTCGGCTCTCGAATTTGCAGAGAGATTTTCTAATTGGAGAGCTTTGTTTATTGCATCTTTCATTGATGTAATGATTGGTAAACAGCGGTTGGCCTCAAATACGCTTCCGTCCATGATGCAATAGGCATCGATAAATTGTTTTTTGAATGGTTCATATTTCAACATATTTTTGAAACAGACGGGAAGTGAGCCTGTACCTTTGTTGAATATCTGCAATATCATGTCCGTGTCGCCAAATCCTGCATCTACATCATGCATGACCACGTGAAACTTTCCATTGTCTTCCCTTGCTCGGAATCCCTTGATATTCTTGATTCCTCCACGCAACCAGTCTCTGTTTCCCATGTATATTTCGGCTGCCATATAGTTGCAATATTCGTCTATATCAACGAGTTCGCAGATATTTTCCCATATTGTGGAATCTGATGCATTGCCTGTCAGTTCCTTACTCAGGCTGTGCCATTCTTTTAGTTTGACCAAATCACCTGCTTTCAGCACTACGTCTCCCTCCCATTGGTCAACTTCGTCAGTGTCGACACCATAGTTGCTATAAGCAAACTGCTTGTTGCTCTCCTCCCTAAAGTTCATCATTCCCAAGTATTTTCCATCCAGATACACATGTACGGGTTGGTATGCCTGACAATCCAGATATACTCCGCTCGTCCGAATCAATTCTTGAATGGCAGCATCCCATAATCTGGCATTGCTGTCTTGTCCACCGTTTCTGACCAGTACATTCTTTAGCTTTATATATGGTTTACTGTTAAAGACGGGATAATTCAATTGGTTTATACCTTCGTATATCTTATCTGATTTAAGTTTGAAGGAAGACCTATGCTCAAAGTTCTCATTCCCTTCATTGAAGCGTGTCCATCCGCCAAAGATGCTGAATGTCATTTCTTGATTGATGACTTCACTGTATATCATGTTTGAATCGGGCACAAAATACTCCACATTCACAGGACGTTCCCAATCCATGTTTTGGTTAGCTTTTACTTTGGAATTGTTGTCAATTCGTCCGTTTTTCCCTATCACATACACTCCGATGGTATCATCAAGGAGATTGTCGGGAGCGGTGTTGACACTGAGCACGGGAAGACTGACCCCATCTTCGTATTTGATGAAAGAGCGTGTGACCACCGGACTGTGTAGGAAACCTTCACGTGCAAGGATGAACCTGTAGATAGTATTTTCGGTTCCTGTAAATACTCCATTTATACTTTTGGGAGATTGACCTGGCACGGGTGTGGAACCATCTGTAGTGTAATACAATGTCGACCCTTCTGGAATGGAAACACTGCAGCAATAGTAGTCAATAAAGACTCCTCCTGTGACATTCACTGTAGGAGCTTCAACCCTTTTGGGGGTTATCATGCTGTTGTTGTTTGAACCATTGGGAGTCGCTTGATTGGTCCAGCCAAAATAATCAGAACCATCCGTTTCTCTTATCCATGAGCAACGGGCTATACATGGAGGATAATCCACCGCATCAATAATGCTCCCCTTTGCGTCGAGCAATTCAATTATACCACCATCTGCATCGAGTTTGAATGGTATCTGGGTTTCTGCTTTTGACCCATAAAATCCGTCTTTACTATTGTGGTCAAACCAAAGGACTGTATACCCTTTGCTTTTGACTGTCCCATGTGAAGATTTCAGAAGAGTTTGTTCTATGTCTCCGTCAAAGTCCGTATGGCGGATAATATATCCATTCAATGGAATTGCCTCGTCACTGGGGTTGTACAATTCAATCCAAGCTCCATAATTGTATGAAGGGTCGATAAACCTGTCTATATTGGCAACTTGAATTTCGTTGATGAACAGTGGCGTGGAAAATGCGGTATCTACATTGATGAATGTCATTGCAAATACCATCAGATTCGTAGTAAACATTCTGTGCAACTCCTTCGGAGTATAAACTCGCAGGGATAGGAAACCCAATAGGAAGACGTTCTTCCACACTGAACACTTGGAACTATTTTTTAGATTCATACGTTTTCTTTTTTTTTTTGTTTCTTTTAGCCTACTCTTTTAGGTTTTGATGAGACAAAGTTAAAGAATACGATTTATGTGGTCAATAGTTTTTGGGTCGGTCAAAAAGGGGAGGGTCTCTATCGATATTGTTCTGATGAGAATGCGATTGGTTGATATTCAAGGTCGATGATACTTTTTGACGGTTTGTGAAGAGCTAAATATAATGTTGCTTTGAAGTCCATAAATAAGATACGGATGTTAAAGGTTGAAGATTTGAATCTTTCGCCTCTAACATCCGTATCGTTTAGATGTATCTAATATAGTTTCAGGTTGAATCGAATATAGTTTCAGACCGAATCGAATATAGTTACGAAGTCTCGACTTCTCACTTCAATTCTTCCGACAAATAGCCAATGGGCAACTCGCGGCAATTGTATCCTGAGGCCATGATTTCGCCATAGGCTCCGGCTGAACGAAGGGCCAGGAGGTCACCTCGTTGGCAACGGTTGAGGTCGATGGCCTTGCCAAAGACATCGGACGATTCGCAGATGGGCCCCACCACATCGTATGCCTCCGCGGGGGCTTCGCTGGTGATGTTCTCTATCTTGTGATAGGCTTGGTAGAGGGCGGGACGGATGAGGTCGGTCATACCCGCATCGACGATGGCAAACTGCTTGTGCGAACCTTGCTTGACGTAGAGCACGCGGGTGACAAGGGTGCCGCACTGGCCTACCACGGCACGGCCCAACTCGAAGTGGAGGGTCTGACCAGGGTACAACTTCAGGTGCTTGTGATAGGTGGCAAAGTACTCGGCAAAGTCGGGGATGGGCTGACGATTGGGGTGCTGGTAGTCGATGCCCAATCCGCCTCCGACATTGATGTGCTCGACGATGATGTGGCGTTGTACCAATTGCTCCTGTAACTGGTTGACACGGTTGCACAGTGCCACGAAGTCACTCATGTCCAGTATCTGACTACCGATGTGGAAGTGCAGACCCACGAACTTGACGTGGGGGAGGGTGTGCGCCATGTCGATGACACGATCCATGTCCTCCATGGCTATGCCGAACTTGTTCTCGGCCAAACCTGTAGTGATGTTGGCATGGGTATGTGCCCCTACGTTGGGGTTGATGCGGAAGGCTACGTGTGCAACCTTTCCACGGGCGGCTGCCAATTGGTTGATGACCTCCAACTCGGGCACGGACTCTACGTTGAAGCAGAAGATGTCGTTGTCGAGGCCTAACTCAATTTCCCAGTCGCTCTTTCCTACACCGGCATACACCACCTTGTGTGCGGGGAAACCTGCCTTCAGGGCGGCACGTACCTCGCCTCCGCTCACGCAATCGGCTCCAAGGCCACTCTCTTTGATGATGCGAAGAACCTTGGGATTGGCATTGGCCTTGACGGCATAGTGTACACAGAAGTTGGGATACCTGCCTGCCTCGCGATTGATGGTGTCCAACGTGTCGCGAAGTAGGGTGGTATCGTAGTAATAGAACGGGGTGCGCAGGGCACTGAACTGTTCTATGGGGAATGTTCCTTTCATCTAAATATTAAGAAAGTTAATGTGGTGACAAGAATCAAAATTCAAAGTTCAAGAATTCAAAGTTCAAAATTAGTTCGAGCAAGCTCTCATCAAGCTACGCAAGTCAAAGTTCAAGAATTCGAGAATCAAAATTCAAGGAAGGCATTCTGCCCCTTTCCATAGGGGGGGGAGGAGCAGAATGGGGTCTTCTCGTCACTCGTAACCAGTCATTATTTGTTATTGAACAAGGTGTCGCTCAAGCTTTGGAGTGCGCGCTTCTTGTCTGCTTCGCGGATGAGGAAGGAGATGTTGTAGTTGCTACCTCCGTAGGAAACCATACGCACGGGGATGTCCTTCATGGCCTTCATGGCGAGTGCCTCGAATCCGATGTTTTCCCAAGTGAGGTCACCCACTACGCAGATGATGCACATGCCCTCGTCCACGGTGACGGTGCCGTACTTCTTGAGGTCGGCAATGATTTCGCTCAGGTGCTTGGTGTTGTCGATGGACATGCTGACTCCTACCTCGGAGGTACATACCATATCGATCGAGGTCTGGTAACTCTCGAATATTTCGAATACCTTGCGGAGGAATCCGTGTGCCAATAGCATGCGGCTTGACTTGATCTTGATGGCGGTGATGTTTTCCTTTGCTGCTACGGCTTTGATTTTTCCGAACTCGGTGTCGTTGGAAATCATGGTGCCAGGGGCGGTAGGATCCATGGTGTTGAGCAAGCGCACGGGGATGTTGGCGTACTTGGCAGGTTGGATGCAGGTGGGGTGGAGAATCTTGGCACCGAAATATGCCAACTCGGCTGCTTCGTCGAAATTGAGTTGACGTACGGGTGAAGTGTGGTCTACCACGCGGGGATCATTGTCGTGCATTCCATCGATATCGGTCCATATCTGTATCTCCTGGGCTTCGACAGCTGCTCCGATGAGTGATGCGGTGTAGTCGCTACCACCACGCTGGAGGTTGTCAATCTCACCATAGGCATTGCGGCAGATGAATCCCTGGGTGATGTAGATGTCTGCATCGGGGTATTTCTGTAGTTGGAGGGCCAACTTCTCGCGGATGTACACGGGGTCGGGCTCGGCATTCTTGTCGGTGCGCATGTACTCCAACGCGGGGATGAGTACAGCCTTCACACCCTGTTCCTGAAGGTAGTTGGTGACCATGTTGGTAGACATGAGTTCGCCCTGTGCCAACACGACTTTCTCTTCGAACAAGGTGAAGAGGTCCTTGGTATAGGCACGGATGGTACCGAATACTTCGTCGAGGATGGATTGGGTCTTTTGACGATATTCGTCGGTGGCGAACAGTTCGTTCAAGTGTTGCTTGTACTTCTGTTCCAACTTGTTTATCACATCGTTTGCACCATCGGGGTTTTTCTTGTACAGATAGTCCGAGATTTCAACCAATGTGTTGGTGGTGCCCGACATAGCGGAGAGTACGACAATCTTCTTTTCGCCGTCGGTGATCAACTTGGCTACACTCTTCATCCGATCGGGAGAGCCTACGGATGTTCCTCCAAACTTTAATACTTTCATGTGTTATTTTCTATATTTTTATGTGTTATTATTCTATATATGATGACGGGGTGGAGATGAGAGGGCGAATCATTGTGCCTCAGTGGCCGAGTGATCCTTCATCGGAGAGCCATCCGTCTCCTGTGGTGTGATTTCCTCCCCTTGAGGAGTGAGAACTTCTTCTTCCTCTTCTTCTTGTGGAGTGTGTTCTTCCACGTCGTGTGCGATGAGGTTGTACTCGCGTGTGATGTCCTCAATCTTGTGCTTCTCGCACTGATAGACTATGCCTGGATAGTCGTAGAGCAATTGTTTGTTGTGGGTGGTCATGACTACGGCCGTACCTCGGGATGAGATGTCGCGCAACAACTCTACAATGTGCTTACCCGTCTCGGCATCAAGGTTACCTGTGGGCTCGTCGGCGAGGATGATTTGGGGATTGTTCAGGATGGCGCGTGCAATGACGATGCGTTGTTGTTCGCCTCCAGAGAGTTGGTGGGGGAGTTTGTATCCCTTGGTGGACATGCCTACCAGTTCGAGCACCTCGTGGATGCGGTTGATGCGAGCCTGCTTGTTCTTCCATCCTGTGGCGCGCAATACGAAGTCGAGATTCTCGGTGACCGTACGGTCTATCAATAACTGGAAGTCCTGAAAGACGATGCCCAACTTGCGTCGCAGGGTGGGGATGTGTTTGCGCTTGATGGTACGCATATTGTAGCCGAGCACCTCTGCATCGCCGTCTTGTATGTTCAGCTCGCCGTAGAAGGTCTTCAACAATGATGTCTTTCCTGAACCTACCTTACCGATGAGGTACACGAACTCTCCGGCATCCAGGTGAAAGTCAATTTCATCCAAAATGCAGAGTTCCTGTTGGTAAACGCTTACGTGGCGATAGTCGATCAAGTGTTCTCCTTTCATAGATCCTTAGTCTTTCCCTCCCTGTCTCTCTTTCTATTCCTGTACAAAAATCTCTTACTTGTGTCTCTTCTTCAACTCATTGGCTAAGTCCTCGATGCGCATACCCTTGCTGGTGAGCAGTACGATGAGGTGATAAATCATGTCCGAAGCCTCGTAGATGAGTCGGTCGTCGGTGCCATTGGTGGCTTCGATGACGGTCTCTACGGCCTCCTCGCCCACCTTCTGAGCCATGCGGTTGATGCCCGACTGGAAGAGTGAGGTGGTGTATGACTTTTCGGGCATCTCCTGATAGCGCTTGGAGATGAAGTCCTGCAAATAACTGAGGAACATGATGGGCTCGTCGTTCACCTCGCCCCAACATGTGTCGGTGCCAGTGTGGCATACGGGGCCTACGGGGTTGACCATGATGAGCAGGGTATCCTTGTCACAATCCTCCTTGATGGAAACCACGTTCAGGAAGTTGCCACTCTCTTCACCCTTTGTCCACAAACGATTCTTGGTACGGCTGAAGAAGGTGACCTTACCAGTCTCGATGGTCTTGTCCAGAGCCTCCTGATTCATGAAACCAAGCATCAGTACTTTCTTGGTGTAGTTATCTTGAATGATGGCGGGTACAAGGCCGCCCATTTTTTCAAAGTCCAATTCCATATATCTTAGATATGCTAAATTATCAATTAAAAAGTGAGAATCTGTGTGGCTTTTATCTCCTCACATTGATTCCTTGGGTGCAAAGGTACGATTTTAATTCGGGAATCCCTATTTCTCCGAAGTGAAAAACACTTGCGGCCAGTGCGGCATCGGCTTTTCCTTGAAGAAATGCGTCGCGGAAGTGCTCCATGGTGCCTGCTCCGCCCGATGCAATGACGGGGATGGAGACCTCATCGGCCAATCGTGCCAGAGCTTCGTTGGCAAATCCTGTTTTCACTCCGTCGTGATTCATACTGGTGAATAGTATCTCTCCGGCTCCTCGGTCGTTCACCTCGCGTGCCCAGTCAAACAGGCTTCGCTCGGTGGGGATGCGTCCACCATTCATGTAGCAGTGCCATCCGGCCTCGGTCTCCTTGGCATCGATGGCCACCACACACACCTGGCTTCCGAAGTTGCGTGCTATTTCGTCAATAAGTTCGGGGCGGCGCAGGGCAGCGGAGTTGATGCTCACCTTGTCGGCACCCGCATTCAACAAGCGGTCGACATCGCTCAGCTCATTGATGCCTCCTCCTACGGTGAAGGGGATGTTGATGGTGGCGGCTATGCGACCCACCAGGTCGGTGAAGGTCTTGCGCCCCTCGTGACTGGCGGTGATGTCGAGGTACACCAGTTCATCCGCACCTTGTAGGCTATATGCTTGCCCCAGTTCTACAGGGTCGCCCGCCTGACGCAGGTTTACGAAGTTGGTTCCCTTGACCGTCTGTCCGTCCTTGATGTCTAAACAGGGTACTATTCTTTTTGCTAACACAAGTTACGATTTATGATTTACGATTTATGAATTATGAACTCACTTAACTCTTTCAGGGTGAAGCGTCCTTCGTAGAGGGCTTTGCCGAATACCACGGCGGGGATGCCCGCCTCGTCCAGTTGGCAGATGTCGTCCAATGAACTGACTCCTCCGCTGGCTATCAGGTGCAGGGTGGGGTAGGCGGCCATTATCTCCTTGTAGAGTGCAACGGAGGGGCCTTGCAACATGCCGTCCTTGTGGATGTCGGTGCAGAGTACGTTCTTCACTCCATGCTGGATGTATTCGCCCAAGTAGGGGAGCAACTCTTGTGTGCTCTCTTCCTGCCATCCGTTCACCGAGATGAGACCATCGCGTGTGTCGGCTCCGAGAATCATCCTTTCGCCTCCAAATTCCTCCAACCATTTGAGGAAGAGTGCAGGATTTTGGCTCGCTACGCTTCCCACGGTCACCATTTGGGCACCATTGTCGAAGGCGATTGACAGGTCTTCGTCACTCTTGATGCCTCCTCCGAAATCGATGACCAGGGAGGTGCGGCTGGCTATCCGTTGCAATATACGGTGGTTTACCACGTGCTTCGACTTCGCTCCGTCGAGGTCCACCAGATGCAGGCGTTTCAATCCGTACGACTCTATCTCCAAGGCCACTTCCAACGGGTCTTCATTATAGACTTTCGTGGTGGAGTAGTCACCTTTTGTCAGGCGTACGCATTTTCCGTCGATGAGGTCAATGGCGGGTATCAGTTCTATCATACTCTATGTTCTTTTTCTTTATTTTCTATCGTTGTATACCAGAGGATTTTCTATACTCCCTTAATACCTGTTTTTTTTCCTTACCTGAGAAATTTATTTTCCTTACCTGAGAAAATTTTCTGCCTAACCTGAGTATTTTTACTCTCATGCCTGGGCTTTTCCATTCTCATATTTGGGGGGACAATCTGTCTCTGTCCCAATGTGCTTTCTCTCCTTAAATAATTAGGGTCAAGGGTTGAGGTCAAGGAAGTTTTGCAATATCCGTTCGCCCACCTTGCCACTCTTTTCAGGATGGAATTGGGTGGCATAGAAGTTGTCCTTGTGAAGGGCCGAACTATAGGGGCGGATGTACTCGGTGCAGGCAGCCGTATGCTCGTTCATTGGCACATAGTAACTATGCACGAAATATACGAACTCGGGTTGATGGAAACCCTTGAACAATTGGCTACGGGTGTCGACTATGGTATTCCATCCCATCTGAGGAACCTTCTCCTCGTGACACTGGGGTTGGAAACGCTTGACGTTGGCATCAAATATTCCCAAGCAATCGGTGTCGCCCTCCTCCGAGTGACGGCACATGAGTTGCATGCCTATGCAAATGCCCAGTACTGGTTGCTTCAAGGAGCATATCACCTCGTCCAACTTCCTTTCGCGCAAATATTGCATGGTGCTACTGGCTTCGCCTTGCCCAGGGAAGATGACACGGTCGGCGGCCATCAACAACTCTGGATTGTCCGTCACCAATGGTTCTACTCCCAATCGGCGCATGGCATTGACAACTGAACAGATGTTGCCTGCATTGTATTTTACGATAGCGATGTTCATTTCCTTAACGTTATACTCAAGTTGTTTGCCTTCTTCTTATTAACTGAAAAGTACGGTCTTATTCTTGTAAGCCAATACTTTACGTTCGATATGCTTCTGCACGGCACGCGAGAGGACAATCTTTTCCAAGTCCTTGCCCTTGTTGACCAGGTCTTGAGGAGTGTCCTTGTGGGTGATGCGCACCACGTCCTGCTCGATGATAGGACCTGCATCCAACTCGTTGGTGACATAGTGGCTGGTGGCACCTATGATCTTTACACCTCGCTCAAAAGCCGCATGGTAGGGCTTGGCTCCTACGAAAGCGGGTAGGAACGAGTGGTGGATGTTGATGATACGGTTGGGGTA
Source organism: Bacteroidaceae bacterium (assembly GCA_017560945.1). GTDB lineage: Bacteria > Bacteroidota > Bacteroidia > Bacteroidales > Bacteroidaceae > Phocaeicola_A. Next base: position 19,749 of record JAFZDY010000042.1, on the reverse strand, counting down.
CTCGGCTATCATTTGTTCCGAAATCACCTGCATGTATCGTGCCAGCACGATGAAGTCCACATTCAGTTCGCGCAACAACTCCATTTCTGCTCGCTCCTGCTCCTCCTTATTCTCCTTGGTGATGGGGAATACACGATAGGGTATGCCGAATCGCTCTGCCGCGTGTTGCATATCGGGGTGGTTACTTATTATAATAGGTATCTCCACATCCCACTCGCCAGCCGTGTATCGGGCTAACATATCGTAGAGGCAATGGCTCATCTTACTAACAAAAATGGCCATGCGAGGTTTTTCGTCGCTGAAATAAAGACGAAGATTCATGTCGTACTTCTTGACATACAATGTGTTGAAGTAATCCAATATCTTGTCGCGCGGAATCATGAAACCATCCAACTCCCACTCTATACGCCCGAAGAAGACATTCTCCATACGATCCACAAACTGGTCGATGTAAACGATGTTTCCTCCGTTGATGGTGATAAAGTTGGTTATTTCTGCCAATATTCCTTGTCGGTCAGGGCAATGAAGTAACAATTTCGCGGTCATGTTCTTATCTTTTTTCTTATTTGTTATCTTTGTTATGATTTAAGTCGCAAAGATAGCAATTTATTATAAAAACAAAGAATATTGTGACAATTAGTTTGTGATTTGGGTAAAAAATAAGCCCTTTGGGTGTCCAAAGGGCTTAAAGGAGTTATAGAATCAGGTCGAAACAATCATTTGTTTCCCTCTTTTGTCAAAAGTCGTTCAGTACATTACGACAATCCGTCGATTTGTCCGTTTTTAATATCGATGTGCAATGCTTGAGGCTCTTTGGGAAGTCCTGGCATACGCAGGATGTCACCTGCAATCACCACCAACATTTCGGCACCTTGATTGATGACAATGTCGCGCACATGGAACTCCATACCATCTGCCACTCCGTACATCTTGGGGTCGGTGGAGAAGGAGTACTGTGTCTTTGCTATACAGATGGGGAAGTGCTCCACACCTAATTGTTGAATCTTCTTTATCATCTTTCTGGCCACAGAGCTGTATGTTACCATGCTGGAGTTGTAAATCTTGGTGGCTACCTTTTCTATCTTTCCTTCCACTGAATCCTCCGACTGATAAGCAAATTGCAGGGGAGCAGAGGGTGATGTCTGAATGGTATTTACTACCAATTGTGCCAACTCGATGGCTCCTTCACCTCCCTTGGCAAAGGCATCGTTGATGGCAAATCCTATACCCAATTCCTTCTCGCAATGGTGACGAACCAACTCTACCTCTTCGTCTGTATCAGTATTGTAGCGGTTGAAGGCTACAATCACCGTTTGGCCAAAGGATTGAAGGTTCTTGATGTGCTTGTCTATATTGCAGAATCCCTTCTTGAGTCCTTCTACATCGGGTTCTTTTATCTTGTCGAGGCTCACTCCACCGTGCATCTTCAAGCCTTGGGCAGTAGCCACTATGATGGTAAGACGGGGTTGCAATCCGGCCTTGCGGCACTTGATGTCGTAGAACTTCTCTGCTCCGAGGTCGGCACCGAAACCAGCTTCGGTAATGACATATTCACCGAAAGTCATAGCCAACTTGGTGGCCAATACTGAGTTGCATCCGTGGGCAATGTTGGCAAAGGGTCCTCCGTGTACAAATGCGGCTCCTCCCTCGGTCGTCTGTACCAGGTTGGGGTGAAGAGCATCCTTCAGAAGGGCGGTAATGGCACCTGCAACACCCAAGTCCTTTACGGTGAATGGTTTATCGTCCAGGGTAATACCTAATAATATGTTTTCGATTCGACGACGCAGGTCTGCTTCATCTTTTGCCAGGCAAAGGATGGCCATGATTTCAGAGGCAGGGGTAATGTCGAAACCTGACTCCTGAGTCAGTCCATTGCTCTTAGGACCAAGTCCTGTGACAATGTAGCGGAGTGAACGGTCGTTTACATCCAGTACTCTTCGCCAAAGAATCTCCTTTAATCCGAAGCCATTGTCTCTCTGTTGGTACAAATAGTTGTCCAATAGAGCCGAAATCATGTTGTGTGCAGAAGTGATGGCATGGAAGTCTCCTGTGAAGTGAAGATTGATCTTCTCCATGGGAAGTACCTGAGCATAACCTCCGCCGGCTGCTCCTCCTTTCATACCGAAACAGGGACCTAATGAGGGCTCGCGCAATGCTACGATGGCTTGTTTCCCTATTTTCTTCAATCCGAGTGCCAAACCAATGGATACCGTGGTCTTTCCGATTCCGGCTTTGGTGGGAGTGATGGCGGTGACAAGTATCAGATTACTTTTGTTTACCCTATCCTCATCAATCAGTCTGCCATCTACTTTGGCTATATAGCGACCATAGTTCTCAATGCCTTCACGGGGAATGCCTGTCTCGTCAGCCACCAATTTGATCTTTTTCAGCTGAACACTTCTTGCTATTTCAATGTCTGATTTCATTATAAATGTACATTTAGAAACATACTCGTTGCGAGTGCTTCTCCAAAAGAAGCAATTTTCATTGGCAAATGTACGGATAAATATTGAATTGAAGAAATATTCGTATGTCGGATTTTATCCGACACCCAAATCGGTGTTTTCTATCAGTACTTCTATACCTGGTATATCCTTCAAGGTAGGGGCTACTTCGTGGATAAACCAATGGGCGATAGACTTGTCTTGACGAACGGGGGTACTATTGTGGCAGAATAGATTGATACTGAAATATTCGAAATGTGTTCGTGCTGTCTCTATGTCGTTCAATATGCGTTCGCGCGAGTCACCTTCAGTACCTACAAGCAGACACAACCCTTGGAAATAGTGTGCAATGTCGCTTGGGGTTACGTTTGCAGGAATGCCCTTGTGCCACAGGGTGCGCAGGTTGGAGTCGAAACTCTCTACACCACAACGAAACTTGACGGTGGCAGGTGCAAAGCGGGCGGCAAAACTTGCCAATTGGTGACGATACATATAGTGTGCCTCGAACCAGAGGGTGTGAATACCCTTCTCACGAACGACTTCGGCTATCAGAGTCAAGGTCTGTTCGTCCAGTTCCATTGCAGATCCGGAATTGATGATGTCGAGCACACCATATTGCCCTGTCACTTGTTCGAGTACGGGACGGTTTGTTTCAAATGGGGTGGGGCTTGTGTCGGTATGATAGTCACAAAAGGTACACTGCTTCCAACGGCAACCTGTACCTTGGAGTAGCACGAATTCGCGCTGCATCTTGTCGTGTATCAGTGAATATCGTTTCACTCCTATGTATCTGTTTTTTTAGTTGTTCAGCACCTTCCGGTCTTGTTTGTCATGATGTCCAATACCAATCGGTCGGTTTCGTTCATACCTTGTGAACCGATGCGTGTGAGGTTTCGGATACACTGATCCACATCGTCATCAATGATACCTTCGCAGGCAGTCACACACTTCTGTTGCATTGCCAACAGGGCGGAAAATACCGCGGTGGCTACACCGCTTGTTACCTTCATGGCACAACTGGGTTTGGCCCCGTCGCAAATCATACCGGTGATGTTGGCTATCATATTCTTTACGGCATGCGAAACCTGCTCATAGCCTCCTCCCATCAAGTAGGTAATGCCACAACTACTACCTGTGGCCGCTACTACGCATCCACACAAGGCGGACAGGCGTCCCAAACTTTGTTTGATGTAAATGACGGTAAGGTGGCTGAGGATGAGGGCACGTACAAGTTGTTCCTCGCTTCGGTGTGTCTCCTCGGCATAAATGACTACAGGCATAGTAGCACTGATTCCTTGATTGCCGCTTCCTGAATTGCTCATTACCGGTATCATGGCTCCTGCCATACGGGCATCGCAGGCTCCGCTGGTATAGGCAAGGATGTGTGCAAAGATGCTATCACCCACTACGGGAGTCTCCATAGGTTCGCGGATAGCGCGTCCTAATCCGTGGCCATAGTCCATTTTGAACGATTCCTCGGCCGCGGCTTTGTTCAGCCGGCGTGCTTCCAGTATGAAGTCTATCTCTTCGATGGGTGCAGTCGTTGCAAAGTCGAACACTTTTCGCAGGGTAAGAGGCACGTCTCCCTCGGTGGAGGAATTGACTGATTGACTCGTGGATGTTCCATCAGTCACTGTTCGCATATCAGTGAGTACTTCATCTCCCTTTCGTAGGTAAATGAAGTTGGTGTGTCCAGTGGCTATGATGGCTTCTGCTTGTCTTCCTTCGGCTTCACAAAGCACTTCGATGTAGAGCTTTTCGCTGATATTCTCTTTCAGTGCGATGGTGATGCGTCCTTCGTCCATGAATTGTTTGCCTTGCTTCACGGCCTCGGGAGTACAATCGCGCAGAACCTCCAACTGATATTCCGATTTTCCTATGAGCGCACCCAATGCGATGGCTATGGGCAATCCTATCATTCCAGTACCAGGTATTCCTACTCCCATTGCATTTTTCAGAATATTGGCACTCAGTTGCAAGGATATCTTTTCGGGAGTACATTCCAACAATTCTGTGGCACGTGCCACACACAGGGCTACGGCTATGGGTTCTGTACATCCGATGGCAGGCACCACTTCACGCTTTATTAAGTTGATGATGCTTTGGCGTTCGTCTTTGGTCATCATATCATTGGACTTTTTTTAGATGTATTTGTTATATATACATCATAAATTTTAGGCACGGATAACACGGATGAACACGGTTCTTTCTGATCAATACTCTATTGCATTATCTAAACTCCGTGTAACCTGTGTAATCCGTGCCTAAATGATTACTTCTTATAATTCTTCAAACCGGTCTTCAAGAAGTCAAGGAACTTGTTCACATCCTCGTCATAAGAGTAGGATTTGTTCAAGGGGTTTCCTTCGTTGTCAACCAATACATAGAAGGGTTGTGCATTGGCTCCGAACTTCACGCGTTGCAGATAACTCCACTTGTCACCTACTGAACGGAGTGTGCGTTCCTTGCCATTCTCATTTACAACAATTTGCTCGGGGAGGGGTGCTTTTTCGTCTACATAGAGAGAGATGAGTACATAGTCGTTGTCGATAATCTGCTTCACATCCTGGTCAATCCATACCGCATTTTCCATCTTACGGCAATTTACACAACCGTGTCCAGTGAAGTCAAGCAATACAGGCATTCCTGCCTTCTTGGCATAAGCCATACCCTCTTCATAGTCGAGGAAGTGAGTCTTCATTTCGTTTTTGTTCAATACGAAATCTTGTGTATGAGCCGGTGGTGCAAAAGCACTGATGGCACGGAGGGGTGCTCCCCAAAGTCCGGGTACCATATACACCGCAAAAGCCAATGAGAACATAGCCAGGAAGAAACGGGGTACGCTCACCTTGTCGTCTTCTTCTTCGTCGTGAGGGAACTTGATTTTACCCAACAGATAGAAACCGAGCAGGGCAAAGATTACAATCCACAAGGCCAGGAATGTCTCACGGTCAAGGATGTGCCATCCATAGGCGAGGTCGGCTACAGAGAGGAACTTCAATGCAAAGGCCAACTCGAGGAATCCGAGTGTTACCTTGATGACATTCATCCAGTTTCCACTCTTAGGCATTGATTTCAACCATGAGGGGAACATGGCAAACAATGTGAACGGAAGAGCCAGGGCAAAGGCAAAGCCCAACATTCCGATGGCGGGACCTACAATGTTTCCAGAGGTAGAAACCTCTACCAACAGGAAGCCGATGATGGGACCTGTGCATGAGAAAGAAACCAATGTCAGGGTGAAGGCCATCAGGAAGATGCTGAGAAGACCAGTTGTGTTTTCGGCCTTGTTGTCCACCGCATTGCTCCAGGAAGAGGGCAGGGTAATTTCAAATGCTCCGAAGAACGAAGCGGCAAACACCACCAACATCAGGAAGAAGAGAATGTTGAATACCGCATTGGTTGAAAGGGCATTCAATGCACTTGCACCGAAGATGAGGGTAACGGCCAGACCGAGAATCACGTAGATGACAACGATGGATGCCCCATAGAGCCAAGCATCGCGGATACCCTTCTTCTTGTCATTCTTTGAACGCTTCAGGAAGAAGCTGACGGTCATGGGGATGATGGGCCATACACAAGGGGTAAACAAGGCTACCAATCCACCGATGAAACCTGTGATGAAGATAATCCAGAGCGATTGGTTCGCTGGAGTGCTCTCTTCAACTTGTCCATATGAGGCCAACTCATCGATGACAGGAGTCCATAGGTTGTTGGCAATCATTTCATTTACAATCGATTTGGTGGCTACAGGAGCAGGTGCTTCCACCTCGGTGGTTGCTACTGATGTCGCACCATTCGCATTGCCGGTGTAGTTGAATTCTACGTCGGTCGGAGGCAAGCAGTTCTCGTCGTTGCAGGCACCATATTGCAGATAACCCTTCAATGTGTAGTTTTCGCCAGTGAACTTTACCTTTTGTACGAAAGAACCTTTGTTCTCGAAGTAGCGGAGTTCCATTTCAAACATACTGTCGAAATGTTCAACCACTTTGCCTTGAGGAGTCAATGAACCTACCAATTCAGCACCTTCCAATTGGTCAAAATTGATGGTGGCTGATATGGGGCCATCCTCGGGTAAATCGGTAGAGTAGAGGTGCCATCCGGCATCGATGGTGGCGTTGAATACCAATTCCGCTTCTGTGTCGGAAATCTTTTTCAGTTCTGTCTGGAACTTGACTGGTTCCTGCATTTGCGCAAGCATGGGCAACATGCCGATGAGCGCAAACAGATACGTCAAAACAATCGTTTTCTTCATTCTTTTGATTATGTGATTTTTAATATTTATTTCGTTCGATTACATAAATCCGTGCAAAGATAGTGAAAAAAACTTGATTATTCGTGATTTATCTGTCAATATTGTTGTTTTTTTAGTGAACTCACGTCTAACTTGGTGGAACAATAGCTGTTTTATAATTGACTTTTTAGGCACGGATTACACGGATTACGCGGATTTATTTTGTTATTCGTTGCTTGTAGGGACACGGCATGCCGTGTCCGCCAGATAGATTTGTAACACACGAAACGGACACGGCATGCCGTGTCCCTACAGTACATCCGTATTCTTTAGATGATGCGAGTTCGATATAAGGGACGTGGTATCTACAACTCCTCCCCTAAGTTTGGGAAGAGTTTTGGTTACTTCTGCTCACAATTTATTATGTCGAACTCACATTGATTAAAAATAAATCCGCGTAATCCGTGTCATCCGTGCCTAAAATAATGAGGAAGGTGTGAATTATGACACACCTCCCCCCCCTATATCTTCTGTGTTCACATATATAGTTTGGGGTCTTATACCATACAGCTTCCGACGGTGCGCTATATGGTTCCTCAATGTGTGGCCTTATACCAGTTTGTTTCTGTTTTGGGTGAGGCCAGATTGTGCGTACTTGGGTCGGAAATGGTCAATCCGCAAAAGGTTTTTATGGTCGTTTGTCGCCCCGTGTACATCGAGTAGAAGGTGGGGGTGTGAGCATGTGAATTGGCGGGTGCTACTCGCTCCAGTTGCTCGTGGAAACGTGTAAGCAGGAGGGAGTCGGTGCACAGGGCGGTGGTATAGTCGGACAGGTCGTAGAATATGTGAGGAGAGTATCCGTCGAGGTATTGCAACGAGTAGTTCTTCTTCGTGTCCCAAGTGTGGTTGGCGTTGATTTCCTGCATCAGTGTGGCAAGGCTGTCCAACTCGGCCGTTACCGTGGTGGCGATGGTGCCACAGGGCATCGAGTAGTTCATGTAGAAGTCATAGAAGGTCTGGCTGATGCCTTCGTAACTGATGTTGCCCAACAGGTGGCGGGCCATGTCTTTGTATGGCATTCCGTAAGCCATCACCTCGCTGGTGGAGGCGATGAGGTGGCGGGTGACGTGACGCAGGTCATACGCTACCTCGACGTTCGACATATAGCAATCGTCGAAGAGAATGTATTCCATGGTAATGCCCACATTCGTAATGGCTTGAGCCAAAGTGGAGATGTTCGTTTGGTAAGCACTGTTCTTTCCTCCGAAGTATCGGGTCAAGTGTGTCCCCTTTGCATCCCAGTGGTAGATGGGTGCCGATGAGGTGCTTGTGGAGGCTTGTGGATACAGTGCCTTCGTCTCCTGTACAGGTATCCATCCCAATCCATGTCCACCGATGGTCATCGAGTAGGTGGTGGCAGGTGCAAATGTTTTCACATCGTTCAAGATGGAGGCAATGCCCTCGGCCGTGGTGCAGGGGTGGTCGGTGTACTCTTTCAAGGTTTTTCGTTCACACGATCCATCGGCTGCGTTGTATACCAATTCGAAAAGCGATGCCTGCTTGGCCGTGGTGGCAAAGAATACGAGTACCCGCTCATTCTTGAGTATTCCCTCGGCTATGGCATCTTCCATGTCGGCAATATTTATCTTGAAGTAACTGGTGAGGTCGTTCGACCATGGCATATACATTAGCAGTGTCTGAGCGTTCTTTTCTTCAATCCCAGGCTCAGGGTCTGGCTCTTCGAACTTGTCATCGTCGTCGCAAGCCATACATAGGCTTGACAAAATGGCTACCGTACCTAAGAAAAATATTTTCCAGACAGGGAGGAAATAATTGCTATATTTTCTGCTTATATGATTCATTTTCTTTGTTCTTTCATTCTTTACTTTTCATTCACCTATATCTGGTTTGCCTCTATCAGTCCGTTCATCACGGCATAGACGGTAAGGCCCGATACAGAGCGTATGCCGAGTTTCTCGGTGATGTTTTTTCGATGGCTGATGACCGTGGTGAGGCTTATGTTCAGCCGGTCGGCTATCTCCTTGTTGATGAGGCCGCGTACGATGAGTACCAACACCTCCACTTCGCGTGGCGACAGGCGGAAGTTGTCCCTCTCCTTCCCATCGGGCATGGGGTGGGGGTGTTGCTTGTGTCCTCCCTCGTGGAGGCGTAGGAGCGAACGTACCAACTCCTCCTCGGGCAACGAGGTGTCCAGTGTGCGGAAGGCGTTGAAGGTGTTGCTCACTCCGCTGACCATCACAAAGCATTTCTCCTTTCGGTCAAGGAAGAAGGTGGTGTGCTCCAACAGGATGGGTGCTGCCACAAAGTAGTGGGCAAACATGTCAGGCGTGTCGTCCATCAGTTGGGTGAATGACCCGAAGCATCGCACCGTCACTTGTGGAATGAGGTTCTGCAACAGACTCTTCAACCCCATTTGACTAAATGAGTTGGGGTCGACGATGGCTATTTCGTGAGGGTGATGGGTGTGTTGCATGCTGCTTCTTCCTTGAGTCTTGTGAATTTGTGGGCAAAGATAACGATTTTTTGGCAATATTGTACCATCTGTGCGGTCAAAAGGTGATTTTTCGATGGAAAAGAATCATTGCCATTTGATGATGTTATAAATCTCCGATGAATCGTTTATATAGTGTAGCCGAAACATCAAAAGAGATATGAAACAAAAACAAAACAATGTGAAATATTTGTAGCGTACATTATAAATAAGGTTGAGTATCTTTGCGCATCATTAAATTCATTTAAAAAATTCAGTAAACACTCAAGAGTTATGAACAAAGTATTGACCAAAATTTTGTTATGTGCTGCTACTGGCGGTGTGCTCGCCGGATGTTTTTCTGGCAACGATGCACCCGAGATTGCTCAGGGTACAGCCATGTTTGATAGCTTCTACTATGAGGGCATGGATAGTTACTACAAAGAAAATCCGTTGCCCGATGAGCAGAGTTTCTACACACCCATCCTTCCTGGTTGGTATTCCGATCCCAGCATCTGTACCAATGGCAAGGGAGACTATTTCTTGGTGACTTCTACCTTTACCTATTTCCCTGGTGTGCCCATTTTCCATAGCCGCGACCTTGTAAACTGGAAGCAGGTGGGACACGTACTCAGCCGTCCTTCCCAGTTGGTGAACATGGAGAACCAGCACGTGAGTGGAGGTATATTTGCCCCCGCCATCAGCTACAATCCTCATAACGAGACCTACTATATGATTACCACCAACGTAGGTGCAGGCAACTTCTATGTGAAGACAAAGGATCCGTTCGGTGAATGGAGCGATCCCATCCGTGTGCCTCAGGTGGGAGGTATCGACCCCAGCTTCTTCTTCGACGAGGATGGCAAGGCGTACGTGGTTAACAACGACGACGCGCCCGACTTCAAGGCTGAATACGATGGACACCGCACCATCCGTGTACAAGAGTTTGACTGGAAGAACGACAAGATGGTAGGCCCGCGCAAGATCCTCGTGAACAAGGGTGTACACCCCGAGGAGAAGCCCATCTGGATTGAAGGACCTCACATGTATAAGATCAATGGCAAGTACTACTTGATGGATGCCGAGGGAGGAACCAGCGAGAATCACTCAGAGGTTATCTTCCGTAGCGATTCACCTTGGGGACCTTTCGTGCCTTGGGATAAGAACCCCATCTTGACTCAGCGCCACCTCGACCCCAATCGTCCGAATCCTATCACTTGTGCCGGACACGCCGACATTTTGCAGACTCCCGAAGGTGACTGGTGGGGCGTATTCTTGGCTTGCCGACCCATTGACAACAAGTTCGAGAACTTGGGTCGCGAAACCTTCTTGATGCCCGTTCAGTGGAGCGAAGATGGCTTCCCCTATTTCACTCAAGGTGACGAAGAGATTCCTATGATTGGACGTCGCGAAGGTGTAGTGCGTGGCGAAGAGGTGACCTTTGGTAACTTCACCGTGAGCGAAGAGTTCAACGACTCTGTATTGGGTATGCAATGGATGACCCTCAGAGGCCCTGCAACCAACCTTTACTCATTGACTCAGACACCTGGATACCTCACCTTGAAGTGTGCTGAGAAGAGTGCGAAGGAGCGCGGAGTACCCGCCTTGGTTTGCCGTCGTATGCAACACCACAACTTTACAACCTCTACACGTATGTACTTCGATCCCGCTAATAGCAACGAGAAGGCTGGTCTCATGCTCTTCAAGGACGAAACTCACCAGTACTTCATGGCGGTGAGCCAATCAGAGGAGGGACGCATCATCTCCTTGATAAAGGTTAATGGAGACGAAGAAAGAGTGATTTCAACCAACAAACTTCCGCAGGATGCCGTTTGCTTCGACCTTCTTGTGTACTCTGAAGGCACCTCTTACGAGTTTGCTTATTCACTTGACAAGGGTAACAACTGGACTTCTCTTGCGGTAGGTGTCAGTGCTAATCACCTCTCCACTGCTGAGGCCGGAGGTTTCACAGGTACTACCATAGCTTTGCACGCTACAAGTCGTTAATGGTAGTGTAGAAATAGAGATGTTTACCCCAGATATGGTTAATAAAGATTAAATAATCGAATAGTTTTCGTTTGTGTTATTGTAAACACAACAAAAAGCCTTACCTTTGCACCGTGTTTTTCATGGTATTAGATTTAAGGTTAATGAAAGATTGGTTGTCGGGAGACAACCTTCTTTTTTTTACCCTATAGAGAAGATAATTTTTTCAGGTAAGGAAGAAACTTTTTGCAGGTAGTGCAGAAAGTTTTTTTTGCCTCTATTTCTTTGTACTTCTCTTCCTTTGCATTATTTTTGCAGACAGAAACCTCTCCGCCCTCGTATGAACATCCGTTTTGTGCGTGTGTTGTATGGGAAGGAAAAGGTCTTTTCCACATTTTTGGAAAAAAGAAATAAAGAAGAGTGTATGGAAGAAAAAGTGTTGATGAAGGTGTTGGATGTGACCCAGGGAGCATCGGGGAAGAGTCCCTTCTTCCTGATGTTGAGCGAAGCGACAGGTCTCCGCAAACTTTCTGTGATGGTAGGCCCTTTCGAGGCGCAAAGCATCCTGGTGGTGATGCGCGGTGTGAAGGTTCCTCGTCCCCTGTTGTCCGATGTCTATTTGCAATCGTTGCAATCCTTTGGTGTCGTCCTGCGCGAGGTATACATATATAAGGTTTTGGATGGTGTGTATTACTCCTTGCTCGAACTTGAGCAGGATGGCAACATACAACATGTGGATGTGCGCACCAGCGATGCCATTGCCCTTGCCCTGCGCTTTGGTGCCCCCATCTATACATCCGAGTCACTGCTCGCTCGTGAACACATCTTCGAGGATGGTCATGGCTCCATCTCCATACCCGTCTCATCGGTCGATATAGAGGTGTTGCGCGAGGCCCTTTCACGCGCCATACAAGAGGAAAACTACGAATTGGCCGCCCAACTTCGTGATGAAATATCACGTCGTGAGAGGAGAGTGTGAGGATTAAGGGTCAAGATTCAAGGTTTAAGGTTTAAGGTTCAAGGATCAAAGTTCAAGATTAGTTCGCTATCGCTCATCAAGCTGCGCAAGTCAAAATTCAAGGTTCAAAAATCGTAGGGGCAGGGTTTGCCTGCCCTATTACAAAGGTTCCACATTTAAATTTCAAAATTAGTCTCCCGTGTTTTACGTTCCCGAAATAGAAATCACCCAAGAACTTCCCTCTGAAGAGGCAGGTCATTGCGCTCGTGTACTTCGCATGACCGAGGGTGAACACATACAGATAACCGACGGTCGTGGAAGTTTCTACGAAGCCGAACTCACGTTAGTCTCTCCCAAGCGTTGTCTTTTCCGCATTCTTAGCAAGGAGACACCTGCTCCTCAATGGACAGGTCACCTGCACATAGCCATGGCGCCCACCAAGATAATGGATAGGGTGGAGTGGTTTGCCGAAAAAGCCACCGAGATAGGCTTCGACGAGCTTACATTCTTGAATTGCCGTTTCTCCGAGCGCAAGGTCATCAAGCCTGAGCGCGTGGACAAGATACTGGTGTCGGCCGTCAAGCAATCCCTTAAGCCGACTAAACCCATCTTGAACGATATGACGGACTTTGCCCGTTTTGTCAAGCAAGAGCGTCCTGGTCAGAAGTTCATTGCCCATTGCTACGATGACCTGGGAGGCGAGAAACCTCTGTTGAAGAATGTGGTGAAGCCTGGTGAAGATGCCCTGGTGATGATAGGCCCCGAGGGGGACTTCAGTCGCGAGGAGGTACAACTTGCCATCGAGCATGGCTTCCAACCCATCAGCCTTGGTCGTTCGCGTCTTCGTACCGAGACGGCCGCTCTTGTCGCTTGCCACATCCTCCACTTGGTAAATATGTGCGAGTGAGTTTCACTTGATTTAAATCAAGAAATATGTTATAAAACATAAAATCTTGGGCGATTCTCTTGCAGAATCAAATTTTAGCCGTACCTTTGCATCAAGTTTTTCATGGTATTAGATTTAAGGTTAATAAAGGTTGGGTCAAAGCGTTGACCCTTTTTTTGTATCCATAGGTCAGAGGGGGGGGGTGACGATTCACTAATAACTATTCACTTCTTTGATCCTTGACTTGCGCAGCTTGATGAGAGTTTTGCTCGAATAATTTTGAACCTTGATCCTTGAACCTTGAACTTTGAACCTTGATCCTTGAACCTTGAACTTTGAACCTTGATCTTTGAATCTTGAACCTTAAACTTTGAATCTTGAACCTTGACCCTTGAACCTTGATCTTTGAATTTTAAATCTTAATCCTCATCTCTCGTCCCCATTATACTCCCCCACCGCACTGAAGCAGGGACAAGCCTTGTGCAGGTCGAGGTCATTGTGTCCCACTACATCGGCGGTGGGATAAATCTCGCGCAGTTTGTTGATAAGTGCCACTAAGGCGGCCTTTTGAAGGAGTGTACGCGTGTCACACGGGTTCCCTTCCTCGTCCAGTCCCCCTTCGTAACAGATGCCTATCGAATGGGCATTGTACCCCTTGCAGTGCGCACCCACCCGTGACAACGGACGTCCTGTCCAAATTGTCCCATCCACGGTGATGTAGAAGTGATAGCCTATGCAGTCGAATCCCCGCTGGCGGTGCCAACGGTCGATGTCCTGCACCGTCACCCGCTGGTCGGGCAGGGTGGCGGAGCAGTGGATGATGAGGAGAGTAACCCTAACCCGTCCAGACCCACCCCCAACCTGCCCTCCGTCGCTGAAGCTCCCCGATTGCTGTGCCAGCTCGCAATCGCCCTCTATGGAGGGGAGTGGATAGCCTTGCACATTGAATGCTTTGTCATTAAGTGTGAGTTTTTCAAACATAGTTTTTTATTAGTTGACGAGTTGACAAGTTAACAAGTTGACGAGGGATTAGTGCCGCACGGCCTTGTCAACTCGTATCTTGTCAACTTGTCAACTGAATCATATACAACTCTGCACCCCCAACGTCGTTGCAAGAGCGGTCAATATGGTGATTACTACACGGAGCACGGTGGCCCAAATTGAGTCTTTCTGATTTTCTGTCTGATTGGTCATAGTGGTTATTTATTTTTGGTTTATAGTTAGCACGCAGATGACGCAGATTGGGCAGATTTTTATTATTCATTGCTTGTAGGGACACGGCACGCCGTGTCCGCATCCGCATTTTTCACACGGACACGGCATGCCGTGTCCCTACAGAGCATCCGCGTCTAAGAAATTGTCACGTGCCGCATGGTTTCCCCCTCTATAGAGGGAGAGGGGAAGGTTGGGATGGGGTCCGCTTACGCACCGCATGGTTCCCGACATTAGGCAGAAAGGCGTTAAGCGAGGAGGTGAAAAATCCGTGAAGAGCGGGAAGCCCGTTCAAGCGCAGCGCGTTCTTCCCGCTTAGGATTTTTTGCCGACGAGTAGACTTTCTGGCGTAGTCGGTGACTCTTCTTTTTGTCATCTTTTTCTTCTCTTCACAGAGAAGAAAAAGTGAGGTTAAAGCGGATTTCCCCCTGTTCCGCTACCTCCATCACCACCCGTGTCGGGGTCGGTAGGTATCGATCCGCCACCGGACGAAGTACCCGTATTGAGATCAACGGTGGTGTCGCCCGACTTCACCGCCTTCAGCACGGCAGCCTGTTGCTTGCGGTTGGCTACGAGGTGGAACACCGCCTCCTCCGTCAGGTTCTGGAACTTGTCGCCCATCTCCCAACGGGCTTTCACACGCTTGATGTGTACACTGGGGTTGAAATCCTCGGCCGTCTTGGCACCCTTGCAGTTCAGGCTGATGCAGAACGCACCCAAGTCGCCCAACTCGATTTTCTGACCCGCTAAGAGTTGTTCGTAAAGGCAATCGACCGCCAAGGTCAACACCGCCGCAATGTCTGCACGGCTATATACACAACCGTGCGAGGCGATGTGTGCCGCAAACTTGTCGATGGTCATCACACTGTTGTACTGGGCCACTCCATAGGCTTTGGGAGCCTCTTCTTTGTCCATCGGATTGGTGCGAAGATAGATACTGTAATTAATCATACTTTGTAAATTAAAAATTAATAATTAAAAGTTGGTTTTTCTCGAACTATATAGTTCGGGGCTTCATCCTTCAAAGCTTAAGCCTTCGTACTATATAGTATCCTCGCTGATGGAACGTTCGCCTGTGCACCGACGTATGTACCTATCGTTGAAAGACAATGCAAAGATACGACACGGGCCATGCGGAAATACCCGCACGGTTCCGCATCGTTCCGCATGGTTCCGAAAAGTTCCGATTTGTTCTTCTGATCACGGAACACACGGAACACGCGGATGGGCACAGACTCCTTTTCTTTTATTGCTTTCATCTGTAAATAATCTCCTTTATTTATTGGAGAATTAGAAGAAATGAACTATTTTTGCATAAAGACTTAATGAACTGCCATGAAAGACAAATGTCAGAATAATAAGAACTTTCAGTCCCCTCATACTTTTCTTCCCCAACATGGCCATTACCGCAACTTGCGCGTTTATCAAGTGACAGAAATAATATACGATATCACATACTATTTTGCTCACAAGTACCTTGCCAAGGGAGATCGCACAATCGATCAAATGGTGCAGGCGGCACGTAGCGGTAAACAAAACATCGCCGAGGGAAATCAGGCTGCCGCAACCTCCAGTGAAACTGAGATTAAACTGACCAATGTAGCCAAGGCAAGTCTCGAAGAATTACTGGATGACTATGAGGACTATCTGCGCGTACGAAATCTTGAGCAATGGGGAACTCTGCATCCACGTTATGAAAAGATGAGACAATATGCCCGTGGCGAGCAAATAAAGAGTACATATACTCAAAACATATACCGAATGAACGATGAAGAGATTGCCAACCTCAGCATTACCCTCATTCATCAAGCCATTTATATGCTCCACAAACTTCTCATCACTATGCAACAGCGTTTTGTCACTGAAGGAGGTATCAAAGAACGCATGTTCCAAGCCAGAGTAGACTATCGGAATAGCCAAAGAAATCAAAATCTTCAAATTAACCAGAATCCTCCGAGTTATCTAAGTTTTCCGAGTAATCAGAAAACTCAGAATATTCAGAATCCTCCGCCCTCTGATAATCCGAGAACCGAATAACGGTTCCGCGTTACCCATATCCATAAATATTCCCCCTTAATCCCTTGTCTATCTCGTTAATTTTCACTATCTTTACAGAAAATTACGACGATGGAAGAATTTGTTTACCGCACCTATGGGAAAGGAGAATTGGCACAACTGTATGCCCCCGCGATAGGGGAACGTGCCGCCTGCAAGAAACTGTTGACATGGATTAAGCGCAACGCGGAACTGCACGATGCCCTGCTGCGCAGCGGCCTTACTCCGCACAGCAAGACCTTCACCCCCTATCAGGTGCGGCTCATTGTCGATGCATTGGGGGAACCATAGGGGGATTCGTCAGGATTCCTGCGGGAGTCAGAGACGACTTCAACAATGATTTCGTTGTCTTGTTCTTGAACTTTATAATAGATTGCAAAATAATCACAATGAAACATACGGATGTTTTGGTATTCATCAGCATTAACCAAACGATACATCCGAGGGAATTTCGCAATCAGTTTCAACGATTCATTGACCATTCTGACAATGGAACGACCATATTTGTCGTTTCCATTTCTGACGCGATAGAATGTCAACATACGACCAAACTCTGCAACTGCAGTTTCTGACCACCTGACTTTCAGCTTAGCCATTCCTCCACCATTTTATCGACCTCTTCTTGGGTATAGACACGTCCAGCTTTTATGTCTTCTTCCGACTTTCTTATCACCTCCATTTCATAAGGTGTGGGACGATACAGGCATTCCTCCGTAGTGGTAGTATGTCCATAAGCTGCCATCGGCTCAGCGGCTTTCAGCATTTCAGAAGGTTCGATGTCGAATGGTTTATGGGTATTCATAAGTGCTATTTTATTACATGTTGCAAAGATAGTCCTTCCTCATCATATTCCCAAATAAAAGGAACGAAATTTCACATCCTCGCCACCAAGCCACCTATAACGCGTAAAGTATATATACGCGCGTGTGTGTGCATGCATAGGTTAAACGATTTTAACTTATGCGTGCGCACACACGCATTATAAATATTCACGTATATAGGCGGCTCGGTGGCGGGAAGGGGCGTCATTCAAACTCCTGCTTCAGTCTGTTGGCCAGTTCACACATCAGCCGTTCTCGCCTGCTGGAGGGATATTGGTCGATACACCAGAAGATGATGCGCAGGTAGTTGCGCAAGTTCGGACTCTCACCTGCCACCAATTGGCGGTAGATGCGTTCGGACATACCTATTTCCCGGCAGAGCATTCGCACGGATACCGTGCTTTCAACCCGTCCACAACCTCTGTTTACACTCACACCACAGCGGAGCTTGTCCGCCCACAAACCCAAGTTCGGGTAGTTTTTTTGTTCTTTCTCATATCTAAAACTGTTAAATTATTAAAAAATGCGTCACCTATGTGTGACGCACTAATTTGTAAACTCCGTGATTTATCCTGATATTTGCAACAGTAAACGACCCAAAAGCATATATTATGA
Source organism: Bacteroidaceae bacterium (assembly GCA_017560945.1). GTDB lineage: Bacteria > Bacteroidota > Bacteroidia > Bacteroidales > Bacteroidaceae > Phocaeicola_A. The sequence continues at coordinate 2,047 of JAFZDY010000042.1, read as the reverse complement.
CCGAATTGCAAATCTTCAATGGCTATATGGAATGTCACCCCGAGAGCGTGACAATGGAACGTGTTGTAGAAATCATCCGATGCGATACTCAGTTGGAACAGCGTACCCGTCAACATCGCATCAGTCTGCAACAGAGTGGTGACCCGAATGCCTCCACATCGCTGAAGCGAGCCTCCCCCTGCCTCGCCATAGCCGTACGTTTCGACGGAGGGAAACGGAAGGAGCATATTGTGGAGTGGACGGGACTCTCCTTAGTGGATATCGACCATGTGGAGGAGCAGGAGGTTCCTGCATTGATGGAACGCATACGCACCGATGTACATACTCTGCTTGCTTATACCACCATCAGCGGAAGGGGTATACGCATACTGTATCGCTGGACACTGCCCGAGGGGGATGCCATGGACAGACAACAGCCACATGGCAAGGGCAATACGATGCGCTATGCTGAGGCCTTCTGCATGGGAAACGACCACTATGCCCATGCCTTAGGAGTGGAGACCGACCGCCAGTGCAAGAACCCCACCCGTCTGTGCGGACTGGCACATGACCCACAGGCATACTACAATCCCAAGGCTGTACCCTTCGTAATCGCTCCCCCGAAGTCGGTGAACAAGTCCCACCGCAAAGCCGTCGGCCTGTCACGTGTCCTTGCCGTCGTGCAGGAGGAGTTGGCACAGGCGGGTATCGAATACTGTGCAGGCCACCACAACGAGTACATCAGCCGCTTGGGATACCTGATGAACCTCTACGGGGTGGATTTAGAGGAGCTGACCCACTGGGCGGTGGAGGAGTTCGATGACTATGACGGCGATGTACCCGCCATCCTCCGCTCGTGCTACACCCACACCGATGAGTTCCACACCCGCCGCCTGCCCGGCCGAAAGAAGGGAACGGACGAGGGCGACAACGACGATCGCCCGACCTATCCCACCATGGAAGAGATGGAACGGTACCTGCGTGAACAGGCAGAGTTCCGCTACAATGTGATTACGGGAAAGGGGGAATATATGACACGGACCCACCTAAATCCTCCCTGTGAGGGAGGACTTGAAGATACCCGTAGGGGTGCCCCTTGTGGGTACCCGAATAAAACGGATTTCCTTCATCATAGGGCATCCACAAGGGATGCCCCTACAGGGAACAACGCATGTCCTTCATCCCCTCGTCAACTTGTCAACTCGTCAACTCGTCAACTGAAAAAATGGAACCCCATCGACAACCGATTCATACACACCCTGTGGAAGGGACTGGCTGCACGGTTCAAGGTCGTACGTGTGCAGGACATACACCAACTGCTGATGTCGGAGTTCGTCCCACCCTTCAACCCCTTCGAGGAGTATTTTGACAGTCTGCCCGCATGGGATGGCAAGACCGACTACATTGCACAGGTGGCAACCACCGTCACCACTGTGGATGACCCTGACATCCCCGATGACATCACCTTTGAATGGGCATTCCGCAAGTGGATAGTGGGACTGGTGGCAGGACTCTTCCTCTGCGACAAAGTGAACGAGGAGATACTGGTATTAGTGGGCAAGCAGGGCACCTACAAGACCACGTGGCTGGCCCGCCTGCTGCCGCCACAGTTGCAGAGCTACTTCCGCATCAAGACCGACAGTCGCCATTTCGACAAGGACGACAAACTGGCACTGGCCGAGTTCGCCCTTATCTGCTTAGAGGAGCTGGAGGCACTGCGCCCCGGTGAGCTGAACCAGTTGAAGTCACTCACCACCGACAAGTATATCAACGAACGTCCCGCCTATGCCCGTTACAAGGAGGAACGCGTGCACATCGCCTCGTTCTGTGGCACGAGCAACAACCTCCATTTCCTGAACGACCCCAGTGGGGAGCGTCGGTGGCTCCCCTTTGAGGTGAAACAGATTGCCAATCCGCACGACCATCCGTTGCCCTACGAAGGGCTGTATGCCCAGGCGCTGCACCTGTGGCGCGAGGGAGTCCCCTACTGGTTCGAGGGCGAGGAGATAGAACGACTGAACCGTCACGCCCGCCGTTTCGAGGTGCCCGATCTGCTGCACGACCTCAT
>JAFZDY010000041.1 GCA_017560945.1 Bacteroidaceae bacterium | reverse complement strand
CCCGAGGGATACCTGATAGGACGGCACAAGGTGTACATCAACCCTGCACACTTCCTGGCCCTTCCTCCCGATGACGATTTCACCCAAGTGGAGTCCATTCGTCCTCCCCTCGATGCTGGCGACATCTACGACTTGCGAGGGATACGACTCAGCCAACCCCCTGTCGGAAGGCCATACATACAAGGTGGAAAGAAAAAGATATTCAGACAATAAACCATAATAAAACAAGGAAGAAATGAAAATGAAGAAGTTACTCCTGAGCGCGGCTGCCACGATAGTGTGTTGCATGAGTATGCAGTCAGCCGACGTGATTGTGAAAATGAACTCCACCTCACCGTGGATGAGTATTGTGGACAAGGCTACAGGCAGCCCCGTGGACGTGGGTGAACCCGATGGTCAGACCTACACCTTCAATGCCCCTCAGGGTACGTATGTACTCACAGCCATTGCCAAGGACAGTGCCACCATCAATGGCACCATTGAGTTGGACGTCAGAGACGACCTCAGAGCCGATAGCATACAGGAGTTTGCCGTGCTGACAAACACCGTATATGCCACCAATAAGCACGAGGACAAAACCAATTGGGAAGTCGACAAGGATTACACCATTACCGTAGATGTATCCACCCGCGAGGGCGAAAGGATGGTTGTAGGCTTGGGCAACAGTGTCACGGCTGGTCGTAAGACATTCCTGGCGCTCAATGGAAACAGCTATTACGTTTCGCTCGTTCCGAGCGAGGAGCATCAGGCCGAGGGCTACATGAGCAACGACCGCAGCGGCACCCTCACAGGGGGTGTAACCGTGAGTGGCGCCATCCCCATGGGTGGAGACTACATCGTCACCCTCCCTGCCGAGGCTGAAATCTTCATTGGAAAGAAGTTCAGCCACTTCACCAACTTCACTAAAGTAGAACCCTCGAAGACCGAAGTCGATGGCAATAGTAAAAAGGTATACTACCGCCTTGCCGACAACCAGGTGTACAACTTCCGCACATGGAAAGCCGATGGTCTCACCCAAGGTGGATACTTCACCATGGACATCGATGGTAGCGAAAACTCGTACCTGAAGTTCACCGATGCCCACTACCAGGCACTTGACCCCAAGGCCATCAAGCACGATGTCAATGAGAACGATGGCTACGAGACAGGCAACATTCTCGTCAACATCAACGAGCGCGGACACTTGCAGATGAGTGTAGGCGATACCTACAGTGCCTTGCCCATGCGCTCATGGCAGTTGACCGACACGCAGACCGCCAACTACTTCATCGAACCCGATTTCCACTACACCATCCTCGACCTCGAGGGAAATCCCAGCACCGGTGTCATCGAGATTGACAATGCACACCCCACCACCGAGCCATGGTCAACCATCAAGGCTGTGGGTACAGGTACAGCCATCGTGTTGGTCACCTACGATGCCATTGCACTGAATTACTATAAGTACAATACCAAGGCCGACTCACTCACCAAGACTCCCTTCATGGGTGGCGAGTACTGGGGTGCCATATGGCCTGAAAACACTGCCGCCTACGTGGTGACTGTGGGCAACTCCGTCACCACCATGCAGCCCAACATGTACATCAACGAAGCCTACAACGAGGGCGCACTGAAGACCGCAGGCAAGTACGTGGATGCCGAGCACGACGTCTTCTACTACCTCGACACCGACGAGGGAGCCACCTACACATTCACCCCCACAGGTGTGGAGAAGGTAGAGATAGCATACCCCACCATAGGCGAGCACATGGCCACATACAGTGGATTCGGTTCTGAGGGTGTCACCCTGAATGAGGACGGATCGTACACCCTGTTATTGAAGGAGGGTCGACAAATCGTGCAGATGACCGACGCCAATGGCCACTCCATCTATCAGGTACTTACCGCCAAGACCTGTCATCGCGAAGTAACGAATGCCAGCCGCCCCGGTAGCACCATCTTCCAACCTGGTGATCAGGTGAAGATTCAGTATAGCGGCCTGCACCACCCTGCCAACAAGTTGGCGGGCATATACAACATGTCGGCCTACATCACCTACAACAACATCCCCAATGGTTCGTCACTCATCCTCGGTGCCGGGCAGTACACCTTTGGCTCTGCCCCCTCGGCTCAAGCTGTCACCATCGAGATACCCGCCGACTTCGACACCACCACTGCCAATGAACTCGTAATGGATCAGGGCGTCATTCAGGTCAATGGTTTTGGCGACCCCATCGGCGCACATCGCTCCATCAACAAGAACCTTGGCCGTTCGCCCAACTTCACAGCCATTGCTCACAAGACCTACTTTGGCCAGTTGCCCGAGGTACACATCCCCATCACCCCCATAAAGACCTTCACCCTCAACCTGGTGGCCAATGTCGATAGCATTGAATATACCATCACCATCGATGGCGACACCCTCAAGCCCAATGCCGAAGGACTTTACACTCCTACCTATGGCACCTACATCATCAAGGCTACCAAGCCTGGTTATCACTGCTTCCGCAGCCAACTCACCATTGGCGACGAGTCTGAGAGCGAACAGACCTGCATCGTTGAGATGGTCAAGGCCGACGAGAGCGGATGGGACGGTATCACCCTCACTGAACCCACCCTTGTGGACGGCATCTACCACATCAGCACAGGAGCTCAGTTGGCATGGTTTGCTGCAAAAGTGAACGGTGGCGACTACAAGATTTCGGCCAAACTCCTCAACGACATTGACCTCTGCAACTACGACTGGACACCCATAGGTGGTGCTAAGTCAAATACGGCTTATCAAGGCACATTCGAGGGTGACGGACACACCATCCGTGGTCTATATATCCACAACGAGAATACTTACCAGGCACTCTTCGGCTACATCAAGGATAGCCATATCAGCGGCATCACCGTTACTGGTGAAGTCAGTGCCAAGCAGTACGTAGCAGGTATCGTAGCCTACATGGGCACCAAGACCTTTGTTGACCGTTGTGCCAACTTTGCCACCATCACTGGTACATCCACTTACGTGGGAGGTATCACAGGTTCAGTATCACAATCAACCGCTCAACTCACCAACTCGTACAACGTGGGTGACATCTCAGGTACAGCCAGCTGTGGTGGCGTAGCCGGATACAATCACAAGGATGCCGTCATGGAGAATGCCTTCAACCTGGGTACTGTCACGGGAAACAAGGTGGCAGCCTGTATCGGTGGAACCTCTGCTAAGAACAAGGCCAAGAACCTCTTTGCCACACAGCAGTACGACATCGTTGATGGACAGATTACCGTCACCTCTGAGCAAATGACATCGGGCGAGGTAGCCTACCTCTTGGGCGAAGCCTTCGGCCAGCAGATAGGTGTCGATGTACACCCCACCCTTGGCGGCGCACACGTCTATATGGTCACCTACACCACCAACATCTCTATGGAAATTGACACCCTCTATGCCAACAGCACCCTGCCTCAGCTCGAAATCATTGACGGCTATCGCCCTGTATGGAAGAGTGCACCCGACGGCGACGAGTTGACCGAGATTGCGACCGACACCACACTCTATGTCGAGTATCGTGCCATCCCCGTCGAGACCATCACCCTCAGCCACACCACTCTCACCCTCACCGAGGGCGACACATTGACCCTACTTGCCAATGTCACACCCGACAATGCTGCGGATAAGGCACTCGTTTGGGCAAGTAGCGACACTCTGGTACTTGTTGTCGATACATTGGGTAAAATCACTGCCATAACTCCTGGCACTGCCGTAATCACTGCCACCGCCACAGATGGTAGCGGAGTGAGTGCATCGTGCGAAGTAGAAGTCATGTATGCCAAGTACGTCATCACCTACCTCCTCGATGGCGAAGTATTTGCCACCGACACCCTGGCACGCGGCACTGCCATTGTTACCCCCGAGGTACCACAGAAGCAGGGCTACACCTTCAGCGGATGGGGTGAAGTAGCTGAGGTTGTCCCTGCCACCGACCTCACCTACGAAGGCTCCTACATCGTCAACATCCACAAGGTTTACTACTACGTTGGAGACGAATTGGTACACACCATCGACGTGGCCTATGGACAAACTATGCCCGAGTATGTGTATCAGCCCACCACCGAAGGCGAGATATTCATCGGCTGGATAGGCGACACCTACGATGCTATGCCCGATACCGATGTCGTGTATGTAGCTGAAATGGGTGTGGATGGCATCACTCTATTGCCCGCCGATGATCAGCCCTCTGCCGTCATCTACGACCTGCAGGGTCGCCGTGTGACCAACACCCACCAACTCAATGGAATATTCATTGTAAACGGTCGTAAGGTGATAATCAAGTAACACTACATTCATACGGTTAAATATATAGATTTTATTTGAAAAAGCAGCGGCGCACTGATGTGATATCAGCGCGCCGCCTTTTTTAACTCTTCCACCCCCCTAAAATGGGTACAACGTCACTCAAGGTACACGAATAGCAAAGAAATGCGTGTCATCCGCGTCTAAAGAATCATGCAAGCAAAAAAATCATAATTAGTTCGCTATCGCTCATCAAGCTACGCAAGTCATAAATCATAATTCATTAAATTTATCCGCGTGCTATTCTCCTAAGCCTAACTTTCTCCTATGTGTATAGATAAGAGAAGACATCCAATAGATCAATAGAGCAGAGAAGAATCCGGCAATGGCATCTATCATATAGTGCGCCTGAATATATACAGTGGCACCGCAGAGCAGTATATAGAAGGGGAGCATGAAGAACATGAGGCGGCGGTTGGCCTTACCCGCCAATATCATCAGTATGGTGGAGATACCAACGTGCGAACTGGGAAAGGCTGCAGTGGGTCGTTCACCAGCAGCTTGCGCATTCTCTACCAAACGGAAGAAGAATCCGTCGATGGCATCGGGGTTGGGCAACAACTCCGAATGATACAGGAAGTAATCTCCCACATTGGGGAAAAATCCTATGGCAGCCTGCTCCAGCCCAATGGCATTGAAGTAGAACTGAGGACCTGTGACGGGTAGGAAGATGTATATAAGGTAGTACATAAAGAAGGAGCAGAGAATGACGAAGGTTATCTGCTTAAACTTTTCGTAACGGGCAAAGAAGTAGTAGAAGACCACAAGAAATGTCATAGGATAGTAAGCCCAATAACCCATGTTGAATGCCTCGCTCCACCACGTAGTGTGACACATCTCGCTAAAACATAGGGCCGGTTGGCAATCAAAGAGTCTCTGCTCCCACTCGGCAAAAAGGTGGTCGAGATTGGGGAAAAGACGGTTAAACTCGTACGTATCGGGATACCAATACATCAGTAGAAACATTTGTGACACTACACGTACAAAGGTGGTAAGTCTGCAGGGACGCCACTGGTACCACATATAGAAGAGGAGGGTCATTCCCACTATGCCCATGCGCTCAATAAGTTGAATGCCAGGATTGGCCAACTGCATATAGAAGATTCCTATCAATACCGTGGTGAAAGCATTGTACATGAGGCTGATGCGCTCGATAGCAAATAATCCCTGTTGCTTTTCAATGGGTTGGGTAAGAGTATGTATTAAAGCCATTTTTCTTGTTTATACCACGCAACGGTCTCCTTGACACCACGCTCCAAGTCGTATTGGGGAGTCCACCCAAGTTCCTCCTTCAAGGGGGTGATGTCGCATTGCCAATTGCGTTGCTTCATTATTTGAAATTTATCTTTGTTCAAAGTACACGTTTTGCCAACGACCGACGCACACCACCCTGCCACATAGGAGATAAGCCTAAGTACCCACAGGGGACTCTTGATGCGCAACACCCACGAAATACCCAACTCGCGTTGGATGAGGTCACTGAATGTGCGGCTCTCATAGATGCCTCCATCGCTCACAAAATATGCGCGATGGACTGTCCCCTGCCGAATGGCTGAATAGATGGCCGAAACCAAGTCCTTCACGTAGATGAAAGTAATCTCCTGTCGGCGATATCCTACGGAAAAGTCAACGTGTCCCCTGATGCTCTTGGCCATGAGGAAATAGTCCTTCTCGCGAGGGCCATACACACCGGTGGGACGGAAGATGACGGTAGGCAACCGGTCGCCTAAACCCTGCAAATACTGTTCGGCATGGAGTTTGCTACGACCATAAGCCGTATTGGGACAAGGAGTATCGTGTTCGGTAATGGGAGCATATTGACAATCGAAGCCACGAGGGAACTCCCTATGCACCACCTCTTCGCGAACAGGACCAAAAATGCTGAGCGAACTGAGATATACAAATTGGCGGGGCGTGATACCTGCCTGCATCAGCCCCTCTACCAGGTGGCGGGTATAGAGGTGGTTATTTCGTTCAAAATCTTCCTCACGCGGACACTTGGTGACACCGGCACAATGGATGACAACATCCCACCCGCCATGTGCCTGTTGGTGATGGGACAGTTGCTCGGCCAACCGCTCAGGATGGGCGAAGTCCAGTTCGGCAAAGTGCAACCGTTCATCCTGCAAGTAGCGACGGCTACTCGTACGACGCACGCCAGCCCACACTTCACATCCCTGCGCAAGTCCTTCCTCGCACAGAAAACTACCAATGAAGCCACTGGCTCCGGTAACTAATATCTTCATGAAGTTTTAAGTCTTTTTGAGTTACTCATCGCTATTTTCGGCCGCGAAGATACAATTTTTATAAATATCTGTCAAAAAAACAACCAAGCAAGCGAATATTTTGTTTTCTTTGTTCGACGAAACGAGCACCCCTTTCTACCAAACAGACAAAAATTATGGGAAAGAACGAGAAAAAAGTAGGCAAACGCCTCAACAGAAAAGCTATGGTGGAGCAACTGATAGAGCTCTTCCAACAAAATCCTGAGTGGGAATTTACCACCAAACGGATATTTGCCGACCTTTATCTGAAGACACATCCGCTGAAGATGCTCTGCTTGGACGTATTGTCCGACCTGGTACTCGACGAATACATCCGCGAAGTAGAGCGCGGACGATACAAACTTTGTAGTTTCGGACAAACATTGGAGGGAACCTTCCAACGCAAGCCCAGTGGACGAAACTCCTTCATACCCGACGATGGAAGCGAACCAGTGGGCATTGCCGAACGCAACTCAAAACATGCATTGGATGGTGACCGTGTGAAGGTAGCCCTCTTTGCCAAACGACGTGGGCAAGGCAAGGAAGGTGAAGTAATAGAAATCATCGAACGTGTAAACGACACCTTTGTGGGTACCTTGCGCGTGGAAAAGAACTATGCCTTCCTGTTGACCGAGACACGCGCCCTGGCCAACGACATATTTATCCCCAAAAGCAAACTGAAGAATGGAAAAGATGGCGACAAGGCCGTAGTGAAGATTGTGGATTGGCCCGAGGACTCTCACAACCCCGTGGGACAGGTCATAGACATCTTAGGACGTACGGGTGAGAACAATGCCGAGATGCATGCTATCCTTGCCGAATATGGTTTGCCCTACAAGTATCCCGAGGCCGTAGAGCGGGCAGCCGATATGATTCCCGATGAGATTCATCCACAAGAAGTGGCCCGACGCGAAGACTTCCGCGGAGTGACAACCTTCACCATCGACCCTGCTGATGCCAAAGACTTTGACGATGCGCTGAGCATACGCCCCTTGAAAGAGGGATTGTGGGAAGTGGGAGTACACATTGCCGACGTGACCCACTACGTACCCGAGGGGGGAATCATAGACAAAGAAGCCTATCGACGAGCCACTTCAGTGTACTTGGTAGACCGTACCATCCCCATGTTGCCCGAACGGCTCTGCAACCAGCTATGCTCGCTCCGCCCCGATGAGGACAAATTGGCGTACTCGGTCATCTTCCACCTCAACGACCGTGCAGAAGTGAAGAACTACCGCATAGTACACACCATCATCCGTAGCCAACGCCGCTTCACTTACGAGGAGGCGCAGGAGATTATAGAAGGGGGACCTCATCCTAACCTTCCCCAGGAAGAAGGAATAAAAGCCTCGGACTCCAACATCTTACGTCCCTCCCTTGCGGAGAAGAAGGGGGAGGATGCGTCTTTCAAAGATGCCATCCTTACCCTCAATCGTCTGGCCCAATGCCTGACCGAAAGACGCTTTGCCGCAGGAGCCATCAACTTCGAACGTGTGGAGGTACGTTTCCACATCGACGAGAAAGGTAAGCCCTTGGGCGTATATTTCAAGGAATCGAAGGAGGCCAACAAACTCATCGAGGAGTTCATGCTATTGGCCAACCGCACTGTGGCCGAAGACATAGGACGTGTGCCAAAGAACAAGAAAGCAAAGGTATTCCCCTATCGAATACACGACTTACCCGACCCCGAAAAATTAGATAACCTGAGACAATTTATTGCCAGATTTGGCTATAAATTACGTGGTGGAAACGGTACAAAAACTGATGTGAGCAAGGGCATCAACAAACTGTTGTCCGAGATACACGGAAAGGCCGAACAAAACCTCATCGAAACCATCTCGTTGAAGACAATGCAAAAGGCAAAATATAGTACCCACAACATTGGACACTATGGATTGGCCTTTGACTACTATACTCACTTCACCTCTCCCATCCGTCGCTATCCTGATATGATGGTACACCGTTTGCTCACCCGCTATCTCGATGGTGGACGCACCGTACAACAAGCCAAGTACGAGGAGATGTGCGAACACTCATCGGCTATGGAGCAATTGGCCGCCAGTGCCGAGCGAAGTAGCATCAAATACAAGCAGGTAGAATTTATGAGCGAACACATCGGTCGCGTATTCGACGGAGTGGTAAGCGGAGTGACCGATTGGGGACTCTACGTAGAAATTGAGGAAAACAAGTGCGAAGGTATGGTGCCTATGCGCGACTTGGGCGATGACTACTACGAGTTCGACGAACGCAACTATTGCCTTGTAGGACGTCGCACCCGCCAACGCATCAGCTTGGGTGATAAAATGAAGATACGCGTTGCCAGTGCAAACTTGGAGAAAAAGCAACTGAATTTTGCCCTCGTTGACGAAAATGCTCGCTCCTATGGGCCACGCGGAAAGAATAGGCCATTGCGAGGCGAAGAGCCTGACTTCAGCGAGGAGGGTTGGCAATAACCCTCACAAAGTCCACCACCAAGGGAAGGTGATCGCTGAATCCTCCAAGATAACGAGGACCTATATAGGTGCGCAAGGGTATGTCAATTCCATATTTCTCGTCCCTGGTAAGCAGAAAAGGAAGAGCTGCTACACGGGTGAGTTCAGGTGAGGTATAGAATTGATGACCAGAGGATTGTAGAAGAGAAGGACTTACAAGAAAGTGATCTATCACTTCCCACTTTCCCTGGTAAGCATATGTGCCAGGGAGTTTGTTTGCGGTAAGGGAGACAAGGCCATGGGCAAGGTCGCTCGAAGCACTGGGTGAAGCAACCACACCCAACACATCACCTACACGAGTGTGAACAAGGGCGTCGTTGAAATCTCCCATCACCAAAATACGGGCTTGTGGACGCACATCCCTCACCGAATCGATGGCTTGACGCAACACTTGTGCGGCTTGCAAACGGGAAGGCTGACTTTGACGCGCTCCACCTCGACGCGAGGGCAAGTGACAAAGGAAGAGGTCAAGTGTATCGGTGGGAGACACCAATCCCTTGACATACAATATATCACGCGTAGGGCGGTCATTATGTACCACTATACTTTGTTGGGATAACGGACGAAAACGACCAGGAAGATAGAGTAAAGCCACGTTCACTCCACGTTCATCCGGTGAATGGGTGACAATGTATTGATATCCAGCCGTACGCAAGGGTGAACGTCGTCGGGTAAGGTCAGTCAATACCGAATCGCTTTCCACCTCGCACAACCCTATGATGTCGGGCAATTGCTGGTCGCCCACGGCGGCAACCACTTGTGCTATGGCACGTAGTTTTTGATAGTATCGGTAGGGTGTCCACTTGTTTTCTCCGTCGGGAAGGAACTCTTCATCGTTCTTTCCTTCCTCATCATAACAATCAAAAAGATTTTCCACATTATACCACATCACTCGTAGTGTGTCGGATGACGCAGAGAGGGGAAACAGGCAAAGTAGAAGTGGAAGAAGAAAGACCCACCTCTTGCCTTCCCTCCATCGCCCAATTTTCGCGATGGATGTACCCATTCGCAATCGCCCCTCGAGGGAGGAAAGTGAAGTGTGTGGTTCATTCGTTTTGTGCATATAGTGTTTTCCTATTTGCATTCCCATTCTCGCAAAGAGTATAAGGGAGAGTGTATTCCTCTTAATCTTGGAAATAAATGCGCTTCACACGATTGCTTACACTGGTGAGAATTTCATAGGGGATAGTCTCCAATACATCACTCAACACCGTCACAGGCAATCCGTCTCCGAAGATGACGGCCGTGTCACCCTCGTGACAATCAATATCCGTGACATCAATCATGCACACATCCATGCAGATGTTGCCTACGTAAGGGGCACGTTGTCCGTTTACCAGACAATAGGCGCGTCCATTGCCCAGTCGACGGTTAAGGCCATCGGCATACCCTATGGGGAGGGAGGCAATGCGCGAAGGACGATTGAGCAATCCTCGGCGGCTATATCCCACCGTTTCGTCGGTTGGCACATCGTGTATTTGCAAGATGGTGGTTTTCAGCGTACTCACGTTGTGCATGATGTGGTTATCAATAGGACTTACTCCATAGAGGCCTAAGCCGAGGCGCACCATCTCCATCTGTGCTTCAGGGAAGCGTTCAATGCCAGCAGAGTTGCATATGTGACGCAAAATCTTGTGCGGGAAGGCTGCTTGCAACGTGGCGGCTGCTTGTTGGAAGAGGTCGAGTTGACGTTGGCTGAAGGTGTCAAATCCGTCACTATCGCTTCCGACAAAGTGCGAGAATACTGAACGAGGTACTACGGACGATTGTTCGCAAAGGCGGTTAACCAAGCGTGTCATCTCCTCAGGTAAGAAACCAAGGCGGTGCATACCTGTATCAATCTTGACATGGATAGGATAGTTGGTCACTCCCTCCTTCTCAGCGGCTTTCACCAATTCGGTAAGCAAGTTGAAACTATACACCTCTGGCTCCAAGCGGTAGTCAAACATGGTCTTGAAGGCCGTAAGTTCAGGATTCATGATGAGGATGGGGCAAGTGATTCCTGCTTTGCGAAGTTCTACTCCCTCGTCGGCAACGGCAACGGCAAGGTAATCGACTTGATGGTCTTGCAAAGTCTTTGCTATCTCGTAAGATCCTGCGCCATAGGCTGATGCCTTTACCATACACACCATCTTGGTGTCGGAGTGAAGCAGACTTCGATAGTAGTTATAGTTCGCCACCAAGGCGTTGAGGTCAATCTCAAGGATGGTTTCGTGCACCTTCAGTTCCAATTGCTCAGTCACTGTATCGAAGTGAAAACGACGCGCACCTTTTACCAATATCAATTCGTTGCGCAGGGAGGTAAATTCCTCCGAGGCAAGTAACGATTCGGTAGAGGGGAAGAAGTGTTTCTCCATGGTAAAGAATTCGGCAGAGGCAGATATATCCTCACCCACACCGATGATTTTGTCAATACCTCGGCTCTCCACCAGTTGTGCCACACGGCGATAGAGGAACTTGGCCGTTTGGCCCGTTTGCAGGATGTCCGAAAGGATGAGTGTGCGACGACGTCCCTTGCGATCGGGTCGACGAGCCATGAAATCGAGGGCTATGTCCAACGAGGCCAAGTCGCTATTGTAAGTGTCGTTGATGATGGTGCATCCGTGTCTTCCCTCCTTCACCTCGAGGCGCATGGCCACAGGTTCGAGCAGGGGCATCCGTTGGGCAATCTCCTCGGGGCTCATCATCAGGTAGAGGCAAGCACCCAAGCTGTTGAGCGAATTTTCAATGGAGGCATCGTCGATGTAGGGGATGCGATATTCGCCCTCGAAGCCAATGTATCGATAGCATACGCAAGTGCCTGTGTCGTCCTTGGTAATGGAGGAGATGTAGAGGGGTTTCTCGTCGTCTTCGGTTGACCATGCTATCTCCTTGGCCGTCAGCATCGACTTGGCCACACCCTCGCACAACAGACGATTGTCGCCATTGTAAATGATGACATCGCAATCCTTGAAGAGGGTGAGTTTCTCCATACACTTCTCTTGCAGGGAGTAGAAGTTCTCCTGATGCGCGCCACCGATGTTGGTGAGAATTCCTATGGTGGGACGTATGATGCTCTGTAGGGCGGGCATTTCGTTCATTTCCGAGATGCCTGCTTCGAAGATACCCACCTCCGTCTGCTCGTTCAGCATCCATACTGAGAGGGGGACACCTATCTGCGAGTTGTAACTACGTGGCGAGCGAGTCACACGGCGCGAGTCGCCCAACAACTGGTAGAGCCACTCCTTCACCACAGTCTTTCCATTGCTTCCAGTGATGCCTATGATGGGGATGTCAAACTCCTTGCGATGCACTTCGGCGAGTTTCTGCAAAGTCTTGCGTGTATTGTCGGTTATGAGGAAGGTGGCACCCTCCATTTCCTCTGCATTTTCGGGCAGATGGTTCACCACAAAGGCTCTCACACCACGGGCATATAGTTCGTCGATGTAGCGGTGTCCGTCACCGCGTTTGCTCTTCAGTGCAAAGAAGAGTGAGTCCTCGGGGAAGCAGAGCGAACGGCTATCCGTCAGTATTCGGTTAATTGTCAGATTCTCATTGCCTTGTACTTTTGCGTGTACTTGTTTGGCTATTTGTTTAATCGTGTACGGCATAGGTGTAATTCGTTTTCGGCGTCAAAGGTCGGATATTTTTCTTTAAGTCGATGAATTCTTAACTCTATTTGACTTAAAAACTGCTTATATTGTTCCCCCTCGGGGTTGAAGGGTCGATGGGATAGGCCTTGGCGAATTTCTTCCCATGCCTGCAAAAACTTTTTTGTAGGTAGGGGAAAAAAAATGTCGGCGAAACGTCGCCAAATATGCTCTATGGCCAAGGGGGTTGGATGCATCATGTCATCGGCATAGAAACGGTAGTCACGCAACTCGTCCATCATGATTTCATAAGCGGGGAAATAACTGCACCGCTCGGGCATCAGTCGGCATAGTTCGTCGATGGCCAATAGCAGGGTGGCCTTGCTCAACTGATTGGCATGAAGCCCATCGCGCAAGTGACGTATAGGGCTGACGGTGAAGAGGATGTGCACCTCGGGATTCACCTCTGCAAGGCGCTGAATGAGGGGGACATACTCCCTCACTATCTCCTCAGGGGTAAGGCGCTGACGATTGAAAGTGCGCTCGGACAACTTGTGACAATTGCCCACCACCACACCCTTCTCGAGGTGGCGATAGACGTATGCAGTGCCAAAGGTGATGAGCAACACACGCGCCTTTGCAAGCACGTCTGCCCCCTGTGACAATCGCTGGTTGATGCGCGCCAGACACTCTTCCTTCGAAGCATCGGAAAAGGAGCCATGGTGCATCAAGCTATGCCATTGTCCCTGGTGCTCAATCAGTTCGGCAGCATCCTCATCGTACACGCGTCCGTCCAACATCTGACTCACCGCTTGGGCAATACTCAAGGGGTTGTAGAGTACGCCAAAGGGGTTGACATCACACACAAACTTGTTTTCTACAAGCCTCTTGCCTATGTTTTCCGCAAAGCACGACCCCAATAGCATCAAGGGGTGCTCAATGGCTATTTCCACCTTGCTTTTGGGGATGCTGACGGGGGTTATGAAGTCATTATACATGGTTATGAGTGAAAAAATCCCTGCAAATGTAAGCATATTAAGGTTATTTTGCTACATTTGCACGATTATTTATAACTAAAATGGACAATAATACTGCATACAACCTGTTAAAGGACATCCATACACCAGACAATCTGAGGCAACTGAAGCCTGAGCAATTGCCTCAAGTATGCGATGAGTTGCGTCAAAATATCATTGACGAAGTGTCGCGAAACCCCGGACACTTCGGCTCCAGCTTGGGAGTGGTAGAGTTGACAGTGGCCCTGCACTATGTGTTCAACACCCCCTACGACCGCATCGTGTGGGACGTGGGTCACCAGGCATACGGACACAAGATTCTCACTGGACGCCGCGAGAACTTCTGCACCAATCGCAAGTTGGGCGGTGTGCGTCCCTTCCCCTCACCCGAGGAGAGCGAGTACGATGCATTCATCTGCGGACATGCAAGCAACTCCATCTCTGCCGCACTCGGCATGGCAGTAGCGGCCAAGAGCAAGAGCGAGAATGACCGCCGCGTGGTGGCCGTCATCGGTGATGGCTCGATGGGTGGAGGACTGGCCTTCGAAGGACTTAACAATGCCTCAACGACCCCCAACAACTTATTGATTATCCTCAACGACAATAACATGGCCATCGACCGTAGTGTGGGAGGCATGAAGGAGTACCTGGTGGAGTTGAACACCTCCAAGTGGTACAACCTGTGGCGCTACCGCATCTCGCAAAAGTTCATGGAGTGGGGATGGTTGACCACCAGCATGAAGAAGCGCATCCTACGCTTCAACAACAGTTTGAAGTCACTCTTCAGCAACCAGCAGAATGTATTCGAGGGCATGGACATACGCTACTTTGGCCCTGTGGACGGACACAATGTGAAGAACCTGGTGCAAGTGCTGAGTGCCATCAAGGACATGGAAGGCCCCAAGTTGCTACATATCCACACCACCAAGGGTAAGGGATTTGCCCCTGCCGAACAGGCTGCTACCGAGTGGCACGCACCAGGCGTCTTTGACAAGGAGACGGGCGAACGCATAGTGTCCGACACTGAGGGAATGCCCCCACTCTTCCAAGATGTATTCGGACGCACATTGCTTGAACTTGCCGAGCAAAATCCCCGCATCGTAGGAGTAACCCCTGCTATGCCCAGCGGATGTTCTATGAACATACTGATGAAGGCCCTACCCGACCGTGCCTTCGACGTAGGCATTGCCGAGGGACACGCCGTCACCTTCTCGGCCGGATTGGCCAAGGATGGCTTGTTGCCCTTCTGCAACATCTACTCATCCTTCATGCAACGTGCCTATGACAACATCATCCACGACGTAGCCATATTGAAACTGCCCGTGGTACTCTGTCTCGACCGCGCAGGATTGGTGGGCGAGGACGGACCTACTCACCATGGTGCATTCGACCTGGCTTACTTGCGCCCCATCCCCAACCTCACCATTGCATCGCCAATGGACGAGCACGAATTGCGCCGCATGATGTACACCGCCCAATTGCCCGACAAGGGTCCCTTTGCCATCCGCTATCCACGTGGCCGTGGTGTGTTGGTAGATTGGCAATGTCCGCTCGAAGAGGTACAGGTGGGCAAAGGTCGCCGCCTGAAGGAGGGTATGGAGATGGCCGTCCTCACCTTGGGTCCCATAGGAAACATGGCCACCAGAGCCATTGCCCGTTTTGAGCAGGAGACAGGGTTGAGTGTAGCACACTATGACCTGCGCTTCCTCAAGCCCCTCGACGAAGAGATGTTGCACGAGATAGGTTCCCAATTCACCCGCATCGTCACCGTGGAGGATGGCGTGCTCAAGGGAGGTATGGGAGCTGCCATACTGGAATTCATGGCCGACAATGGCTACACACCGCGTGTGGCTCGTGTAGGCATCCCCGATAATTTTGTAGAGCACGGCTCGGTGAAGGAGTTGTACCACCTCTGCAAGATGGATGAGGAGAGCATTGTAAAAGCAATGAAAGAATTGCGAAATGAATAAATAAAAGCCAAGGAGCATTTACCCTTTCGTTGTTAACTATTTAATTTTGAAAAAGATATGAAAATAATCATCGTGGGAGCCGGAGAAGTGGGAACCCACTTGGCAAAACTGCTTTCCAGGGAGCGACAGGACATCGTCTTGATGGACGAGAGTCAAGATCGGCTGAGCAAGTTGGACAATGATTTCGACTTAATGACCGTGGTAGCTTCGCCTACCTCCATTGCCAGTTTGAGAGATGCAGGTGTGCCCGACGCTGACCTTTTCATAGCTGTTACCCCTGACGAGAGCCGCAACATGACGGCTTGCATGATTGCCCACAATCTGGGAGCACGCAAGACAGTGGCTCGTATCGACAACTACGAATACCTCCTTCCCAAGCATCAGGAGTTTTGGAAAAAGATGGGTGTTGACTCACTCATCTTCCCCGAGATGCTGGCCGCCAAGGAGATTGTGGATGCCGTGCGCATGAGCTGGATACGCCAGTGGTGGGAAGTGCGCGGTGGCGCATTGGTGTTGTTAGGTGTGAAGTTGCGCAAGGGTTCAGAGATTCTTGACATCCCCTTCCACCAGTTGGGCTCACCCGAAATACCTTACCACGTGGTAGCCATCAAGCGCGGACACGAGACCATCATCCCACGAGGAAACGATTGCATTCGCGAAAACGACATCGTTTACTTCATGACCACCAAGAAACACATCCCCTATATACGAAAGATAGCAGGCAAGGAGATATATCCCGATGTACGCAACGTGATGATTGTGGGCGGTGGACGCATTGCCGTACGCGCAGCCAACATCATGCCCGACAACATACACCTGACCATCATCGAGAGTGACCGCCACCGATGCAACCGAGTGACCGAGTTGGTGGACAATCGTGTGATGGTGATTCACGGCGACGGACGCGACTTGAGTCTGCTGAAGGAAGAGGGGTTGGAGACAACCGATGCCTTCGTGGCACTCACAGGAAACTCCGAGACAAATGTACTCGCCTGCCTCATGGCCAAGCGCATGGGAGTAAACAAGACGGTAGCCAACATCGAGAACTTCGACTACATCGATATGGCCGAGGGATTGGACATTGGTACCATCATCAACAAGAAGCTGATTGCCGCCAGCCACATCTACCAGATGATGCTCGACGCCGATGTGAGCAATGTCAAGTGCCTCACCCTGGCCAATGCCGACGTGGCAGAGTTCACCGTGAAAGAGGGTGCTCCCGTCACCCGCAAGCCTGTGAAGGACTTAGGACTTCCCAAGGGTGTATCACTCGGTGGACTTATCCGCGACGACGAGGGACAACTCATCACTGGTAACACCCTCATCAAACCTGGTGACCACGTGGTGGTCTTCTGCTCGGGTGTTATGATTAAAAAGATTGAAAAGTACTTTTAAACTCGTGACTTACCACACACTGTTCCGTAGGTTTGTCACTCATAACTGAATTTTATGATTAGTTGGAAAATGATTTCCCGCATCCTGGGATTCTTGCTCTACATCGAGTCATTGCTGATGCTACTCTGCTCGGCATTCGGCTTCTACTTTGGCGAGAATGACCGTTGGCCCTTTGTCATATCAGCAGGCATATCCCTGCTGGTTGGAGGAGTACTCAACTACTTAGGACGCGAAGCGGACAAGCGGTTTGGCCGACGCGATGGTTACATCATTGTCACCTTCTCGTGGATTGTTTTCTCCCTCATAGGCATGTTGCCTTTTCTCCTTAGCAGACATCTTACCTCTGTCACCGACGCATTCTTTGAAACCATGTCAGGATTCACCACTACAGGTGCCTCTGTACTTCCCAACATCGAAGCCCTCCCTCACGGATTGCTCTTTTGGCGAAGCATGACTCAATGGATAGGTGGCTTGGGCATCATCTTCTTCACCATTGCCGTGTTGCCAGTCTTCGGTGTGGGCGGTGTACAATTGTTTGCCGCCGAAGCAACAGGTCCTCGTCACGACAAGGTACATCCACGTATCGAGGTAACAGCCAAGTGGATATGGAGCATCTATGTGGGACTTACCGTAATCTGTGCCCTACTCTTCGCCGTTGGAGACATGGAGTGGTTCGATTGCATCTGCCATGCCATGTGCACCACCGCCACAGGAGGTTTCTCCACACGCAATGCCAGCATCGGGGCATTCGACTCGGCTTACATTGAATATGTGACCATCTTCTTCATGTTCATTTCCGGCATCAACTTCACCCTGTTGTTTACCACCATTTTCAAAAGGAAAGTTCGCAAGTTGTTCGACGACACAGAGTTTCATTGGTACATAGGACTTGCCCTATCCTTTACCCTTCTCATCGCATTAGGATTGACGATTGTACGAGGCGGAGAGTTCGAGGCATCCTTCCGCGAAGCCCTGTTTCAAGTCGTATCGGTGCAGACGACTACTGGTTTCGTATCTGCCGACTACATGTTATGGCCACCCATCCTATGGTTCCTTTTATCGGTGGTAATGTATTTCGGAGCCTGTGCAGGTTCTACCAGTGGAGCCATCAAGTGCGTACGCATAGCCATGGTGATGAAGGCCGTTCGCAACGAATTCCTTCGCATTATCCACCCCAATGCCATCATCCCCTTGCGCATCAGTGGCAATGTGATACACTCCAAGGCAAAAATTACCCTATTGGCATTCTTTATGCTCTATGCCCTGGTCATCTTCTTCGGTTGGCTGATAATGATAGCCATCGGACTCGATTTCATGGATGCCTATGGTATAGTGGTGTCTTGTGTGAGCAACGTAGGTCCCGCTTTGGGCAACTATGCCAGCATCAATTCGTGGGCACCATTACCCGATGCCGCCAAGTGGGTTAGCGCCTTCCTTATGCTCATCGGCCGTTTGGAATTGTTCAGCGTACTTCTTCTCCTTACCCCTGGTTTCTGGCGTAAGTCATAATTTTAGTGACGAGTGACAAGAGATTTCTTCTCCTTGCATAATTCTTCAGACGCGGATACCCCGGATTCATTCTTTTCATTGCTTGTATAAGCGTCATTTAAGGATGCCCCAACAATAGACAGATTTTCTGGGTAGCCACAAGGGATTTCCCCGCTATAGGTGTTCGTGCTCGTGGCAATATATTTTATTGCCGTGTCATTAGCATCTGGAAAAAATTGGATGCAAAACCACCTTTTGTCACCAGTAACTCGTCACTAAATTCGTAGATTAAAAAACGTCCATTTTCTCCATTTTCCCCATTTTTCAAAAATCGAGTGTCCAGAAATCATACAATTTTCATCAAAAAAAGACGATTTTTGAAAATTTCTTCGATTTTTCTTGCACGTTTCAATAATTTTGTAAGGCAAAGTAGCAGGCTTTACTCCCTTAAACTTTGACTTGCGTAGCTTGATGAGAGCTTTGCTCGAATAATCTTGAACTTTGAATTTTTGAACATTGAACTTTGAATATTAAATTTTGAATAAGACATGATTGGACATAATCTTAGTCTCGCATGGCGACAACTTGTAAAGTACCGCTTGCAATCAGCAGTTAGTATCGTAAGTTTGGCAATCGGCTTCGCTTGCTTTGCCCTTGCAAGCATGTGGATAAAGTACGAAACCACATATGATGCATTTCACAAGGATGCGAATGAGATACACGTCATATTAAAGAATGGGGATATTATGCTCTCAACGGATACTGATCCCCGCACCTTACGTGAACTTCCTCAGTTGGAACAGTTTTCGCATGTGAACTATGTCAATGCGGATACAATCAATGGAATGTCGTTGTATGGCAGAGGATTTATGATGAACGACACCAATTTTGTCGCATTATTCGGATTGGATATTGTGGAAGGAAACGGGAACTTTGTGCATAACGAAAATGAAGTGGCCATTAGCGACCAATTTGCACATAAAATATTTGGTGACGAGTCTCCCATAGGAAAAGAAATGACGATAATGAACACTCTAACAATTATTTCTGGAGATAAGGTTAGAGAAGAGAAATACATATTGTCATTACGAGTGTCTGCGGTCTTTCGCGATTGGGGAGAGCATACCAATTTCAGAGGGATTGATTTTCTCCTTCGCAAACCAATCAATCCGAACGGAAATTTGAATCCTCTTGGTAGTTGTTTGATGGCACGCATTTCACCCATGGTGGATATGGAAGCCTTGAATGCCCGCCTCGATACAATGCGGATTTATAGAAATATTCCAGGGTTGGAGGGCGTGAGCGCCATAACTTTGGATGAGTTGTTCACTAATCAGAGGATGAAGGCTGTCCCTATTACAAAGGTGCGACACGAAACAAACCTTCACAAAAAGATGGCTGCGATTAAAATCAACCATGTCTACCTGTTTGCCATATCTGGTGGTATGCTCATCTTGTGTGGTTTGCTGAACTACTTGACAATGTTCATCAATCGCCTATTTATCCGCAAACGAGAAATAGCCCTGCGATCCGTGTTTGGTGCTACGGGTGGAAAACTCATGGTACAATTCCTTACTGAGTATGGTCTATTGTTGCTCATCGCCCTATTCTGTGGCATTTATGTAGTGCAGGTTTCACTTGATTGGTTCCTCGAAATGTCGGGTTTGCCCGAAGATTGGGATTTCTTCCATCGCGAGAGTCTGGTGTATATGTTGATGGTCTTTATGGTGTCGATACTCATCTCTATACCAGTCATTTGGTACTTCCGTCGCCAATCATTACAAAGTAGCATCACAGGAGTGGGTGGATTGATGAAATACAACTTATTCCGTCGTATCAGTACAGGAGTACAGATAGGAATCAGTTTCCTGTGTATCTTCTGTACCGTAGTACTACTGAAGCAACTGAATACCCTGCGACATGGTGATATTGGATTCGAACGCGAAAACCGGATAGTGTATCAACACATTAATTGGGAGGAAATAGAAGAGATGGCGTCCTTTTTGAAACAATGTCCCGAAGTAGATACCGCTTTCATAAGCCCAATTCCTATCTATCCTACAACAAGAGAAGGGACGATGACACTACATCCACATCATTTCCCTGAGTTGACAAATCCTCTTAAGTTGAGTGTTCAATGGATTTCAAAAGCAATAGTGGACTTTTACGGACTCACGTTGTCACAGGGTCGATGGTTGCACGATGGTGAAAATCAAGCCATTATGGTAAACGAATCGTTTGTCCGCCAGATGGGATGGAAGAATCCGTTAGAACACTCTATTCACGAGAATAAGATTGTGGGAGTGGTTAAAGACTTCCAGAATATCTCCCCCACCATCAAGGCTGAATGTTGCGTCATCAGGAGTTTAGAAAATACCGATGATATACGAAATTATGCTATAAAAAACCTCCTCCTTCGCTATAAACCTGGATGCAAACAGGCGCTGATGGAAAAAATTGAAGACTTTTTTAACAAGCGAGGAAGTACTTTTTATCCTGATAATTGGGAAGACCTGACAGATGAATACAACAAAATGTTACAATCTGAAGAAAACCTGCAAACACTCATCAGTGTCACCACCGGTGTCTGCATTCTCATCGCCCTCTTTGGTGTATGGTCAATGATTATGCTCACGTGTGAACAACGTCGCAAGGAGATTGCCATTCGTAAGGTATATGGTGCTACTACGAAGGACATCCTCGATATGTTCTTCATCGAATACATGTCCCTGCAAGGTATAGCGGCCATAGTGGCCTTCCCTATCGGTTATGCGTGCATGAAGCCATGGCTGGAGCAATACGTAGTACAAACGGAAATCTCGTGGTGGATATACGTAGGCATCTTCCTCATGGTAGCCCTGCTCGTAGCCCTCTGTGTCGGTTGGCGAGTATGGAAAACAGCCAAGGCTCGCCCTGCGGATGAGATAGAGTGAAGAACGAGTTCTCAAATAAAAGAATTTAAAAATTAAAGGGATAAATTAAGGCATACAACTTTAAACTTTGAACCTTAAACTTTGAATCTTAAATATTAAATATTAAACAAAATATGATTGAGCATAACTTCAAGCTCGCATGGCGGCAACTGGTAAAATACCGCTTGCAATCAGTGGTCAGTATCGTAAGTTTGGCAATCGGCTTTGCTTGTTTTGCACTTGCAAGCATGTGGATAAAATACGAAACCACGTATGACGCATTTCATAAGGATGCGGACAGGATGTATTTTTTAGCTAATGAAAATCAATGGACGATTCCTAATCAATACTGCGATAGTGTGGTGAAATATTGCCACGAGGTAGAGGCCGCAACTGCTTTTACGGATGGATACTATTGGGACCTGAGACAAAACGACTCTCTTCTTGCAGATATAGTATGTACCTATTGTGACAGTTCCTTCCTCGAGATGTTCAATATACAAATATTAGCTGGTACTGACGGATTCCTGCATAACAATAGAGAAGTTGCCATTAATCGTCTGACTGCCGAACGACTATGGCCGGGCAAAGATCCCTTGGGACAGGAGTTTACGTTAGATGCAGGAACAGAAGCCAGTATAGTACCTTATACGGTGACAGCCGTGGTTGATGGTTGGGAAGATGAGCATAGTTGTCTTCACTTCGACTTGTTGGTCAACAATACATCAAAGAAGAACCATAACCCTTTCAAAGGTTATGACATACCTTATTCTCCCAGTTTTGAACACGTTCTTCGCCTTTCCCCTCATGCCGATGTGGATGAAATAAATGCAAGATTGGATTCTCTGGACTTCTGCGGCAATCGCAAAAAGGAACCAGCCCAACCTAACGCGTTGAAGTTGCTGCCTCTCGACCAACTCCGTCACACGCTTTATCAGGCTGCTATGAGTGTGAAGTTGAATCACCTCTACCTGTTTGCCTTGGCCAGCAGTTTGCTGATTCTGTGTGGATTGCTCAACTACTTGACCATGTTCATCAACCGTCTCTTCATCCGCCAACGCGAGATTGCCCTGCGCACGGTGTTTGGTGCCACCAAAAGAGACCTGATACTGCAATTCCTCATCGAATACGGACTGGTACTGTTCATTGCACTTCTATTGGGAATATTCGTAATAGATGCCGTCAGGGAACCATTCTGCCAAATGGCCAAACTGCCTAAAGATATAGAATTTGTGTATCGTGAAGGTAGCATCTACATGTTGTGGGTGGGGAGTGTATCGTTACTCATTTCACTACCAGTCATCGGTTTTTTCCGTCGTCAGGCGTTGCACAACTCCATCCAGAGCCAAGTAGGGCTGTTCAGCTACTCCAACTTCCGTAAGTTGAGCGTATGCCTGCAGATGTGCATCAGCATCCTGTTTATCTTCTGCACCGTGGTATTCCAAAAACAGATTCATGCCCTGCGCTACAATGATTTCGGATTTGAGCGTAACAACATCGGGCTTATTCAAACCTACGACTTGACGGAAGATGAAATAGAATCCTTTGCCAGCTACCTCCGCCAACAACCCGAAGTGGTGAAAGTGATACGAAGGAGAAATTCACTGTTCCCTAACGGAGAAATAGAGATGATTAGTATCGGTGGGTATTTAGTTTCCGAACAAAAGATGCTGAAAGAAACAATCGGTTTACAATACTTTGAAGACAAGGAGTTTGCGCTCCCCGAATTCTATGGATTGAGGCTGTTACAGGGGCACTTTCTCAGTGAAGAGGACGACCCGATGGCCATTGTCGTCAACGAAAGTGTTGTGAAGGAATTTGGTTGGGACGACCCGATAGGCAAAAAGATAGAGTATTCATCGGACGTTGTTTTACATGTGGTGGGTGTAATGAAAGACTTTCACAACATGGGACCTCTGAGACAACCTTTTCCTACCTTCATTTGCAAGGAAGTGACTTGGAAACGTTCATACAACCCTGGCACCAAGTTTATATTCAAATACCAAGGCGAAGAATGGAAAAACCTCGAAAGGAAATACGAAGAATATGTCAAGCGATACGAAGGAGGCGATTTTTACTTTACCGATTCAGAGGAAGAATTTGATACCTATCTTGAATCTGAACTCAATCTGCAGAAGCTCCTTAATATCATCACTTTTGTCTGCATTCTCATCGCCCTCTTTGGAGTATGGTCAATGATAATGCTCACTTGTGAACAACGTCGCAAGGAGATTGCCGTTCGTAAGGTATTCGGTGCTACTACGAAAGACATCCTCGATATGTTCTTCCTCGAATATATGGCGCTGCAAGGAGTGGCGGCTCTCGTAGCCTTCCCTGTGGGCTATGCCTGCATGAAGCCATGGCTGGAGCAATACGTGGTACAAACGGAAATATCGTGGTGGATATACGTAGGCATCTTCCTTCTTGTTGCCCTGCTCGTAGCCCTCTGTGTCGGTTGGCGCGTATGGAAAACGGCAAAGGCTCGCCCTGCAGATGAGATTTGCAAAGGATAGGAGAACCCATCCCAACTGACCTCCGTCGCATAGGACACTATCTCCCCTCGCTATGCCCCTCTATGGGAAGGAGTAGTATGCTTTCCTCCCTTGAACTTTGACTTGCGTAGCTTGATGAGAGCTTTGCTTGAGTAATTATGATTTGCAGACTATATCATTTTTGTCATCCTGACGACCTTCGGGAGGAAGGATCTGATTACATCCACTTTCTCGATTACTCATGCTCACGTTCACAGATCCTTCGCTTCTCTCAGGATGACAGAGACCGCCCCCTTTCCTTGAATTTTGAACCTTGAATTCGTTGAATACAAAGAGTTGTCAGAATACTCTTAATAAGTACCAGAATCCCACTTAAGAGATACTGCAGTACCACTTATGTAGTACTCGAGTACCAATGCGGTGGTACTGCAGTACCACTTAACTGGTACTGGAGTATCTTTTAAACGAAATTGAAAAGAGTACTAATTTTGACTGATTATCAATGAGTTTTGCCAAATTTGAAGATTTTAATAAAAATGCAGTTTATATGAGAAAGAAAAGTTTACTGATTGTAACATTAACAATCATTCAAACAATCCTGTTACTATGCGGATGTAAGCATGAGAAAACTATGACAGAGGAAGTACCTATGCAAGGTAAAGTCTTTATCTCTGGGCACATAAAGAATCGTGACTTGTACCCACATATCAATGATATTGTACTTGAACTTCCATTCTTCGACGAGGGACAGATTACTTATACTTCCCTTATCAATTCGGAAAATAATTTTTATTTCAATTTTCAACTTCACTCCCAAATGTGTGAAGTAGCTATCAATCCCTATATAGAACATTTGTATGTGCAACCTGGCGATAGCATCAATTTGGAAATAGACTTTAAAGACTTACTAAATGTTGTTATCGATGGGAATGGAGCAGAGCTCAACAAGCAATTCACATCCTTCATTGAGGGTGGATACTATATTCAAGATTACAGAATTTGGAAAGATTTCACGACCAATGAAGAATTCGAACAACTGATGGAACAAGAATATCAAGAAAGGCTACACCGATACGATGAGTATGTTACCAAATACCAACCGAATGAGAAGGTAAAAGAATACATCAGCCAACTGATAAAAGCGGATTATTATACAGCTTTGTTCCAATATGCGATTTATTGCCAAATTTATGGAATGGAAGGATTTGATCTTAATCGGTATGCCAATCGACTTGGTGAAGCCTCACTATTGTTGGACAACCGAGTGATTACTAATGCTCACTTCCGTTTGTCGAAAGAAATATATTCATACCTATTCCGTATCAACGAACGTTTTCAGAATCATGACCAAACTGTAACCATGGACGATATCTTTTCTCCCATGAAAGATACTCATGCCATGCCTTACCTCTATACTCAAAGTTTGGCTTCCTCCCTTTATGAGCTGAATGATACCACCTATTTCAATCAGTATAAAGAATGCTTTGATCAATATGTTAAGTCGCCTTATCTGCGCAATACCGTTTTACAACTTCAACAATCAAAAAAGAATTACCAAGAAAATCCCAAACCTGTATCCGACTACATCTTATACGGAAACTATCAGGATGGGGTTAAAGCACTTAAATCCATGTCTTACATGGAGTGTTTCTATAATCTTCTAAATAGTCATCGAGGAAAGATGATTTATATAGATTTTTGGAATCCAGGATGCCCGCCATGCATGCATGAGATGAAACCTTTAAAAGAACTTCGTCAGAAATTTTCCATAGAAGATATCGTATTCATTTCCATCTGTAATAACAATAACAAGGAATTGGTAAAGAAGGTTTTAGATACTTATGAAATGCATATACCTGGTATTGAACATGTGTTGACCATTGACTGGCCTAATGGTAATGAGTCTAACAAACTTTACAACCAGCTCAATGTAAACTCTCTTCCCTACTACTTCATCATAAATCGGGAAGGAGTGATAGTGAACTATGGTTCAATGATGCGTCCGAGCTATCATGGTACGGAAGAATGCATAAAACAATGGCTTGGCGCAGAAAGAATCGAGTCTTGAATCTTGAATTCTTCAAAGTTCAAGGCATTGCATGGTAACTTTTTTACTTCTTTTGTTAGCTTGTCAAATGTTAGTTTGTCAAAAAGTCAAATTATGACATGAGATATTTGTGCAAAATGCAAAAGGATTACTGCATAAACCTTAATTTAACTTTTTAACAATTTGACAATCTAACAAAACTAACATTTACCTGTGCTGATTTTTTCCCCTACCTGAAAAAACTTTTTTTCAGACACTCAAAAAAATCGGCGCAGGTTATTAGTTACTTATTACAAGTAATTGGGAGTTTAAAATACCTCCTTCAACACGGCATCGGCGGCACCAGCATTGTCGCTCACGTAGTGCCCTGCACGCTCACCGCTCTGTGCAAGGAAAGCCTCGTCGGTAAAGAGGCGATCCATGGTAGCATTGAAGTCGGTGGAGTTGTGAATCTCGAATGCTCCGCCAGTGGCAAGGAGTTGGCGCGCCTCGCGGAAACGTTGATTGTTGGGGCCAAAGAGGACGGGAATGCCATATACGGCTGCCTCCAATACATTGTGAATACCTACGCCGAAGCCACCACCTACGTAGGAAATTTCGCCATAGCGGTAAATGGACGAGAGCAATCCGTAGCAATCGATAATGAGGCAATCGACACGCGAAAGATCGGCACCGAGGGCTTTGGTGTAGCGCATAGAGGGGCGGTTGAGTTTACCCTCAATCCATGCCAAATGGTTATCGTTCACCACATGGGGGGCAATGATGAGTTTCATCTCGGGGTGACGATTGAAGTAATCGATGATGAGTTCTTCATCGGGTTGCCATGAACTACCTGCCACAAGCACTTTGTGACAATCGCCCTTGAAACGCTCTACCAAGGGGAGTTGCTTGGCTGCTTGGAAGATTTCCAACACGCGATCGAAACGGGTGTCGCCAACGATAGTAGCATTGGTAATGCCGCAAGAGGCAAGCAGGCGAACTGATTCCTCGTTTTGCACAAAGAAGTGGGTGATGCGGGTGAGTACCTTGCGGTAGGTGGCTCCGTACCAACGGAAGAACACTTGGTTGGGACGGAAGATGGAGGAGACACTATAGGTGGGAATACCACGATGCTGAAGTGCCTTCATGTAGTTTTGCCAAAACTCGTACTTGATGAAGAAGGTCATGGACGGACGGGCCAAGTTGAGGAATCGACGCACGTTGCGGGGAGTGTCCAAGGGAAGGTAGCAGATGATGTCGGCTCCCTCATAGTTCTTGCGCACCTCGTATCCCGAGGGGGAAAAGAAGGTGAGCAATACCTTGTACTGAGGGTACTGCTTGCGGATGCGTTCAATCAACGGACGACCCTGTTCAAACTCGCCCAACGAGGCGGCATGAAACCACAAATAACGACTTTCCTTGTCTCTTCTCTGACGTAAGATATCGAAAACCTGCTTGTGTCCCTGGCACATGAGTTTTACCTTCTTGTTGAACAACCCAACAAACTTGATGGCCAGCAGGTAGAAGTAAATGGCTATGTTGTACATCTTTGTTAATTCTAAATTATGAATTATGAATTGTGAGTAAAACCTCCATTTATTTTCAGAGTTATTTCACACACAATTCATATCTCATAATTCATATTTCATAATTTAAGCAAGTGCCTCAATCGCTTTACGCATACGGCTAATGGTCTCTTCCTTACCGAGGAAGGCAGCCAATTCGTACATGTCGGGGCCTTGACCTGTACCTACGAGGCATACGCGCCAGGGGTTCCAGGGTTTCTTTTCACCAGCCTCGGCCCATGTATCCACGGCTTGCTTAAGCGACTCTACTGAGAAGTCGGTGAGACCTTCGAGCAAATTGGCCAACTCGGTCATCTCGGCTCCAGTCTCTTCCTTCCAGTTCTTACGAATGAACTTGTCGCCCTCCTTATCGTATGTCTGAGGAGCGAGGAAGAAGAAGTCGCAAAGTGGCCACAAGTCGCTCACGAAGCTGATGTTACGCTTTTTCTTATTGCCCAACTTGTCGGTGTACTCTACTACCTTTTGCTTCATCATGGCTACCACCTGTGCTTCGCGCTCGGGAGTTGACTCGATGCCGTTGGCACGAAGAACTTTGTCGAACTCGGGTGCCCAATCAATGTCGGCCTGGCGAAGGAGGTACTGGTGATTGAACCAAATACCCTTTACATAGTCGAAGCGTGCACCACTCTTAGAGCACTTACTGAGGTCGAAGAGTTGTACCATCTCGTCGAGTGACATGATTTCCTGATCGTTTCCAGGATTCCATCCAAGCAGAGCAAGGAAGTTGATAACTGCCTCGGGCAAGTAACCGGCTTCGCGATAACCTAAAGAGATTTCGCCCGACTTGGGGTCGTGCCACTCGAGGGGGAATACGGGGAAACCGAGTTTGTCACCATCGCGCTTGGAAAGTTTACCATTACCCTCGGGCTTGAGCAACAAGGGAAGGTGAGCAAAACGAGGCATAGTATCCTCCCAACCAAACGCACGATAGAGCAACACATGCAAGGGAGCCGAAGGCAACCACTCCTCACCACGGATCACGTGAGAGACTTCCATCAAATGGTCGTCCACAATGTTGGCCAAGTGGTAAGTAGGAAGTTCGTCGGCTGACTTATAGAGTACCTTGTCGTCGAGGATGGATGAGTTGATGACTACATCGCCACGGATAAGGTCGTCCACGTGCACCTCTTCACCAGGTTGGATGAGGAAACGTACTACATACTGGTGTCCCTCGGCCAACAGGCGATCAACCTCTTCCTTAGGAAGGGCCAGTGAGTTGCGCATCGACATACGAGTAGAGGCATCGTACTGGAAGTTTTGCACCTCGGCACGCTTGGCATCCAACTCCTCGGGAGTATCGAAAGCCATATAAGCCTTACCGGCATCGAGCAACATCTTTACATACTGCTTGTAGATGTCGCGACGCTCGCTCTGACGATAAGGACCATAGTTGCCACCAAAACTAACACCTTCGTCAAACTTGATGCCCAACCACTTGAATGATTCAATGATATATTCTTCGGCACCAGGTACGAAACGGTTAGAGTCGGTATCCTCGATACGGAAGATGAATTCGCCGCCATGTTGACGGGCAAACAAATAGTTATATAACGCAGTGCGTACACCTCCAATGTGCAACGCACCAGTAGGACTCGGGGCAAAACGCACCCGGACTTTTCTCTCTGCCATAATGATAAAACTGTATAAATTTTCGGCAAAAATACGGTTTTTTCCTGAAATAGAGTAAAAAAATGAGGAGAAGTAACCGTTTGCAGAGCAAAAAGAGGTTGCTCTATTGTTTTTTTTTGTACTTTAGCCCCGTTAAATGGAAAATTAACGAAGACAAAACGAGTATAGAGAGTTTAATTTTAGGGACGAAGGACGAGAGATGAAAAGGGCAATGAACTGTGAGCAATGAGTTGTGAGTTATGAGCGATGGGCGATGAGCTTTGAACTTTGAACTTTGAACCTTGACTTGCGCAGCTTGATGAGCGATAGCGAACTAACTTTAAATCTTGAACTTTGAACCTCAAGAACCCCAAAAACAGAAAGAATCATGAGCAGATACAATAGCCGTCACCCCCTGACCCGTGCAGGTATCATGTACCGCATAGCACTTGCGTTGGCCACCATAGCCATCGTTGTCTATTTCTATCCACACGAAAGAAACTACGCCTATCAGTTTGAACTTAACCATCCATGGAGATATGGCCAACTGATAGCCTCCTATGACTTCCCCATCTACAAGGACGATGCGGCCGTGAAGCAGGAGCAGGACAGTGTGATGAAGCAATTTCATCCCTACTTCGACAAGGAGAATCAGGTGAAACTGGACCAACAAAGAAGACTACACGAGAGTTTCACACGTGGGGCACTGAAGGAGACACTGGGAAACCTGCCAGGCAACGAGGGAGAAAGGTACTACAACCACATCCAGCAAAACCTGGACAAGATATACGAACAGGGCATCATAGACACCCAGGAGTTGACGACGCTGAAAGCGGATAGCATACAATCCATCATGCTGGCCGAGAACAATACAGCCCGCCCAGTGAAGGTGGCCTCGTTGCTGACCGTGAAGGAGGCATACAAGGAACTCATTCACTCCGACATCGCACAATTCGACCTGCAAATCATGCAACAATGCAACTTGCAGGAGTTCGTGAGCCCTAACATGGTGTATGACAAGGAGAAATCACAAGCAGCCGAACAGGAGTTGCTCGCCACCGTGTCGTGGAGCAGTGGCATGGTCATCAATGGTACCAAGATTATCGACAGAGGCGAAATCATTGACCAACACACCTACGACATCCTGCAATCGCTGAGCAAGGAGATGAAAAAGCGTAGCGAAACGGCCGCCCAAAAGCGATTGACATTGGCCGGACAGATACTCTTTGTGGGCATATTGGTTACCCTCTTCATGCTGTATCTCGACCTCTTCCGCCGCAACTACTATGCTCGCAAGCGTACCATACTGTTGCTGATGGGCCTCATCGTGTTCTTCCCCATCATCACATCGCTGATGGTGATAAACAGCATCCTCAACGTCTACCTCATCCCCTTTGCCATGGTGCCCATCATCGTGCGAGTGTTCATGGATTCGCGCACGGCCTTCATGGCAAACATCATCATGCTATTGCTCTGCTCTATGGTATTGCGCTATCCGTACGAGTTTCTGCTCGTACATTCCATCGGCGGATTGGTGGGCATCTATAGTCTGCGCGAATTGTCGCAACGCTCACAACTTGTGCGAGCAGCCCTGTTAGTGAGCCTTTCAATGATGTTGACGTACTTTGCCTACGAACTCATCCACACCGATGACTTGACGAAGTTGGACACCAGTATGTATTTGTCGCTCATCGTCAATGGCATCCTGTTACTCTTTACCTACCCGCTATTGTTCCTGTTGGAAAAGACCTTCGGCTTTACCAGTAACGTGACATTGGTAGAGTTGTCCAACATCAACACTCCGCTCCTGCGCAAGATGTCGGAGGTGGCACCTGGCACATTCCAACACTCGTTGCAAGTGGCTAACCTGGCCGCCGAAGCCGCACGCGAGATAGGAGCCAATAGCCAACTGGTGCGTACAGGCGCACTCTATCACGACATAGGCAAGATAGAAAATCCTGTGTTCTTCACTGAAAATCAGTCGGGTGTGAATCCGCACACCACCCTCACCTTCACCGAGAGCGCGCACATCATCATCAACCACGTGACCGACGGACTGAAACTGGCGGACAAGCACAACTTACCCGAGGTGATACGAAACTTCATCAGTAGCCACCACGGAGTGGGTATGACGAAATACTTCTACGTATCCGAACAAAATGCCCACCCCGAAAAAGAGGTGGACAAGTCTCTCTTCACCTATCCAGGGCCTAACCCCTCCACACAGGAGGAGGCTATCCTAATGATGGCCGACACCGTGGAGGCCGCCTCGCGTAGCCTTGCGGAGTACACCGAGGAGAGCATCAGCAACCTGGTGGAGAAACTCATCGACTCCCAAGTGGCCGAAGGAGCCTTCCGCCAATGCCCCATCACCTTCCGTGCCATAGAGACTATAAAGGCCGTGTTCAAGGAGAAACTGAAGACTGTCTATCACACCCGCATCAGTTATCCGGAATTGAAAAAATAGAAGACCCACCCCGACCCTCCCTCTAGGGAGGGGGAAAAGAGATACTCAAATCAATGGACAAATCAGGTATTTTGTCTCCCTCCCTAGAGGGAGGGCTGGGGTGGGTCTACGCCGACGTCATAGTCCCCCTCCCCTTGGCCAATAGTTACACCTACCAACTTCCCCCCTCCATGGTGGGAGATGTGCAGGTGGGTAGCCGCGTGATTGTCCCATTCGGACAGAAGCGCTTCTACACGGCCATCGTCATCCGTCTGCACCATACACCCCCCGAAGGAGAATACGAAGTGAAGACCATCACCGAAGTGTTGGATCCATACCCTATCATACTACCCGAGCAACTGAAACTTTGGCAATGGATTGCCGACTACTACCTTTGCACATTGGGCGATGTGTACAAGGCAGCACTACCCTCGGGGATGAAACTCGAAAGCGAAACTCGTGTCGAATTGAACCCCGATTTTTTCCCTACGGGAGAAAAATTTCTCCCCAACGAGGAAAAAATATTTTCCCTGTTGAGCGATGAAAAGGAGCGCACCGTCGCCCAGATAGAAAAGGAAACAGGCATAAGGAATGTGCTCCCGACCATCAACTCGTTGCTTCAGAAAGAGGCCATATTTGTAAAGGAGGAGGTGAAGAGGAGTTACAAGCCAAAGACTGAGACGCACGTCCGACTGGCTGGAGGCCCACACGACGAAGAGCAATTACACCACTTGCTCGACACCCTCAAGCGTGCGCAAAAGCAACAACAACTGCTCATGACCTTCATCGGCATGGAAGTACCATCAGTAAGCAAGAAGGAGTTGCTCGCCACCTCGGGAGCCTCATCAGCGATACTTGCCCAACTGGTGGAGAAGGGGATACTCGAACAATTTCCCTACGAGATTGGCCGACTGAAGGACAATCAGTGCGCCAGTGTCCAACCCTTGAATGCCCTCAATACATATCAGCAAGAGGCATTCGACCGCATCAACGAGTGCTTTCGCGACAAGCCCATCTGCCTGTTGCACGGAGTGACCTCAAGCGGAAAGACGGAAATATACATTCACCTCATCCAACAAGCCTTGCAAGCAGGCAAGCAGGTACTCTATCTGTTGCCCGAAATAGCTCTGACAACCCAGATTACTGAACGACTGAAGCGTGTATTCGGCTCACGATTGGGAGTATATCACTCCAAGTTTCCCGACGAGGAGAGGGTGGAGATATGGCAAAAGCAACTCTCGGACAAGAGTTACGACATCATCCTGGGTGTACGTTCATCGGTCTTCCTACCCTTCAAGAACTTGGGCCTCGTCATCGTGGACGAGGAGCACGAGAATACCTACAAGCAACAGGATCCTGCCCCTCGCTATCACGCCCGCAACGCAGCCATCGTACTTGCCACCATGATGGGAGGAAAAGTGCTGCTGGGCACGGCCACCCCCTGCATCGAGAGTTACTACAATGCCCTCACGGGAAAATATGGCCTCGTCAGCCTGCAGAAGCGACACCAATCCATTCAACTACCTGAGATAGAGGTGGTCGATATTGCCGAATTGCAACACAAACGACGCATGAGTGGCCCCTTCTCGCCCACCCTATTGGGACACATGCGACGCGCATTGGAACAAGGCGAACAGGTAATCCTCTTCCAAAATCGCCGTGGATTTGCCCCCATGGTAGAGTGCAAGACATGCGGATGGGTACCCCGATGCAAGAATTGCGATGTAAGTCTGACCTACCACCGAGGCTTGGGACAACTGACCTGTCACTATTGCGGATACACCTACCACATCCCCTCCAGATGCCCCGCTTGTGAAAGCGAGGAAATCCGCCACCGAGGATTTGGCACCGAGCGCATCGAGGAGAGCATCCTACAAATTTTCCCCGAAGCCCGCGTGGCACGTATGGATCTCGACACCACACGCACCCGCCAGGCTTACGAACGCATCATCCACGACTTCCAACACCACCATACCGACATACTCATCGGCACACAGATGGTTTCCAAGGGATTGGACTTTGACCACGTGAGTGTGGTGGGCATACTCGATGCTGATGCAATGATGAATTTCCCCGACTTCCGCGCACACGAACGAGCCTTCCAACTGATGGCACAAGTGGCGGGGCGCGCTGGACGCAAGCACAAACAGGGATTGGTGGTGCTACAGACACGCAGCAAGGATGCACCCGTCAT
This sequence comes from Bacteroidaceae bacterium, assembly GCA_017560945.1. Classification (GTDB taxonomy): domain Bacteria; phylum Bacteroidota; class Bacteroidia; order Bacteroidales; family Bacteroidaceae; genus Phocaeicola_A. The sequence continues at coordinate 15,440 of JAFZDY010000041.1, read as the reverse complement.
CCATCAAGTGATGACAAACGACTACACCGGCATGTACGACGACCAGTTGGCAGAGCGTCTGCTATTCCGTTACCCCCCCTATTACCGCCTGATATATGTCTATATGAAGCACCATCAAGCCGACTTGCTTGACACACTGGCTCATGAGATGAGCGTCCACCTGCGAGCCGTCTTTGGCGACCGCGTCCTGGGCCCCGATGCACCGCCCATTGCCCGAGTGCAGACACTCTTCATCCGCAAGATGGTTCTCAAGATTGAGACAACCGCCTCACTCACCAAGGTACGCCAACAACTACTGCTCATCCGCCAACGACTGATGACCGATGCCCGCTTCCGCTCATGCACCATCTACTTCGATGCAGATCCGTGTTAATACAAGGCTTTGGCTCATATTTTTTGTCACCTCACATATTTTGACTAAATTTGCACCCAATTATACAACAAAGATACAGAAACTATGGAACAGACTCTTCTTATCTATAACACCTTGAAGCGCCAAAAAGAGGCATTCAAGCCCCTGCATGCCCCCCATGTGGGTATGTATGTGTGCGGCCCTACAGTGTATGGCGATGCACACCTCGGACATGCTCGTCCAGCCATCACATTTGACATCCTTTTCCGCTACCTCACCCACCTTGGCTACAAGGTGCGCTATGTGCGCAACATCACTGATGTGGGTCACCTGGAGCACGATGCCGACGAGGGCGAGGACAAGATTGCCAAGAAGGCACGTCTCGAGCAATTGGAGCCTATGGAAGTGGTGCAGCACTACCTAAACCGCTACCATAAGGCGATGGAGGCACTGAACGTGCTTCCTCCCAGCATCGAACCCCATGCCTCGGGCCACATCATGGAGCAGATAGCTCTGGTGCAGGAGATATTGGACAACGGCTATGCTTACGAAAGCCGTGGCTCGGTGTATTTCGACGTAGCAAAGTATAACCAGGATCATCACTATGGTAAGTTGTCAGGACGCAATCTTGACGACGTGCTGAACACCACACGCGAGCTGGACGGACAGGACGAGAAACGCAACCCCGCAGACTTCGCCTTGTGGAAATGTGCCCAGCCCGAACACATCATGCGTTGGCCAAGCCCGTGGAGCGACGGATTCCCTGGATGGCACTGTGAATGTACCGCTATGGGACGAAAGTACTTGGGCAACCACTTCGACATCCACGGCGGAGGAATGGACCTCGTCTTCCCCCACCACGAGTGCGAAATAGCACAGAGTGTGGCCAGCCAGGGTGACGACATGGTGCACTACTGGATGCACAACAATATGATAACCATCAACGGACAGAAGATGGGTAAGTCATACAACAATTTCATCAACCTCAGCGAGTTCTTTGCGGGTTCACATCCTTTGTTGGAGCAGGCCTATAGCCCCATGACCATCCGTTTCTTCATCCTTCAAGCTCACTATCGTAGCACCGTGGACTTCGGCAACGAAGCCCTTCAGGCAAGCGAAAAGGGACTGGCACGTCTGATGGAGGCTATGGCCAATATCGAGCGTATACAACCCGCCGCCACCAGCACCATCGATGTGACACAACTTCGTCAAAAGTGCTACGATGCCATGAATGATGACTTGAACACCCCCATCGTCATCTCACACCTGTTCGATGCCTGCCGCATCATCAATACCGTACTCGACAAGAAGGCCACCCTCACGGCCAAAGACCTGAATGAGTTGAAAGAGACCTTGCACACCTTCCTCTTCGACATCCTCGGTCTGAAGGAAGAGAAGGGCGATGGTGACGGACGTCGCGAGGAGGCATTTGGTAAAGTAGTGGATATGCTGCTGGAGCAACGTATGAAGGCAAAGGCTGCCAAGGATTGGGCTACAAGCGACCTCATCCGCGACCAACTCACCGCTCTTGGTTTCGAAATCAAGGATACCAAGGATGGTTTCAGTTGGAAACTGAATGTATAAAACGAAATCGTTAGATAAGTATTATAAAAAGGAACAGGGCGCGAAGGATTTCGCGCCCTGTTCCTTTTTATGATTATCTGAAACCTTGTACATCAAAAAGAGGAACTACTTCAGGAAATCTTCGAAGTAGCGGGTGATGTGTTCGTGCAAATGCACACGGTCGCGTCCTGTCATATTGTGACCATGGCCGGGATAGATGAAAAGATCGGGGTGTGTACCTTTGTCGATGCAAGCCTTTATGAAAGAATAGGTCATTTGGGGGACACAAACAGGATCGTTACCACCATGGATGACGAGCAGACGACCTTTCAAATTTCCGGCTTTCTCGAGAAGACTACTGTTCTTGTATCCTTCAGGATTGGTTTGAGGAGTATCCATATATCTTTCACCGTACATCACTTCGTAGTATTTCCAATCGGTCACAGGGCCTCCAGCTACTCCTACCTTGAATACATCGGGATAGGTAAGCATCAGGTTGGTGGTCATGAATCCTCCGTAACTCCAACCATGTACTCCCAGACGATTACTGTCTACATAGGGCAAACTCTGAAGGAAAGCAACTCCCTGCATCTGGTCCTTCATCTCCTCTACTCCCAATTGGCGGAAGGTGACATTCTCGAACTCCAATCCACGGTTGCCACTTCCCCTATTGTCCAGGGTAAATACCACGTAGCCCTTCTGCGCCATATAGATGTCCCATCCACGTACATCGTAGTTCCATGAGTTGTGAATCATCTGTGCATGAGGGCCACCATATACATAGACGACGATGGGATATTTCTTCGTTGGATCAAAGTCCACAGGCTTTACCAATCGATAGTAAAGATCGGTTTCTCCATCAGCAGCCTTAAGTGTGCCTACTGTTATCTCAGGCACATTGAAACCATCCCATGGATCAGGAGCCTCCAGTAATGTATCTATCATCTTGCCGGTCTTTACCGATACCACTTCGATGCGGCGCGGTGTCTGTGGAGCAGAATAACGGTCTATCATCCAATCGCCCGAAGCCGATAGCACCACGGAGTGCACTCCTTCGCTATTTCCCAAGGGGCGACGTTTGCCACTCTTTACACTGACGGCATAGAGGTTACTCTGAAGGGGGCTGACCTCGGTAGTACTGATGATAACCTCCTTGCGTCCCTGATTGAAACCTACGAGTTGCTGCACCAACCAGTCACCTTGGGTAAGTTGAGAAAGTTTTTCACCTTTATTATTATATAGGTATAGGTGATTGAAACCGTCCTGCTGACTTTGGTAGATAAACTTGGTGTCGTCCCACGGCAAAAAGGTAATGGGTGTCATGGGTTCCACATACTTCTCGTGTGTTTCAGTAATGAGTACCGCATCCTTTTCACCCGTGAGGGCATGATAACGCACCAGTTCGGCACGATTCTGCTCACGCGGATGTTCCATCATGTAGATATACTGTCCGCAAGGGCTCCAGGCTATATTGGAAAAATAGCGGTCTGTGGGATCTCCTGCTTTCAGGTATAGAGTCTTGCCAGTAGCTATGTCGTACACACCTACCGTCACCTTGTGACTGGCCGTACCAGCCATGGGATATTTGTCGGGATTATATTCTGCCGTGCGGGCATCGGTATCCACTTGCGGATAGTCGCTCACCATGGTTTCGTCCATACGATAGAAGGCCAAGCGTTGTCCACAGGCACTCCAGAATGTTCCTGTCTCTATGCCAAACTCATTACGATGGACGGCTACACCACATTTGATACCCTCTGGTTCATCAGTTACCTGTATGTTCTTTCCCTCAGCCGTGGTTATCCACAAATTATTGTCCACGGTATAGGCCAAGTGGCGCGAAGTCTTGTTCCAATCCCTGTTCGAAGCCTTCTCGGCAATGGGCAGAGTCCACTCCACCTTACCTGTCTGCCAATCGAGCAGGATGTATTCGCGAGAAACTTGAAGGAGCATCCACGACTTGTCGGCATAGGGAAACGATACACTCTGTAGTGAACGTGCAGGTTTCTTGTCCGCTGCTTCCAACCACTTGTTTACCTGGTCGAGTTGCACCAGCACCTTGGCTTGACTCTTCTCCGCGGGATTCCACACCTTCAATGTATCCACGTCCAGTTTCACACACTGGTCACCCCACCATGTGTACGATGAGTTTTGGGGAGTACACTGATGGTAAGTCTCGCCACCAGGGATAAGGTCGTGCAAGGTAAAGGGTTTATGTTCTTGTGCCATGACGGTAAAGGTTGTAAGGAGGAAACAAAAGACCCACCCCTTGCCCCTTCCAATGATGGAGGGGAGTGAAAAGTATTGTTTACTGTTCCTTTTCATCATAATCATAATGGTTTGCCCCTCCCCCTCACAGGAAGGGTCAGGAGGGTATGCTTATTCGTCCTTTTTCTTTTGCTCGAAACTCATGGCCTGAATGCCACTGAGACGCTTGCGTTCACCGCGCAATTCGCGCTCTTCCTCGCTTTGTCTCCATGTTCCGAAGCGACGTTCCTGCTTCTGCTCACGCTCCTCACGTCGGGGTTTGAAGCCTTTCTCCTTGCGCGGAGAGTCACCAAAACGTCCTTTTCCTTCGAACTTGCGTTCGCGGCGCTCTTCACCACGCTCACGGTCAAATGATTTCTTGAAACGACGATCACCATCCTTCTTGTGGAAAGGTCTCTCCTCTCCCTCGGGTGCATCTTCACCCTTTCCTCTGAAGGGTTTTGAGGCTGACTTCTTCTTGTACTCCTCCATGCGGCGCTGGCGACGTTCCTCGTAACGTCCTGTGCCAGCACGGCGTTCGTCGCGCTCGCGACGTTCCTTGCGTTCGGCCAATTCCTCTCCCTCGCGACGGAAGTCGTTGTAACGACCACTGAAGAGTTGATACTTGCGGAACTCGCACTCCAAGGCTCCGTTGTACACAGGGATTTTCACCGAAGGCTTAAGTCCTATCTTGTCGAAGCACTCCTGACGATAACTCAATATCCACGCATCGCCCTCCTTGAATACATTCTTCAAGCGGTTTCCAATCATCTCGTAGAGGCCCAAAAGGTCATCGGCCGAAATACGTTCGCCATAAGGCGGATTGCTTACAATGATAGCCTTCTCCTCGGGAGTCTGGAAGTCAGCAAAGTCGCGGAAGATGATTTCAATCTCCTTGGTCAATCCAGCCGCACGCACGTTGCGCGTAGCCACCTCTATGGCCTGACGATTGTTGTCGTATCCATATATCTTGTGGGTAAATTCGCGTTCGGCACTTTCATCGTTGTAGATGTGGTCGAAGAGGTTCTGATCGAAATCGTTCCACTTCTCGAATGCATACTCCTTGCGGAACACACCTGGTGCAATGTTGCGTGCAATCAGTGCCGCCTCGATGGGCAATGTACCCGATCCGCACATGGGGTCGATGAAGTCACACTCGCCCTGCCAACCTGTCATCATAATCATACCAGCCGCCAACACCTCGTTGAGCGGGGCTTCCATAGTCTCCTGACGATATCCACGACGATGGAGCGATTCGCCCGATGAGTCCAATGAAAGAGTACACTTGTCCTGTGCCACGTGGATGTTCAGTGCCAAGTCAGGATTGTTCAGTCTCACGTTGGGACGATCGCCTGTCTTCTCACGGAAATAGTCCACAATGGCATCCTTCACCTTGTAGGCAACGAACTTTGAGTGGCGGAACTCATCGCTGAACACCACCGCATCCACGGCAAAGGTTTTCTCTGCCGTCAAGTACTGATCCCACTCGATGGACTTCACGGCCTCGTACACGTCGTCGGCTGACTGAGCCTTGAAGTGTTTGATAGGTTTCAATATACGCAAAGCCGTGCGCAAACCGAAGTTGGCACGATACATCATTTCCTTGTTGCCGGTGAACGATACCATTCGTCGGCCAATCTCTACATTGTTTGCTCCCAGTGCGATAAGTTCTTTTGCCAATACCTCTTCCAATCCTTGGAAGGTTTTGGCGATGAGTTCAAATTCCATATATATTTTTAATTATTATGTTCTATTCAAAGTGCAAGGTTCAAGGTTCAAAGTTCAAAGTTCAAGGTTCAAGATTAGTTCGCTATCGCTCATCAAGCTGAGCAAGTCAAGGTTCAAAGTTCAAGATTCAAAGTTCAAGATTCAAGGTTCAAAGCTCACTGCTCAAAGCCCATCGCCCCTTTCATCCTTTCACTATTCACTAATCCCTATCCTTCACTTTCATCTGTACTATCCTTTCGCCGGCAGGCACATTCTCTGTCACCCAGATGTTTCCCCCCACTACGGCTCCTTTTCCTATGGTGATGCGTCCCAATATGGTGGCATTGCTATAGACTATGACATCATCCTCCAGTATCGGGTGACGAGCTATACCCTTGATGGGATTACCATTTTCGTCCAAGGGGAAACTCTTTGCTCCCAGCGTCACACCCTGGTATAGTTTCACATTGTTGCCGATGATACATGTCTCACCTATGACCACACCCGTACCATGGTCAATGGTAAAGTGATGTCCTATGGTAGCACCCGGATGTATGTCGATACCCGTCTCGCTATGAGCCATCTCGGTGATGATGCGCGGGATGAGAGGGACACCCAACACCAGCAATTCGTGCGCTATACGATAGTTACTGATGGCACGTATGGCCGGATAGCAACAGATGACCTCGCCATAGTTCTTTGCCGCAGGGTCGCCATTGTAGGCAGCCTCCACATCGGTGGCCAGCGTACGACGCATCTCGGGCAAGCGACCTATGAACAGTGCTGCCAACCGACGAGCCTCCTCGCAAAGGCTCTCCACACCACTACCCTCCTCCGATACATCGAAAGCCAAGCCTGCCTGAATCTGCTCCACCAACAAGTGATAGAGTCGCTCCACATCCACCCCTATGTGATAGGTCATTGTCTGGGCATTGACACTGGAGTTTCCAAAATATCCAGGAAAAAGTATGGCACGGGCAAGGTCGACAATCTGCTCCAATTGTCCTGCAGAGGGCAAGGGTTGCCCCTGGCGATGATGATGGCACAGGCCTGTATAGGACGATGCCTCGGAAAGTTGCTCCACGGCATCGGTCAGTATCTGCATATAACTCTGTGGCTTCATACTCACGAATCGATGTATTTACACGCGGAGGGTCACTCCGCCAATCAATCTGCAAAGTAACACAAAATCCGTCAACTAATCAAGAAGTTGACTCTATTTTTAATCCCCATCCACCTGATTTTACTCGACCACGAGGCGAAGGAGACTTTTACGATAACAGACACAGGTCATTTTCACACATTTTTTTACCCTACCTGAGAAATATTTTTTCCTAACCTGAGAGAAAAATTTCCCTAACCTAAGAAAAAATCGCACCCACCAATCCACCCCCATTTTTCACCCAAAACAGGCAAAAATCCCATTTTTCAAAAATCGAGTGTCCAGAAATCATACAATTTTCATCAAAAAAAGACGATTTTTGAAAATTTCTTCGATTTTTCTTGCACGTTTCAATAATTTTGTAAGGACAAAACCGAGGTTAGGCCTTCTCACCAGAATGGGGGGGGGGAAAACAGACCTGTACACTCAGTTGAAATTAAGAGAGAGAGAAAAAAATAACATAAATCTATTAACCAAAGACGATTCACCTCCTGCTTTGTGCGAGGAAGTGAGGAGTCGCAAAAAAATTAACTATTATGATTAAAACCAATTGCGTAAAGAAAGTATTCCGTACGGAAGAAGTAGAAACCTGGGCATTGCACAATGTAAGCCTGGAAGTGAAGGAAGGTGAGTTCGTAGCCATCATGGGTCCTTCGGGTTGTGGTAAATCTACACTGTTGAACATCCTGGGCTTGTTGGACAATCCTACGGAAGGTACGTATGAATTGATGGGCACCAATGTATCCGAGTTTTCCGAAGGTCGTCGTACCGAGTTGCGCAAGGGTGTCATCGGCTTCGTATTCCAAAGTTTCAACCTCATCGAAGAGTTGAACGTGTACGAGAACATCGAACTACCCCTGCTCTACATGGGAGTACCCAAGGAGGAACGCAAGAAGCGTATCCGCGAAGTGATGGATCGCATGAACATTACCCATCGCGAGAAGCACTTCCCCAAGCAACTCTCAGGTGGACAACAACAACGTGTAGCCATTGCACGTGCCGTAGTGGGAGGTCCCAAACTCGTCCTTGCCGACGAGCCGACAGGTAACCTCGACTCCAAGAACGGTCACGAGGTGATGACCCTCCTGAGCCAACTCCACAAGGAAGGTTGTACCGTGGTGATGGTAACCCACTCACGCCACGATGCCGGATATGCCGACCGCATCATCAACCTCTTCGATGGTCAAGTGGTGGAAGAGATGCATCTATAAAAGAAGAGGGGGAGGGACAGCCCCTCCCCTTACCCACCCCAAATGGAGGAAATAAATACTATAAATATAGGAACTATATAAAGGTATAAACTTTAACCACAGACTCTATCCACTCCCCCCTCCCCCCTGTGGGAAGGAGTAGAATGCTTTACTCCCTTGAATATTGAATATTGAACTTTGAATAAATATAATGATATGTTATCACACAACATTACCATCGCATGGCGAAACATCTGCAAATATGGTTCGCAAAACATCATCAGTGTACTGGGACTTTCAGCCAGTTTGGTTTGTTTCAGCGTCTGTATGCACTTTGTCCGTTTCTATACCGAAGCGGAAAACACATTAGAGAATCGTGACCGACTCGTAAAGATTACGGGAGAATCTTCATGGTCTTGGTACTTGAATAAGAATGATGCGGCTAAATTAAAGTCACTTCATCTTAATACCTTATCAGATGTATGTACCGTTGGATGGCCTCACACAAGATCTTATTTGGAAAACCATACTGGCAAAGAGTTAGCTCATGGATTGATAGCAATGGATACGGATAGTTCCTTTGTCACACTCTATGCTCCACACATTGTAGCAGGTAGTTGGGAACAGGTGGCCAAGAATCCCAACTCCATAGTACTGATGGCTTCGACTGCCCGTCGAATCTTTGGTTCCGAAGTTGAAGCTATAGGTCAGACACTGCACAGGAGTGAAACCGTTCATAGGGAACATACTTACACGGTACGTGCGGTGATGGAGGACTGGAATCAACAGAAATCCTATGCCGTCGGAGGTAATGAACGAAATTTGGACCTATTGTGTGTGAATGACCTGGTCAACGAAGCAAACCACTACTATACACGTGGATTGTTGGCTGAGGGATGTAGCATAGAAGACCTCAATGAGGAACTACTCACCGTGATGACACACTTCCCCTTCATTGGAGGTATAGAACGTGGCGACTTGGTGCTTAAGGCAAGTCGTATTGGAGACAAAGGAAGTATGGAGATTATAATATGGTCAGCAGTGATTGGTATAGCCTTGATAATACTGTCTGTCGGATTGTTCAACTTCCTGCATTTGCTCATTGGTTCATTGCTGAACCGTAGCCACGAATATAGTATGCGTCGTATGATGGGATGTCGGTGGAGAGACCTTTTCCTGATGCTTATGACCCAAATGACCATGTTGATGATACCGGTCGGATGGTTGTGCAACTATGTACTCCGTTGGTTGGATGTGCGAGCCATCGTATCGAAAGATATGGTACCACCCGATGTGGACAGAATGAAACTCCTATTGGAAGCGACCGAATACACCGGTTGGATATACATCCTTTGCACCATCATCTGCTTGGTATTGAGCCTTCGCATTCACCGTATCACCATTCAGCGAGGCATTGCAGGCAACACGGCTGCACCACGCCACCAAAGAAAGGTAAGTAGAAACTTCATTTTGGGCTTTCAGTTCTTCACTTGCTGGATATTCTTCAGTCTCACCATAGCCCTGTATCTGCAATCAGAGAAGAACCAAAATGAGTCATTCAAGTCGTTGACCCGTGAAGAGAAGAGTCAGATACTTTCTGTATCACTCAATCCGGATTTTGTATCTATTCCCATACAAGAGAAATCCCTGTTGTGCCAACAGTTGGCGACACATTCGGGGGTGAAGGAGATAATGCCTCATTTCTCTCACTTATTTAACTATGATGGAGATCACATGTTTCTATCGGATGCTCCCGATAAAGAGAAGTCTTGCTGCTGTCCTTCAATGGAATACGTACCTATGAATTTCTTTGAGTTCATGAATGTGAAATTGATAAGTGGCAGATACCCTCAGAGGGGAGGTGAAGTGGCTGCTGATGTCTATTTTGCAGAATTGTTCGATGAAAACATCATAGGAAAGACATTCTATAGTCACGAGAACTCCTCGTCATACACAGTCACAGGTATTGTGGACAGAGTGGTTTCACGCAACGATTCACGAGGGACAAATCCTGAAAGGTTATATATGGTAGATGAACATCAAGAACAGATTAGCCATGTATATCTGAAGTGTTACCCTGGACAGGTAGAGGCGGTGCGCTCACATGTGATGGCAGAGTATCGTAAAGTGTTCCCCGAAAATATAGAGCCGAAAATCACCACACTGATGAAAGATATTGAGGACTCCCACTCAAGCGTAACAGACATACAGAAGATGGTTCGTTTCCTTACCATCATCAGTTTGGTCATCACCTTGTTGGGAATCTACTCGGCCATCACCATCGATACTGATCGTCGCCGTAGAGAGGTGGCCATTCGTAAGGTGTTCGGTGCACGCTTCAGTGATATCTTGTGGATGTTTGGCCGCCGTTACTTCTGGATATTGGTCATCTCGGCAGCATTGGCTTTTCCCGTAGGCTACTTAGTGATACATTTCATAAGTACAAACCACTTGGAGTTCATCTACTTCGGTTTCTTCTTTTGGTTGGGCATCTTTGTGGCAATAGCCCTACTGGTGGTACTCACAGTCCTGTGGCGTATCCTGAATGTAGCACATACACACCCTGCAGACGAAATTGCCAAGAGTTGATTAAGTGACAAGGATACTCCCCCTCCCCCTTTTGGGAAGGAAAGTAGAATGCTTTCCTCCCTTGAATATTGAATTTTGAACTTTGAATAAATATAGTGATATGTTATCACACAACATTACCATTGCATGGCGAAACATCTGCAAATATGGTTCGCAAAACATCATCAGTATACTGGGACTTTCGGCCAGTTTGCTGTGCTTCAGTTTCTGTATGTACTTTGCCCGATACCTCATGGGCATAGACAAACACTTCGATAACTACGACCGCATTGCGGAGATTGGTTTTCACGATACAACTTACGTAGATAGATTATTTCGAACATTCTCCGTCACAGAGGGGGAAAGGATTACAAAACTTCCGCTGAATACACTGGAAAAGTTCAGTATGGTCATTGTCAGTTATCCACATGACCACTTCTACGAGGACAATATGGGAAGACAGGGTTCCGCAGACTTGGGAATAGTGGATGTAGATAGTGCTTTTGCTGATTTCTTCGGAGTAAAAATCGTAGCTGGAAGTTGGGAAAAGGCAGCCAACCTACCCAATTCCATAGTACTCAGTGAATCGGAAGCCTGCCGTAAGTTCGGGTCGGCTACTGAAGCCATAGGACGTACCATTGGTAGAATGGACATCAATACCCTCTATACCGTGCGTGCCGTGATGGCTGACTTTCCTGGGAATACCAGTTTCTATGAAGATATTGACGCACTGAAACTCAACGATGAAGACAGCCCGCGGGTGACTTCATCCCATGGATCGCGTATACACATCTTTGGTCTGATGCCAAAGGGGGTAACATTGGAGGATGTAAACAGGGAACTGACAAACTCCGTACAACCCGCCATGGCACAAATCGAAGATAACAACGTTAGAAAAAAGAACATAGTGGCCACCCGCATGGGAGAATCACGAACTGAAAGTATGGCCGGAACAGCCAGCATCATCACCACCTTTGCCATACTTATCCTCTCGGTAGGCATGCTCAACTTCCTTCACTTCATGATAGGCAGCATCCTGAACCGTTCGCGCGAATACAGCCTGCGACGCCTGTTCGGTTGCCGCATGAGAGACCTCTTCGGGTTACTTTTTACACAGACCTTCATGCTACTGTGCGCCACGGCCTTCGTCTGTTCGTATACCTCAAAAGTTGTGATTCCACTCATTCAGTTGCCCGACATCATTTCCTGGATACGGATTGACGCCTCGCTGATGTGGTGGCAGATGGTCGAATACATCGGTTGGCTACTGCTTGCCTGTATAGTCATCTGCGCGGGTGTATGCTTCTACATCCGACACATCACCATCCAACAGGGTGTGACGGGTTTCAGCAGTGCACCACGCATCCGTCGTCACTTGGGACGAAACCTGATGATGGGACTCCAATTCTTTATCTGCTGGGTATTTGTCAGCCTCACGGTAGGCTTCTACATACAGACAAACCTTTCCACGGCTTCGATGATGAGTAATCTCTCACATAAGGAGAAGGAAGAGATACTCTCTTTTGCCTTCGATTCCAGAAAAACGACAATGCGCCCCGACGAGAAGCAGGTGTTTATAAACCACTTGAAGACACATGCCGGAGTGAAGGACATACTGCCGATGAACAATATGCTGGAGAGTATTACGGGAAGTAGTATTTTCACCGAACCGGACAGGAACAATGAGTCGTCAATAAGCATCATGTACAAAGAGATTCCACAGAACTTCTTCGAATTTATGAACATCGGATTGGTGCGCGGTGTGTGGCCCGAGACTCCCGAACAGATAGCCGTCGACGAGGAGTTTGCTGCCAAGTACGACGAGGATATCCTCGGACACACATTTTATCAATATGGGACTACGCTCATGGTCACAGCGGTAGTAAAGAACTCAACCTATATGGTCAGGACGGCTTTTGGAATGAATGATAGGAGTACAATATACATGAGCAACAAAGCAGCAACAGGTCGAGAGAATCCCAACTATATATACGTAAAGTGCTACCCCGGTCAGGTAAAGGCCGTACGTGAATTCATAATGGAAGAGCTCCACAAAGTATTAGCCACAGGTGTAGATGTAAAGATAACCACACTGAAAGAAGAAATCGAAGAGAATCAAGGAGTAGAGTCTTTGGCAAAAGAACTTTTACTCTTCTTTGCCATCGTCAGTCTGAGCATCACCCTATTGGGTGTCTATTCCGCCATCACCCTCGATACCGAACGCCGACGTCGCGAAGTGGCTCTGCGCAAGGTACACGGTGCCCGCTTCCCCGATATCTTGTGGCTCTTTGGACGTAGGTACTTCTACCTGTTGGTCATCCCCTTTGTGCTGGCCTTACCCATCGTGTACTACATATTCTCTCTCATGAGTTCGAACTATGTAGCATACTTCAACTATGGTCCGCTCTTCTGGATAAGCATCTTCCTTGGTGTAACTCTGTTGGTGGTACTCACCATCTTGTGGCGCATCTTGCAAGTAGCACATATCCGTCTTGCGGAGGAGATAGCAAAAGGATGATTTCAAGCAAAGAGGAGACCCACCCCCTCCCCCCTGTGGGAAGGAGTAGAATGCTTTCCCCTTTAAACTTTAAACTTTGAATATTGAACTTTGAATATTAAACTTTGAATAAAACATGATTGAGCACAACTTCAAACTCGCATGGCGACAACTGGTAAAGTACCGCCTGCAATCAGTGGTTAGCATTGTAAGTCTTGCCATTGGCTTCGCTTGTTTTGCATTGGCAATGCTTTGGATAAAGTACGAAACTACCTATGATGCGTTTCACAAGGATGCGGACAGGATATATTACCTGAACCAGATAGTGTCACCAGGGACTTTCATTACGGACAAGATTGAGCAGTTTCCCGAGGTGGAAGAGGTGGCACGTATGGGGATGGGTTATCATGCGAAGATAAACGGACAAGATGTAGGAGCTGATGAGGTCGTGTGCGATAGTAATTTTATATCGTTTTTCGGTGTGAAGATATTGGAAGGCGACGATAGTTTCCTACACAATCCTTCGATGGTGGCCATCACCGAAGAATTGGCTCACAAACTTTGGGGAGATGAATCACCCATCGGACAAGCGCTGACATGTGAAGTATATAACAAAGAAGACGCCTATATGAGAAACCGCACGGTAGGAGCAGTGTTGAAGGGATGGGGCGAACATACCAACTTCCCTTTTGAAATCGCCAGTGTGAGTCCTAAAGAAGACGGAATTTATTCCTGTCACTTCTTCAAATTTTATCCGAATGCCAATCCTGACACCGTGAACGCCCGTCTTGACAGGACTCCCATATCATGGATTAACATTTTCGGAAAAGAAGACTTCTTCAGTTTGACGCATCAACAACTTGACCTGGTACGCATAGACAAAGCGAGACAAGCCAATAGATATTACGAACAGAATATCGCCGTGCGGTTGAACCATATCTACCTGTTTGCCATTGCGGGCGGTGTACTCATCCTATGTGGCCTGCTGAGCTACCTGACCATGTTCATTAACCGCCTCTTCATCCGCAAGCGCGAAATTGCCCTGCGGACGGTGTTCGGTGCTTCGCGTGGCGACCTGATGGTGCAGTTCATTACCGAATACGCACTGTTGCTCTTCTTTGCCATGTTCATAGGAATCATGATGTTGGATGCTTCCCTCGATTGGTTTCGCACGTTGGCCGAATTGCCTCACAATACGGGATACATCTATCGCGAAATCCTCCTCTACATGTCGATGGTGATAGTGGCGTCGATACTTGTCTCCTTACCATTTATTGCCTACTTCCGCCGTCAGTCGTTGCAGAGTGTTGTCACTGGGGTGGGTGCACTCAACCGCTATAATCTCTTCCGCCGTATCAGCACAGGTGCACAATTGGGCATAGGTATGTGTTGCATCTTCTGTGTAGTGGTGTTGATGAAACAACTTCACACTCTACGCCATGGGGACTTGGGGTTCAATCGCGAGAACATAGGTGTCATTCTCATGCATGTCAATAATGACGAAGAAAAGACCGCTATATTCGAATTCATCAAACAACAATCCGAGGTGGACACCCTCTTCTTCACCCGAAATCCTATCTATCCGAATGGTAGTGATAAAGGCAGGATTACTCCCGAAGAGCTACCCTTGTTGACTGAAATAACAGATTGTTACGAGTATTGGGTAGATGAAGCCTTTTGTAATTTTAACGGTCTTCAACTGGTGGAGGGGCGTTGGATGACTGAAAAGGATGGCGTATATGACATTCTTGTGAACGAAACATTTGCGCGACTTACCGGATGGGAACATCCCGTCGGAGAGAATTATGGCCGTTGTCACGTAATAGGAGTGGTGAAGGACTTCAATAACCTTTCACCCACTACCCCCGTGCAACCTTCCCTTTTCTTTAACAGTAAATATTACGATGAACTTCATCTTAGAAATAACAGAGAAGGTTTCATGCTCCCCGAGGAACTTGTGTTCAGATTCCATCCGGGTACGTGGCCGACATTGAAAGAGAAATTGATTAAATTCCGTCAGGAAGGAAGTGGATATATTCCGACCATCGTCATCTATTCGTGCATGGAAGAGTGCGAGAAAATGCTGAAATCGGAAAACAATCTGAAAAAGCTCCTCTCCATCACCACCACCATTTGCATCCTCATCGCCCTCTT
>JAFZDY010000040.1 GCA_017560945.1 Bacteroidaceae bacterium | reverse complement strand
CTCTGAGGCAATCAGCGAAGGTGAAAAGTATTCTATCGACCCCGAGAAGTGCATCGAGTGCGGCGCATGTGCTGATGTTTGTCCTTCTGAAGCTATCAGCTTGGGATAATAGGAACACCGAATTACGGTTAAAGAACAAGGCAGCCTTCTTTCTTGGAAGGCTGCCTTTCTTCATAATATATCCATTCGGGATGTACGATGTGATAGGGGAGTGAATCATGCCGATAAACCTTTTGAATACGGTAGTGAAGGCTTTTCTATGATATCTCACACACCCTTGTCCCCTCTATCCTATGCCCATGTCAGTTTGTTCCTTTGGGAAGTTTACCAGGAACAGCTTTTCAGTGGCGCGTGTGAAGGCGGTGTAGAGCCATCGGGCGTAATCGGGTGTCATCATTTCGGGAGTGATGTAGCCTTGGTCGATGTACACATGGCTCCATTGTCCACCCTGTGCTTTATGGCAGGTCACGGCGTAAGCATACTTTATCTGCAGGGCATTGAAGTAGGGGTCGGTCTTCAACTTCTTCATCCGTTCGTGTTTCTGAGGGATGTCTTCATAGTCCTCCATGATGGCGCTGAACAACTTTTCGTGTTGTTCGTGTGTCAATGCCGGAGCCTCGCTCTGGAGGGTGTCAAGCAAAACGGTTGCCTCCATCTCCAAATCATCGTAGTCGGGGAAGCGGATGGTAACGTCGGCAAATCGAAAGCCATATAATTCTCGTTCGCGACGCATACGGCGTACGACACCAATGTCTCCATTGGCAATGAAATCAGTCTCTTTGTATTCACTCGCCCAGAAGTAGTTGTTTTTGGCTATCATTATCATATCTCCGCCACTCAATTCCTCCTCGTAACAAAGTATGCGTGCACGTATGCCGTTGTTGTAGATATTGGCCCGCTTGTTACTTCGACAAATGACCATCGTTTCGTCTTGCCCTACCTTCGAAAAACTTTCCTCCAGTGCTTCTATCAGTTCGTTTCCAGGCAGATTGCAAATGTCAGGGAATCCTGCGAACTTCACTCGTGGCAACAGAGGGTATACCTCGTTACAAATGAGGTGACGCAACATGGTGGCATTAGTTAGAATACCAGAACCATCCAGTTGTCTGACTACCTGATTCAACTCAAGGTTCCTCACCGTCAATCCGTATCCCTCGATGACGCATGGAAGCAATGCCGGACTCTCTTCTTCCCCTACAGGAGGAAGTTGTGCAGTGTCACCCACCAGTAGCAACCGACATCCCTGGCCAGAGTAGACATACTCAATCAAATCGTCCAATAAACGTCCTGTGCCAAAGTTCCCTGAAAGCCCCTCGTTGGCAATCATCGAGGCTTCGTCAACGATGAAGAGCGTATGCTGGTGCAAGTTGTCGGATAGACCATAGTTCCCTCCCTCACCATTAAATACTTTTTGACGATAAATCTTCTTGTGGATGGTGTAGGCAGGGTGCGATGCGTGTTGCGAAAATACTTTAGCCGCACGCCCTGTAGGAGCCATCAGTATCACCTTCTGCTTCAGTGAATCTAACAGACGCACCAGTGTACCCACCAACGAGGTCTTTCCAGTACCCGCATACCCACGCAGAACAAAAGCCTTCCTTTCGTTTCCCGATAAGATGAAATTACCCAGTTCCTCAATGGCTTCTACTTGGTCTTCTGTTGGCTCCAAACCAAAAAAAACCTTAAATTGTTCTATAAAATACCTATTTATCATCATTTTAAACGAAAAAACTTCCCGATTGTTCGTTAATTCGACATATTTATTCTATTTTTGCGGCACGAATATAAACTAAAAAAATTAAATATTGTAATGAAAGCATTAATTAATTCTGTTTTGGCCTTGTGTGCTATCGCTTTGCTCTATCTCTGCTACGGTAGTATTATGGGACCTATTGCGTTTGATAAGGAGCGCGATTTGAGAGAGAAAGAGGTTATCGCAAGTTTGATTAACATCCGTGATGCACAGGTAAATTATCGAAACATTACGATGAAGGGTTATTGTGCAGATTTCGATACTTTAATTCAATTTGTTAAAACTGCTCAGTTGCCTATCGTAAAGAAAGAGGGTGAATTGACTGACGAGCAGATGGAAAATGGTCTTACAGAAAGAAAGGCTATGGAGATGATTGAAAAGGCACGCAAAACAGGCAAGTGGAACGATGTGAAGAAAGCTGGTTTGGAAGGATTCAGCCGCGATACAATGTTCGTTAGCTTGAAGGATTCTATTTTTGGTGCTGGTTTCAATGCCGATTCTTTGTGCTATGTTCCCTTCGGAAATGGTGTTAAGTTCGAGTTGGAGACACGTGTGGACTCTACTCGTTCAGGTACTCCGCTCTATTTGTTCGAGGCAAGAACTCCGTATGAAGTATACCTCTCAGGTATCAATGAGCAGGAACTCTTGAACCTTATCGATAAGCAAGAGAGTTTGGATCGTTACTGCGGTTTGAAGGTGGGTGATGTAGAAGAACCCAACAACAACGCAGGTAACTGGGAATAATTTAATGGAATGTGTGCGTTGTGAATTCGACGTTATACGATAAAAACCAAGTATTGTCCATCCGCCTTAGTGCGGATGGATTTTCTTTTTCTATGTTTGACCCCTCGGGCAAGCAACCGTTTTTGTATACTTCAGTTCCTGTAGATCCAAGTATCTCTTTAACTGCTAATATAAAGCAAACGTTAGCCGTAAATGAGGACTTGCATAGTGAAAATTTTGCCCGTACCATTATCTTGTTGGACACACCACGCTGGACCGTTGTCCCGCAAAATGTGTTTGAAGAAGAACAGGCAGAAATACTTTACAAACAGTGTCACAATATAACTCCAGGCGAGAAAGTATTGTACAATGTATCTGATTGTACCAATAGCGTGATATTGTTTGCCATGGAGCAAGTGGCTTGGCATTTGCTACAGGAGTTGTGGCCTGGTGCAATTGTATATGCTGCCATTACACCCATTGTTCATCATTTAGCACTGAAGACTAAAAATACCATATCATCAACTAGCCGGAAAGTGTACGTTTGCCAAAGCCGACGTGCGGTTGATGTAGTAGTTTTAGATCATGGAATGCCATTATTGTTGAATACATACCAATGTAGAAATATGGCAGATTGCTGTTATTATGCACTGAATATGTGGAAACAATTGGAGTTGAATCAAGAGACCGATGAATTGTATGTGATAGGAGGAAATCCTGCTAATGAAGAGTTGTCAGCAACTCTTAGGGTATTTATCAAGAATACAACAGTGGTCAGTCCTGTTGCTGAATTTAATCGTTCTGAAGTTGCAGCATATGACGGAGTACCTTATGATATGCTTACTTTATTGCATTCCATCCGTAATTTATAACTATTAAGATATCCGTAGATGAGAGTTATTAGTGGAATATATAAACGAAGAAGATTCGAAGTGCCGCGTTCCTTTAAAGCGCGTCCTACAACCGATTTTGCTAAAGAGAATCTCTTTAATGTACTTACAGCTTATCTTGATTTTGATGAAGAGGGGGTAACAGCCTTGGATTTATTTGCAGGTACGGGTAGCATTAGTATTGAATTGGTTTCACGTGGATGTTCACGAGTGGTTTCAATTGAGAAGGATCACAACCATCATGCTTTCATATGCGACGTCATGCGTCAGGTTAAAACTGATAGATGTATACCTATCTGTGCTGATGCGCTAAAATACATAAGTAGAGCAGGTGAACAGTTCGATTTTATTTTTGCAGACCCGCCATACGCATTAAAAGAGTTATCACAAATTCCTGATTTGATATTCCAACATGGTCTATTAAAACCTGATGGATTGTTTGTGCTGGAACATGGTAAAGATCATAAGTTCGAAAATCATCGCTGCTTTGTCGAACATCGTGCTTATGGTAGCGTCAACTTTTCCTTCTTTCGTGTTTCTGAAGAATAATAAAAAGGACTATTGCTGTTCGATAAAATAGATAAAGCATAAAAATAGGGTCTCAATCGCTGATTTAGTGCGGTTGAGATTCTTTTTTTGTAATTACAAGCCCCTCTCTAATCTTTTCATATTTTCCCAGTCTTTTTCAGGATGGTTTTAGCATAAGCGAATCAGTACTATAATCACACTTAAGAGATTCTTGAGTACTTCTTATGTAGTACTCAAGTATCACTTATGTAGTACTCCAGTACCACTTATGAAATACTGCAGTACCATATAGGTAGTACTGCAGTACTCCTTTAGCGATTTTTTTAGGAGTACTAATTTTGATTGGATATCAATGTTTTATGTTGATTGTACCTGTTCTATTGATTGTGCCTATTAATGTTTTTAGTTGACCACTTTTTATCTTATTGATAGTTGAGGTTGACTGAGTTGGTTTCCTCTAGTAAAATATTTACTTTTACCCATGGTCATTGTGTTTGTTGAAAAGCAGAATAATCAAAAAGGACTGATTTCTGCAATATGGAACCAGTCCTAATTTTTTAGTTTTATTGGACAGTAAAAAAGAATGCATTTCTCCAATGTGGAAAAATGCATTCTTTTTACAAAGTTATTCTTTATTCTTACTCCTTTAATTCTTATATTGAGCTTGTATTGGCTCTTTCTTGGCTGCTGCAGCAAATTCCTGAGGACTAATGCTTACAGGTTCGCTCATAAATTCAGGTACATTGTAACTGCGTAGGTAGTGGTAATAGTATTCAGGATCTTCCTGTGGCACGGCAAATGCCTTATGGTCCTTTCCATTTTCATCTACGTAACTCAAGTATAGACGTGTGTAATTGCTATCATCTCTACGGCTGCTGAAGAGTATCCATCGCCCGTTACTTGACCACGAATGATAACTTTCGGCGGCGTTACTATTAGCCTCTTCAAGTGGATGTACCATACCATTGGCCAAATTCATGATGTAAAGATCTGCTTCAGGATGCCAAATGTGGAAACATCCATCATCACCCATTGAAAAGAGCAGAAATCTTCCGCAAGGGCTTATGCGTGGTAATGTTGCACTCTGACCGACAGAGGCTGCATCATATACTAATTCTGGCTCAGAGAATGTATGATTGGTTGTGTCGAACTTTCGACGGTAAATATTATACTTGATGTCTTTGTATCGATTGATAACTTCTGCGTCTTCTGCTATATCATAAATATAGGTAAAATGTGCCGAAGCATAGTACAATGTACCTCCATCGGGTGACCACCAAGGGTAGACTTCCATTTCATTCTCTTCTGCACTGATAGTGCTCACTTGGTTTTTCTCTATATCATAGAGTATGAGGTCACTACGGCTGTCGAAGACTTCTACTTTACCCAATTCTTTAGTATGGAACGATTGACCTGTTTTGTTTGTAGAGTAGGCTATCAATTTTTGTGTAGGATGCCAGGCAGGGTACACACCGGCACTAATAGTCTCAGGCGTCTTCAAGTTTACTTTGCGGGGAATTCCGTCAGTTACAATCATGGTACCACCTTGCGCTTGTCTCATATGAAACTGCATATTGTCAGTACCATAGTTTTGGTATGAGTGACAATTTATGCACTGTCCATTTGCACCCTTATTTATAAGCATATTGTTGTATACAACCGATTCATCAAAACTACTCAGATGGCGTTGGTTGATACTTAGCATTTCATATGCTGTGTATGAGGGGCTAATGACACGATAAGATATATAGGGATCTACCTCCTCCTGTGCCACATAAATATGAAATGGTGTATGACGTGTCCATTCTTTGTCTTGTTGGGTGTATACTGTTACTTGTATAGATTCCCCTTTGGCTTCCTCCATTATATTCTGCCAATCCTTCAGGGGTATTTGTACTTTGTTGGCATTGCCAAATGTCTGTGAATGATTTCCCCAACAGAACTCTGCGATACAGGCTTCTGCATTCTCTACCATAAAGTTCATGGGTGCAATGTTGCTCGGTATAGTTACGTCGGTATAGTCGGGATATATTGTAGGTAGTTGGTTTGAATTGTCATACACCTCAGGTAACGCTGGATGTTTACCGCATGAAACCAATGCCATCAATATACATGCAAATACGTAATAAGGTATAAATCCTTTGTTATTCATAAACTCCTTGTTTATAGTTGTTGATTCCATTAATAGGTCTTTACGTCATTACAGAAGAAATAGAACCACCAAAATGTATTGCCAAAGGCTGGTTTTACGGCTTCTGCAACTTCTTTATCTGTCATGCCTTGTCTCATGTAGGCTTGCACCATTTCGTTGAATTTCTTGTATCGTTCAATTATTTTATGGTCAAATGGCATTTGACTGATATTTACCGATTTCTCAAGGTTACCATATAGGTATGCTGCTTCTTGGTAGTGAATAGGCATTTCTTCACCATTGTGCAATTCTGCATATTTGAAAAACTTTGGCCAAAATAATTGAATATTTCTGCTGATAAGTGCATAGTTTAATGTTACCTCTTGTACAAGTGGACTAACGTTGTTAGTCATATTAGAGCAATAGTGTATCAGATACATTTCGCACAATCCGTTATCACTATCAAGATTCTCTGCTACATATCTATGCAGTTCTCTTACCACCTTAAATTCTTCCGATTGGTATATGTTTTCAGGACGATTGTATAATTCCTCTAATTTTTCTGCCTCTTTTCGGTGAAAGGTTGTTAGTTTCAGTAGATTGATATACTTTTTAGCAGCATTAAATTCACCGCCGAGCAATGAACAACGTGCCAATAACTTCAAGTCATTTACTGTGAATCCATATTCAACTCCATTTTCAATACACCATCTGATGCAATAGTTAAGCATTCCGTGTTGATAGTACAGCATTGGGGCGGCAGTGTGTACAAGGTTAGTTGTCAGGTTGTCCCTTGTGTGTAATAGTTTTCCTCCATTGTCATATTGAAACATTTGGTTTCCCATCTGTCCTAAATTCATCAATGCTATATTTTTCAAAATAACCATTTGGCGGGTCGGAGTATCTTTACATTCACGTGCTTCTTGCAATATTTTTTGCCATTTACCCTCTTCGGCATAACGGTACATACGCATTTCTGCATGGTAATTGTAGTCGCTGAAATTTGCTATCCATGTAACAAGGGCACATCCTGTTATTACAATAGTGCGTATGATGATGGTTTGCATACGACCTTTTATGACATTTTGCAATACCAGAACGAAAGGAAGAATCAAACATCCTGCGACCATTACAAAGAATGGTGCAAGTGTTATCCATGAAGTACAATCTTTAACCTCGAATTGTGGAAACCCACATATCCAAGCATCTTCCAAACGATTTTGGTTGTAATGGTAGTACCATAGCAGAGGAACTATACCTACTAAAGTTACTACATATATTAGTGGAATAAATCGTTGAGAACCACTTTTCTCAGACTCCATAATATATATGATAGCCATCAGTATGCCACCCAACAGTGCATACCATCCCAATATGGGATATCCTCCTGCAATCCATACTCCTAACCAGATGTAACCCCATGTTCCACGCAGAGTTCTACCCAACCATATTCCTGATATGACAATTAGCATAGCCAAACTTTCGCTAAACCAATACCCTGGAATTTTTATTTGATACAGCCAATATCCAAGGTCGATGGTAGAACATAGCAAGGCTGTAATAGGAATCAAGGCTAAATGGCTCCAGGTGTGATTTAGTCTGAAGGCTTTGATTGTGACTCCATATGTGGCCAACCAAATGAGGATTAGTAAGGATGCACCTAACGTGGGATAGTAGAAAAACTGCGTCAAATAACTTCCTGCCCAATGTAACAGACCACCAGGCGTTGCCATCATTTCATCAAAAAAGATTTGATTGGCCAAGAACAGAGAACGTTCTTGAACGGTGAAGAAATAGTCGCTATTCATTCCTACCAGTATCCAGCTGGCAAATAGAGCAAACAATACCACCTCTATCCACGGTTTCCACGAAATGGTGCGGGTAGTTGCATCTTCCTTTACGAATGGGTTTATAGATTGGTTTCTCTTGTTCATGGGTCGACGGTTGGAGTATTTTGGGGATGACTCTTCATTCAAATGGATGTACCACGATGATTGAGTCACCCCTTCAATTAGATTGAATTATTTCAGCAAAGCCAATGTTTCTTTGATGCGTTTCATCGACTCTACAATGTTTTCATCAGAAGTTGCATAACTCATACGGATGCATTCGGGACTACCAAAGGCACCACCACCTACACATGCTACGTGTCCTACTTCCAATAAGAACATAGCCAAGTCTGCAGCATTTTCAATGATACGTCCTTCGTAACTCTTGCCAAAGTATGAGTCGCATTTGGGGAATAAGTAGAAGGCACCTTGTGGTACATTTACTTCGAATCCAGGAATCTCTTTAGCCAATTCTACGATGAGGTTACGACGACGTTCAAAAGCTTGACGCATCTCTTCAACAGGAGCCTGTGTGCCTGTATAAGCTGCTTCTGCTGCTTTTTGTGATACTGAACAGGGGCCTGAAGTATACTGTCCTTGCAACTTGTTACAAGCCTTTACAATCCATTCGGGTCCTGCGATAAATCCAATACGCCATCCTGTCATGGCATATGCCTTTGATACACCATTCACAATGATAGTATTTTCCTTCATTTCGGGGAATTGGGCAATGCTTTCATGTTTGCCGATGTAGTTGATATGTTCGTAAATTTCATCAGCAATTACGTATACTTGGGGATGTTTGGCTAATACTGAAGCTAAGCCAGCCAACTCCTCTTTGCTATAAACTGATCCTGTAGGATTAGAAGGAGAACATAAGATGAGAGCCTTGGTCTTTGGAGTGATAGCAGCCTCAAGTTGTGCCGGAGTTATCTTGAAATCCTGCTCGATACCTGCACGTATAATGACAGGAGTACCATCTGCCAATTTTACCATCTCGGGATAACTTACCCAATAAGGAGCAGGAACAATTACCTCGTCACCTTCACCAATCAATGTCATGATAATGTTGCATACTGACTGCTTGGCTCCGTTTGAACATGAAATCTGAGCGGCTGTATAATCTAAGTTGTTTTCGTTTTTCAATTTTGCTACAATGGCATTGCGTAGAGCAGGATATCCTGGTACAGGAGAATAGCGTGAAAAATTTTCATCTATAGCCTGTTTTGCAGCCTCCTTGATATGTTCGGGTGTATTAAAATCGGGTTCACCCACACTCAAGTTGATTACATCGATACCTTGAGCCTTCAGCTCGTTACTTTTTTGTGACATAGCAAGCGTCTCTGATGGTGAGAGGCTTTGCAGACGATTGGATAAATTATTCATACTATATGATTCTTAAATTTTTAAATTCTAATTTTCTAATATTTATTCTTCACTAATGTGCAAAGTGTGTCCCATTCTATCCTGTTTAGTTTTCAAGTATCGTTCATTGTACTTGTTGGGTTCTACCTCGATGGGTACTATTTCTTGTATACTTAAACCATATGCCTCCAACCCAATACGTTTTACAGGATTATTGGTCAATAGACGCATCCTATGTACACCTATGGAACGTAGGATTTCTGCTCCTACTCCATAGTCTCGTTCGTCTGCTTTGAAGCCGAGGCACAAGTTTGCATCTACAGTGTCCATTCCCTCCTCTTGCAGTTTATAGGCGCGCATTTTGTTCATTAGTCCTATGCCGCGTCCTTCTTGTTGCAGATATACGACTACTCCTTTGCCCTCCTGCTCTATCATCTGCATGGCTTTGTGTAATTGAGCGCCGCAGTCACATCTTGCTGAACCAAGAATATCACCTGTGGCACACGAAGAGTGAACTCTCACCAAAATGGGCTCATTTGCTTCCCACGAACCTTTGATGAGTGCCATATGTTCTAATCCATTAGACTTTTGACGGAAGGCTATTAAGCGGAAGTGCCCATCTCCTGTTGGCATATCTACCTCAACTCCTCGTTCTACCATCGATTCTTGTTTCAGACGGTAGGCAATCAAGTCGCGTATTGAAATGATTTTGATATCAAATCGTTTGGCAACCTCTTGTAGTTGTGGCATACGTGCCATAGTTCCATCCTCATTCATTATTTCGATAAGGGCTGCTGCAGGTCTCAATCCTGCCAGCTGAGCCAAGTCAATGGCTGCTTCTGTATGTCCTGCACGGCGAAGCACTCCCTTGTCTTGTGCATAGAGTGGACTGATGTGTCCAGGACGGCCGAAGGTGGCTGCTGTAGAACGAGGGTCAGACAAAGCCAAAATGGTGGCTGCTCGATCTTGTGCTGATACACCTGTAGTACATCCTTCCAATTTATCTACTGTTACAGTGAACGGGGTTCCCAAAATAGATGTATTTTGGTTCACTTGATGTTCTAATTCCAGTTCTTCGCAACGCGAGATTGGTAGTGGAGCACATAGTACACCTCGTCCGTTGGTAATCATGAAATTTACTTTCTCAGGAGTGATTTTTTCGGCAGCCACAATGAAATCTCCTTCGTTTTCGCGGTCTTCATCATCGACCACAATCAAGAATTTTCCTTCGCGGAAGTCTTCAATCGCTTCTTCAATCGTATTTAGTTTAAATGAATCCATGTATATGTTGGTTTTCTGTTATTCTATAGTTTCTTTTTACAGGTCTTACGACAATTCCTCGGCCCTAATCAATAGCTTTTCACTAGTGGCTACTATACGTTTCAAATCCTTGTTCAATCGGTGTCCGAACACCCATATTCGTAAATAGAAGATGAGACCGACAGGTATTACTATTCCGCATAATAGATTTACCCAAAGTAGTTTTGACGGGCTTTTATGAGCATTTACTGATAAAATAGGGTATTCATTCAGTGCGTTCAATACCTGTGTATCAGTGCTGTTGCTCAGTATCTCCACTATACCTTCCAATTCGTTATTGATGCTTTGAATGGCAATATCCTCCTTTTTTCGAGTAAAAATGTGTAAATAGTTGGGTATGCGGCCTATTCCTTCCTGAGTAGTGTAAGTCTTACACTGTTGACAAAGGGTTTTAAGTTGGCTATACACTTGTGGGTAATCGGGATCTTCTATGATAACTTCTTTTTTGAAAATATGTCGTTTGCTTCTGATTCCAAATAATTTCATAAAGAAGCCCTTGTACGCATCAATGTTGAATACTACTGAGTCTCCATTAGCCTTATAAGTGAGCCATGCTCCCAATGGAGCCAATACCATAGTGCTGACCCATACGCCGAACCACATTTGCAACTCTCCTTCTCGTGCCATTTTTGAACCCGTGTTTTCAATGAGATAGTAGAAGATAAATAGTACCACTGAGATGACTACGGGCATTCCCAATCCTCCTTTTCGAATGATGGCTCCCAACGGCGCACCTATGAAAAAGAATACAATACACGCCAATGAGAGAGTGATTTTCTCCCACCAAAGTTTTTGATGGCGGCGGATATTCTTATCTCCATCACTGGTGATATAACTTTTCATTGACAAGTCTGAACTCTGTGTCTGTACACGACTTAATGCAGCTTGTACCAGTTGTTCCCGTTTCTTGTGACTTTGTACTCTAAAAAGACTATCCAGATTGATAGGTTGCATTTGTGCCTGTAGTTTGGTTGAGTCAACGGCCGACAACTCCGGTTTCTTGTAAGTGACTTTTCTTGAGTCTGTATAGTAACTTCTTCCGATACTATCGAATCGAGCCGTCATCGAATCAATGCTGTGCCCCAGCTCTGCCATACCTTTGGCTGCAGCTTGATTGCTCAGTGTGCTCGCATCCATTTGATTGAAATTTGCATCAAATTCGATGAGAGAATGCTTCTCGCGAAACGATTCTCGGCGATAGGGCACGTTCTTTTGTGCCATACTTTGAGTTTTTAGGTTTTCAAACTGTTCGCCACTATACAGGTGCAGATTTAAGTATTTTTTATCTGCTGTCATCTCCATACGTCCCGAATCGGCCACAATTATGTGCGCATTCTCGAAACCATCACTAAAGTTATAGATCATGACATCGTACAGCATACCTGTTTCCTTGTTTTTCTTTTGTACATACAGGTTGTAACCGTCCAATTCATGATAGAAGGCTCCTTCGGGAATCTCCAATTCAGGTGATTTTTGTTTCATGGAAAAGATGAGAGCGTACAATTCCGTCGTGGCTCGTGGCCCGATAACATTTTGGAAATAGAATGAGAGTCCACTTATGAATATGACCACAACTACGAGCGGACGCATTACTTTAATGAGAGGGATACCTGCCGCTTTCATAGCTAATAGTTCACATCTTTCACCAAAGTTCCCAAAAGTTATGAGGGTTGCTAATAATATGGCCAACGGCAGACTCATGGGGATGAGCATTAGTGCCGAGTAAAAGAAAAATTGTGCTAATACTCCGATTTCCAATCCCTTTCCTACTAATGTTTCAATTTTCTGCCAAAGGAATTGCATCATAAAGATAAATAGACACACAAGGAATGTGCCTACAAACAACATCAAGAAACTCTTGATGACAAATAGATATAACTTCTTTATGCGTAGCATTTCGGTTGTTTTTGCGCGTTTCAGCCTGCAAAAATACGATAAAAAGGGCGGAGAGCCATCTTGTTTTTGTAGTTTTTATAAATTTAGTGGATAAATTACATTCCACATAGGCGTATCAGTTGGTTCACCTCGGTATTCCATAGTTCCGTAAGATCTTCAACTTCGTCCTCTTCAGCAAAGTCTGTAATCAGTAACGTGTAGTCACCAGTCAGTTCGTTGTACTCCATTCTAAGTTCGAAAAAACTCTTGTCGTCTTCATCGTCCAACCAATGGAATCGCATGTGTGAATTTAAACGACGGTGTGTCAACTCTGCTTCTTTAACTTCACATTGTCCCCATTCAAATGTATAAATGTCCTCATTGACATCCACCTTGTCGGCCATCCAAGTTTGCAGTCCTGTGGCTGTTCCTATAGCATTCCACAAAATAGGACCCGACACGGTGTTGAGGTTATATTCAAGGTTAATTTTCTTTTTCGTCATGATTATGTCTGCTTCAAATTATATATGCTTTATTTGCTAACGGCTACAAATTAAATATTTTTTTCTTATATATAAGGTATATATGTACATCTTTTCACTCATTTTTGCATAGATATCCTTTTTTTCTTTATTTTTTGAATAAAAATGGTCGAAATGTTTGGTGGATTCAAAAGAAAGGTCTACCTTTGCACCCGCAAAACAAAATTTGGCGGGATAGCTCAGCTGGTTAGAGCGCATGATTCATAATCATGAGGTCCCCGGTTCAATCCCGGGTCCCGCTACAAAATGACGAAGAGTTTCATCGTACGATGTGACTCTTTTTTTTGTCATCATTATCGAATGATGGAGTGGATATGGTTGCTTTTGGCAGTGTGTGGAGTAGATAATCTCTTGGTAAATTAATTTGTCGCATATAAACAAAAAGACCGCCACTTCTAAATACGAAGCGCGGCCTTTGATAATGATGATTGCTGCAATAATATCTAAAAGGAGTAAAATTACCCCCTGTTTTGTTTGTTTTTTTGTTATATTTCTTGTGTGTTTGAAATATTTTCTGCAAATTTACATCCTAAAATTTTAATAAAGCATTTGGTTTTATGGAAAAATATACGGATTTCCAAAATAAATTAGGGTTAGTGAAGAATAATCGTACTTTTGAACCGTTTGGTATTACATGTACCAAGTTTAAGGCTGGCCCTATGCCTTGTTTAGACCGTCACAACGAAATTGAGATAATGTATGCCTTGGGTGGAAGTGTTACCTATTTTTTTCAAGAGCGCACAATAACCATTCCTTCTCATAAAATGGCCATTTTGTGGGGTATGTTTCCTCATCGGATTATTAGTGTAGAAAATGCGGATTTTTTTTACATTGTGTCCATTCCTTTGTCTTTGTTCCTTGGTATGGGATTGCCTGACTTCTTTGTCAATAGGTTGTTTAGGGGTGAAGTGTTACTAGATGAGGATTCTTATAACTTCGTTGACTATGATATGTTGTTATTGGATCATTGGCGGGTAGACCTTGAGTGTGAACAACCTGATACACGTGCCATGTTGTTGGAGTTACAGGGAAGGCTTTTGCGTATGTCTGCTTGTGTTTCCTCAAATGTGACTCATGGCCAATCTTTGCCAGTAGGTGAAGTGGATTTGGTGGAGCAAATGACTCTTTATATTGCAGCTAATTGTCATCGTTTTATCAAAGTGTCCGACATAGGGCGTGCTGTAGGTCTTCATCCTGATTATGCTAATACCATGTTTAAGCGTGCCTTTGGTCATACCCTTTGTTATCATCTTATGCTCGAACGAATTACTCAAGCGCAGCGCAAACTCCTAACAACATCTGATACAGTGCTACAGATTGCTGAAGCTTGTGGGTTTAATTCTCTTAGTAGTTTTAATAGCGCGTTTTTGAAGTTTAATGGGTGTACGCCGCGTGATTATCGTAAACACTTTCGGACCGCCGATATTTAATCAATTAGTATAGTATGCGTTCAGGAAACCAAAATATACGCCAGTTTTCTTTCGGTTTCTCTGTCTAAATGAAACGGTTTATATTAAAACACTATCATTTTGTTTTTAAAATAAAAGTTTTTATAGAAAAAGTTTTGTTATATCGCAGAATCTTACGAACTTTGCAGTCCGTATGAGAATTTGGCGGGTGTTAATTGCGCAGATTCTCGTAATTAGTAATTGGAAACATGAAAAATTAAAACATTAATATATATGGTAAATGAAACAAAAGTCATGGAATTGGATCAAGTGGTGGTCCGTTTCTCTGGCGATTCCGGTGACGGTATGCAGTTGGCCGGAAATATTTTTTCTACGGTGTCGGCTACGGTAGGTAACGACATCAGTACTTTCCCCGACTATCCAGCTGATATTCGTGCTCCACAAGGTTCGCTCACAGGTGTGTCAGGTTTTCAGGTTCACATTGGTGCTAATAAGGTGTACACTCCCGGCGATCAGTGTGATGTGTTGGTGGCTATGAATGCAGCTGCATTGAAAACACAATATAAGTTTGCGAAACCCACAGCATGTATCATTATCGATACGGATTGTTTTAGAAAGAGCGATTTGGAAAAGGCTGCATTTAAGACCGAAGATCCCATCGCAGAAATGGGCATCAAGCAGGATGTCATCGCCGCTCCCATCACACAAATGGTGAAGGATTGTTTGGCCGATACTGGTATGGACAACAAAAGTATGTTGAAGTGCCGTAATATGTTCGCGCTTGGATTGGTGTGCTGGCTCTTTAATCGCGATCTTGCTATTGCCGAAAACTACTTGCGTGAAAAGTTTGCAAAGAAACCCGCTGTGGCTGAGGCTAACATCAAGGTTATCCGTGCAGGATACGACTATGGTCACAATACACACGCTTCAGTGGATCATACTTATAAGGTTGAGACCACTGTGAAGGTCCCGGGTAAGTATATGGATATCAGTGGAAACAAGGCAACAGCCTATGGACTCATTGCCGCAGCCGAAAAGGTTGGACTCCGTCTCTTCCTGGGTTCATATCCTATTACTCCGGCTACTGATATCCTTCACGAGTTGGCTAAGCACAAATCATTGGGTGTGACCACAGTACAGTGCGAGGATGAGATTGCTGGATGTGCCACCTCTGTGGGTGCTGCTTTTGCTGGTGCATTGGCTGTTACTTCCACATCTGGTCCTGGTGTATGTCTCAAGAGTGAGGCTATGAATTTGGCTGTTATAACCGAACTTCCATTGGTGGTAGTAAACGTGCAGCGCGGAGGTCCTTCTACTGGACTTCCTACTAAAAGTGAGCAGACCGACTTGCTTCAGGCTCTCTTTGGTCGCAATGGAGAGTCTCCTATGCCAGTGATTGCAGCTGCTTCACCCACCCAATGTTTCGATGCGGCTTATGATGCTTGTAAGATTGCCCTTGAGCACATGACTCCCGTAGTACTCTTGACCGATGCCTTTGTGGCCAATGGCTCAGGAGCATGGAAGTTGCCCGATATCGCAAGTTATCCCGCCATCAATCCTCCCTATGCTACTCCTGAGATGAAGGATAATTATGTTCCCTATCGTCGCAACCCTGAGACGGGTGTACGATATTGGGCCATCCCTGGACAGGAGGGATATACTCACATCCTTGGTGGGTTGGAGAAGGATAGCAATACGGGGGCCATCTCTACTGCCCCCGATAATCACGACTTGATGTGTCGCCTCCGTGCCGAGAAGGTAGAGCGTATCCCTGTGCCCGATGTGAGGGTGGAAGGTTGTGCCGACGATGCTGACCTTTTGATTGTAGGCTTCGGTGGTACTTACGGTCACCTCTATTCTGCCATGCAGGAGATGAATAAGAGTGGTAAGAAGGTTGCTTTGGCACACTTCACTCACCTGAATCCCCTGCCTAAGAACACAGCTGAAGTATTAAAGAAATACTCCAAGGTGGTTGTTGCCGAGCAGAATCTCGGACAGTTCGCTGGATACCTTCGCATGAAGATTGACGGATTTGTTCCTTATCAGTATAACGAGGTGAAGGGACAACCATTTGTAGTGGCAGAATTAGTGAAAGCATTTAATGAGATTTTGGAAAAATGATGAATATGGAGATATCTCCTTTAAATGAAGGACGTTATGAATCAATATACCGCAAAGGATTTTAAGAAAGGACAACCTCGTTGGTGTCCGGGTTGTGGCGACCATTTCTTCTTGGCTTCGCTGCACAAGGCAATGGCTGAGTTGGGTATTGCTCCCCACGAAACAGCAGTTATTTCAGGTATCGGTTGTTCTAGCCGTTTGCCCTACTATATGAACACCTATGCTATGCAAACCATTCACGGTCGTGCAGCAGCCATCTCTACAGGTTTCAAGGTGGCCAACCCCAATATGAGTGTGTGGCAGATATCGGGCGATGGTGACGGATTGGCTATCGGTGGTAACCATTTCATTCATGCCGTACGTCGAAATATTGACATCAATATGATTCTGCTCAATAACCGCATCTATGGACTTACCAAGGGACAGTATTCGCCAACCTCTCCTCGTGGGTTCGTCAGCAAGTCATCACCCTATGGAACGGTGGAAGATCCCTTCCGTCCTGCCGAACTTTGCTTCGGTGCGCGTGGTCGTTTCTTTGCTCGTGCCGTAGCAACTGATGCTGCCGGTACAGTTGAGGTGCTGAAGGCTGCTGCCGGACATAAGGGTGCTTCGGTGTGTGAGATTTTGCAAAATTGTGTTATCTTCAACGATGGTACGCATGAGTCAGTCTATACCTCTGCTGGTCGTGCCAAGAACGCCATCTATCTTGAGCATGGTAAGCCTATGATCTTCGGTGAGAATAAGGAGTATGGTCTCATGCAGGAAGGCTTTGGCCTCAAGGTGGTCAAGTTGGGAGAAAACGGCATAACTGAAAAGGATATTTTGGTTCACGATGCTCACTGTCAGGACAACACTTTGCAGATGAAGTTGGCTCTCATGGAGGGACCCGATTTCCCCATTGCTCTCGGTGTCATTCGCGACGTGGAAGCCCCCACTTACAACGATGCAGTGCACGAACAACTCGACGAAGTGTCAGGTATGAAGAAATACCACAATTTCCAGGAACTGCTTATGACCAACGACATTTGGGAAGTGAAGTAGTAATAAAATTACCGAAGAATAGAGTAGGGGCGGCTATGTGTATAGTCGCCCCTCTTTTCTTTCATGAGATATTTTGCTATGGTTAAGAACTTCCAGTTGGACTTAACGGATACTTATTTTCGCCTCTGTCGTATCGATATTAGTTGTGAAATCTCAATAAAACTACGCGAATGTCATTTCAGAGTGAGAGAATGAACAAATAGGTCTTTTTAAGGAATAAGTGCTAATAAACATTTACAAATGTCCGTCCATAGTCCGCTATGAAGAGTAAAAAGTGAAAGGTTGTTGTTACTTTCGGAATAAATATATATATTTGCAGCGGAGTTAAAAACAGATGATATTTAAACTAAAATAATTAAATCATGAAAAAACTTATTTTGTCGCTGATTGCAGCAATTTCTCTGGGAACACTCTCTGCCCAGACAGTAACTAACAGTGGAGATGGGAAATATACCTTGAAGGTGGGTAAAGTAACAATGGTAGTGGATGCCTCAAAGGGGGGAAAGGTTATCTCGTATAAGTATGAAGATAAGGAAGTCCTTTCTCAGACAAAAGCTGCTAACTCGTTTGGTAGTACCTTCTGGACCAGTCCTCAATCGGAATGGAACTGGCCTCCCGTACCCGAATATGATACAAAACCTTTCAATGCAGAGGTGAAGGGTGATAAATTGGTACTCACTGGTGACAAGTCTGGACGATTTGGATACAGAGTGCGTAAAGAGTTCACTACTGACTCAAAGGACAAGGCAATAGTAATCACCTATACTATCATCAATGAGTCAGGTGAAACACGTAAGGTAGCTCCATGGGAAATTTCGAGAGTTCCCAATGGTGGTTTGATTTTCTTCGATGCTAAGGAAGCAACTCCAGCAAACAACATGGTGGGCTTGCCGTTTGAATATAAGTTGAACGCAGCATGGTACACAATGGATGAGCAAAATGCCAATCGCAAGATCAATGCCGATGGTAAGGGATGGCTTGCTTTCTGCGACAATGGTTTGCTCTTCGTGAAGAAATTCCCCGACCTCAAACCTTCAGAACCTGCACCTGCTGAGGCTGAGATTCAGATTTATGTCAACACAGGAAAGACTTTCGTAGAAATTGAGGAGCAGGGAGCATATACAACTTTGAAACCGGGTGAAGAACTTGGTTGGACTGTTCGTTGGTACCTCGAACCTACAGATCTTCCCGCAGAACCTTCTAAGAATCTTTTGAAGAAGGCCCTCTCTATCGTTAAATAATAGTGATATATATAATGGAAAAGGCCGTCCCGATGTATCGGGGCGGCCTTTTTTTAGAAGTGAGTTGTCTCACATTATTTGTTAACAATGCTTCTCAGTGCCGAACTGAAGATAATGTATTGTGTGTTTCCTGCAATGGTACCTTCGTTCTGTCCCCACAAGAAAGGCCAGTCGTCGTAGTTCTCGAAGTGGTCGGGGCGTCTGAACAACAAGCCTGGAGCGACGTTACCAGGAATGAAGGAGAAGTCGGCACGGTTGTTGCCATAGAATACCTCCTTGGGACGGGCTGCTCCCACTACCGCTACGAAGGAGTAGTTGTGATAGGGGTGACAACCATAGATCCAGTCGGCCGCACGGAAGATGACGTCACGCTTGATGATGTCTGGAAAATAGATGTGTGCAAAGCATACTGTGGTACCAAAACTAAGTACCTGTCCGCCTCCGGCCCAGTTGCCCAATCCGATGGGAAGACCATAAGGATTCTCGAAACATAGGCTGTCGACATACACTGCATACTTCTCTACGTAGGGGCGCAGTCTGTTCTTATAGGATTCATCCATGAAGGGGATGGCATCGAGAGCTGTTTGGATGGTGTTGTTCACATTGCGGTCGAGAGATGTCCATATCTGAGCATTGAAGTTGTCAAGATACTGCTGCTCGCGTGTGGCGGCATAGAGTTGCAGATTGGTGCCGAGGTCGTTTCCTCTGTTTCCACGTTGTCCGCGGCGGTTGTTTGACATCAATTCGGTAGCCTCCTTCATGAGTCGTTTTGACTGAGTGAGGGCGCGTTGTGCCAACTCGTCGTTGTAACCCTGTAAGGCACGGCTGGCAGCAGCAAACATGGTGGCTGCACGGAAGTCAAGACTTGCATTACGGGTAGTGAATGCCCACATATCATCGGGTGTACCGCTTGACTTGCCATCTGCCGACACTTCGTATGGCTTCAGACGAGGGTCGTAATGCAAACCGTCGGTGATGCTGGCTGCATCGCCCAGGTGGTGATAGTTGTCGAGCACTGAGTTGGAGAGCGTTGAGGCCATGTGACCAATCTGCTCTGCCTGTGCCACGAGGTTGAGTGTACCGTGCTCGATGAACTGCAATACATCGGGTATTCCATCCGGACGGTGCAGTTCTACATAACGCTGCGATTGGCTTACAAATGTTTCATCTCGCATTGGCTTAAAGAGTTCCCAGGTACGGATGAAGTTCTGAACTACGTTGATGTTTGATCCTGTCTCGATGTCGAAGTCACCTGCATCGAAGAATCCACCTACGTTCAATCCTGGAATCAATTCCAATGGCTTATACTTTGTATCCGTGCTCTTTCCTTGGCTGTGCAGGTCGAAGTGGTCACTTTCGGGAGCTTGCAGATAACCCTCTCTAAAGGGTTCGCCATGCCATGTACGATAGCCTTCGGTTACAGCCATGTGGTTCATATGAATGGGAACCCACACGTCGGTAGTGGCATCGGTAATCTTGTCGTACACGTGTTCATCGATGAGGAAGTTATTGGTCTTTGTGTCACCATATTGAATGTAATAAACTCCCGGTTGCTTTACCGATGAGAAGTCGAACTTTACGTAGTTGTACTTGAAGTATGTTCCCCACTTCTCGATGTTGCCACGATACGCCTCCTCTGTGTTTCCATTCTCGCCAATGCGCATGAGGGTGGCTTTTGATTGTGGACGGTCGTTCTTGTCCAGTTCGATGATTGCTACCTTAGGTTGGTCCGGTTGATAGCCCACTTGCGAGAATCCAATGTTCGGTTCACGAATCCAATTGGGGATAGCATGCGGTTCTACAGTCCATGTAACCACTTGCCCGGTCTTTCCTTCGGGTAATATGCTACGGAGTACAAACCATCCGTTCTGTGCCAGCATACGTCCATCATACAATTGCAGTTCAGCATCCTCGCTGCTGATACGAATCAAGCGTTCTGGCGTGTCGGATGCCATGGTGAAGTTATGTCCAGTCTCAATGGGTAGAGGATCTACAAAGCGGTCGGTACCACGGTCGTCATAGGTCTTGAATCCCTTGAACTGAAGAGGTTTCTCGTCATTGGGACGTGTCACAGTCTGACTGGTGGCGTAACGGGGGAATCGTCCCAATCTGCCATCTACCGTAAAGGTCTTCAGCCAATATTGTGAAGGAAGGAACTCCAAGTTGAATCCGGCCTTTCCTACCAATTCTTCGGGTACAGCCTTGTCAAGCCACACGGCAATCTCCACAGCCTCCCCTTTGGCTGTTACTACCACACGGCTGTCGAAATCGTATTCGTCATAGCGCATCTTCACTTCGATAGTTCCGCGCTCGTGGTCTACGGTACGACTGGTCATCTTTGGTACCAAGTCCCACTGCTCGGGGGTGTTGTTCAATCGTACGGCACCACCCTGTACGGTGCGTACACCGTGGTGAATGATTTCGATACCCGAATTCTTCTCGTCATTGAATCCACCGTTAAAACTATTGCTGAATACCAGCACATTCACACCCTGTTTTTCAAAATACTCGCGATCGTTCAGTTTCAAGTTCTGCTGTTGTTGTGTACAGCTGAGGCTTGTTGCCATCAGTAGCGTAAGCAACGATGCTTTTTTCATTTTAGTAATTCTCATTTGTTTATTGGTTTTAGGTTGTAATTCTCGCTTTTCTGAATATTATCGTCTCTTTGTGCTTTGTTATGACGTTTTACCTATGCGAAGTATAAATAATTGTGGCAAATATAAGTTTTTAAATCCGAACTTCAATAGTTTTGTGTAACTTTTTTTATATCGCACAGCATTGTTAAGGGTGGAAGATATACGTTAGAAATAAAAAAAAGAGAGGGCATGCTTGCCCCCTCTTGTATCAGGAAGAATTGTTTTCTTTGTGAAAGTGTGGGATGTAGTTACTTTACAAATCCCTTTTTCGCCCACTTGAAACTGTTCCAACGGCGAACAAAGATGAAACCGCGGATGTTTTCGTCGAGAGCAAATACTGCCCACATGGCTACGAGTCCCCAACCCATGCTGATGCCAAGGACGTAACTTCCGATGACCTGTACAGTCCACATGACGATGATGCCTACGTTCACGGGGAAGTAGATGTCGCCTGTGCTTCTGAGGGCATTCACACCAAAGAAGTTGAGGGCGCGACCGTGTTCGAGCAGCACCTCTACCCACAGTAGCGATGCGCCGGTAGCGATGATCCATGGGTCGGATGTCAGGATAGAGAGAATTTGTTTGCCAAAGATGGCGGTCAGCAGAGAGAGGCTGACCGACATGGTCACTCCCAGTCGCATGATGCGTTTGCCTATGGTGTATGCTGCTTGTATCTTCTTCATTCCTACCAAGTGCCCGATCAGGATGGCTCCTCCTTGAGCAATGGAGAGGGCAAAGATGAAGGTGAACATCACGATGTTGGTCACATAACTGCGTGTGGCAAGCGCCTGATTGCTGATGAGGTTGATGAAGTAGGTGATGACAATCTGCGAAAGACTATACGACATATGCTCTCCGGCAGAGGGGATACCTATCTTCAGGAGGTTCTTCAACTCCACCCAGGGGAAGGGGGTGAACAGTTCCTTCGGGAAGGAAGGGATATGTTTCTTGAAAAGGATAACGAAAAGGACGACAACGGATACAAGTCGGCAGATGGAGGTGGAGATGGCCGCTCCCTCTACACCGAGGGCAGGCATGCCGAACTTACCGAAGATGAGTGTATAGTTTCCGATGATGTTGAGTACGTTCACCACCATGGCCACGTACATGGGGTATTTGGCTTTGTCGGCACTTCGGAGTGAAGCCGAGAGTGAGAGCGAAAGTGCTTGAAGGAATGAGAATCCACCCACTATCAACATGTATGGGAGTCCGTCTGACATCAGATCGGGCCTAAGTCCCATCAATAACAATACATCTTCGGCCAGGAAGTAGAGTCCTACGCTGATTGCTATTCCAAAGAGGAAATTGAAAAGTATCGATGTGCCTACCACCTGAATCACCTTGTCCCTCTTGCCGGCTCCAATGTACTGAGCACACAATATGGAGGTTCCCAATGAAATTACTTCGAAAAGGAGGAACACCAGGTTCATCAATTGATTCACCACACCCACGGCCGCTACACTGTTGTCAGAGTATCGGCTGAGCATGAATGTATCTACAGCACCCAGCATCATCACGAGCAGGGTTTCCACAAAA
This sequence comes from Bacteroidaceae bacterium, assembly GCA_017560945.1. Lineage (GTDB taxonomy): Bacteria > Bacteroidota > Bacteroidia > Bacteroidales > Bacteroidaceae > Phocaeicola_A. Next base: position 12,214 of record JAFZDY010000040.1, on the reverse strand, counting down.
ATAGGGCCGGCCAATGCGGTCAATTGGCGGCTCAAATTACCATAACGCATATACTACTTTCTTAAATCGGCCGCGAAAGTAGTAAAATTTCTTGAGATAGAAGTTTATTGTAGGTGTGGATTTTGCACTTTACACGTTTTTCTTCTAATTTGCACCCGATATAATAATAGCTCCCAAACCTGAAATGAAGAATACAAACATCAGAGCCAACAAATAGTCTACTGTGCGCGAGGCTCCCTTGAATTCCTTCCAGATGAAGATGCCCCACAATGCTGCTACCATAGGAGCACCTTGTCCAAGTGCATAGGAGATGGCCGCTCCTGCCTTACCTGCGGCAATGTAACTGAGTGCCGTACCCAATCCCCAGATGATGCCTCCCAGTACGCCCACCATGTGTGTACTCATATGGCCACGGAAGTACTCTCTGTAGGTCACTGGTTTACCCACGAAGGGTCTGCGCATGATGATGGTGTTAAAGATGAAGTTACTCAGGAATATTCCCACCGAGAATATGAAGAAAGCCGAGTAGGGAGTGGCCATGCCTGGGGTAGGTGACTCGAAGTTGTCGAGATCCATCGCAGATGCTACAAAGCGATAGAAGAAGGCCATCAACACACCAGCAATGATGGCAACCACCGCACCCTTTTTACTGGTACTTGCGTTACTTCCCTTGTGCATCTTTCCCGAAGCCACGGCATTTAGGATGATGGCAACCACTACCAAGGCTACACCGAGGAACAGAATCATGGGGTCACCTTTTGGCGCTCCTATGTAATTGACGATGACACCCAGCACCAGTGCAATGCCTACACCTAAGGGGAAAGCTACTGTCATGCCTGCCATGGAGATGGCTGCAGAGAGCAGTATGTTACCAAGGTTGAATACGGCTCCTCCAATGAGGGCACTCACGTAGTTTTCCGATGTAATCTGTCCCAAATCAGTGAGGAAACTACGTCCCATCTCACCTGTGCTTCCAAGGGTGAGTCCTAGTACAATGGAAAATAATAGGATACCGATGACATAGTCCCAATAGAAGAGTTCGTAACGCCAGGTCTTTCCGGCCAGTTTCTGTGTGTTGGCCCACGATCCCCAGCAAAGCATTGTCACAAAGCAGAGGATGACGGCTAACAGATAATTGTTAACAATAAACATAGTTATTTAAATTAAAATTGGTGACAAGTTACTAGTGAATAAAATAAATCCGTGTCATCTGACTCTAAAGAATTAACCTTGAACCTTGATTTTTGAACCTTGAACTCAAAAGTTTACCTCCTTTCTTCTCGGCAATGAAGCCTGTGCTCCCATTCGTGTAACCGTCACCGCGGCACATCGGTTGGCAAACTCTACTGCTTCTGTGATGCTCTTCCCTTCGGAAAGTGCTACGCAAACAGCACCGCAGAAGGTGTCTCCAGCGGCCGTAGCATCCACCGCTTTTACCTTGATGGCAGGTACTTGGTGGTAATTGCCCTTCTCCTTTATGAATGCACCTTTTGAGCCAAGGGTGATGACAACGTTCTCCACTCCTTTGTCTGTGATGATGTCTGCGGCACGTGCCACACTATCCAAGTCAGTAATCTGTGTTCCTGAGATGAATTCAGCCTCTGTTTCATTGGCTATGAGCATATACAGGCACTTGAGTAACTTCTCTGGCAATGCACGAGCAGGTGCGGGGTTCAGTATCACCTTCTTACCCCTCTCTTTGCCCATTCGAGCAGCATGCTCAATGGTTTCCATCGGTGTCTCCAATTGCATCAGTATGATTTCACTTTCCTCTAATACCTCCTTCGCATGGTCAATGTCAGCAGGAAGCAGTTGTGCGTTGGCTCCTGAAGCTACGGCTATACAATTTTCGCCATGTGCATCCACCATGATGAGTGCTACACCCGAGGGTTGCGCCTCGTCAGTTAGGATATATTTTGTATCAATTCCTTCGGCTTTGTATTGTTCGATAGCCCGTTTTCCAAAGGGGTCGTTTCCTGTCTTGGCTATGAACTCTACTTTTCCACCCAGTCGTGCCGCAGCAACAGCTTGGTTAGCGCCCTTTCCTCCAGGGTTCATAAAGAATTTTCCTCCGATGAGTGTTTCTCCCGGCAGGGGTAGACGCTCCATATTGATTACCATGTCGGTATTGCAACTACCAATTACCACTATTTTCTTTTCCATATCTGTTTTTTTAGATGTTTATACTCTTGTTCGATAAGTTTCCTTGCCATCTCATGCAACAAAGTTGGGTAGAGGATTGTTCAGTCCCCTCCTTCCATCATCCAGAAAAACTTGTGGGTGCTTTTATTCTGTCAATAATTTGTTCCTTAAAAAGAAAAGGAGTATTTTTGTACCCAGAAATGATTGATCAGGCTACCATAGACCGAATATTAGACGCTGCACAAATAGTGGATGTAGTGTCGGAGTTCGTCACGCTGAAGAGAGCGGGGGTGAACTACAAGGGATTGTGTCCTTTCCATAACGAGAAGACACCCTCTTTTGTTGTGTCGCCTTCAAAGGGTTTGTGCAAATGTTTCTCCTGTGGTAAGGGAGGAAATGTGGTGCACTTCATCATGGAGCACGAGCAACTCAACTACTACGAGGCGTTGAAGTGGCTGGCCAACAAATATCACATCGAGGTCAAGGAACGCGAACTGAGTAACGAGGAGAAGCAGGCACAAAATGCCCGCGAGAGTATGTTCGTGGTGAATGACTTTGCCAACAACTATTTCCAAGATCTGTTGCACAATCATGTGGATGGGCAGAGCATAGGTCTTGCCTACTTCCGTCAGCGTGGTTTTCGCGACGATATCATTCGTAAGTTTCAGTTAGGGTATAGTCTGAATGAGCGCGATGCACTCTTCAAGGAGGCTATGCGGAAGGGATACAAGCCCGAGTTTCTGGAGAAAACAGGACTCTGTTATCGTCGAGACAACGATGGTCAGTTGCGCGACCGTTTTTGGGGACGTGTCATGTTTCCGGTGCACACACTCAGTGGTAAGGTTATAGCTTTCGGAGGTCGTGTATTGAAGACCGATGGGAAGGTGGCCAAGTATGTGAACTCTCCCGAATCGGAAATCTATCACAAAAGCAATGAGCTCTATGGTATTTACTTTGCCAAGCAGGCCATTGTCAGAGACGATCGTTGCTTCCTTGTTGAAGGTTATACAGATGTAATCTCGATGCATCAATCTGGCATCGAGAATGTGGTGGCATCGTCGGGAACCTCATTGACACAGGGACAGATACGCCTTATCCATCGCTTTACCGACAACATTACTGTGCTTTACGATGGTGACGGAGCCGGCATCAAGGCCTCCATCCGAGGCATAGACATGCTGCTCGAGGAGGGTATGAACATCAAGGTGGTGCTCCTGCCCGATGGCGAAGACCCCGATAGCTTTGCCCGCAAGCACAATGCTACTGACTATAAAGCATACATCAACTCCCACGAAGTTGATTTTATCCGTTTCAAGACCAATCTTTTGCTCGAAGAGGTGGGTAACGACCCCATCAAACGGGCCGGACTCATCGGCGACATTGTGCGCAGCATCTCCGTCATCCCCGAGAACATAGTACGTTCGGTCTACATCCGCGAGTGTAGCCAATTGCTCCAGATAGAGGAAAAACTACTGGTACAGGAGGTGAACAAACTGATGAAGAAGAGCAAGGAGGAAAAACTGGCTGCTGCCGAGAAACAACGCCAACGCGAGGAGGCAAAAGCCCTTTCCAACTCCCTCGATGGGGGAGTACCTGTGGAATTGTTGGGCAATCAGGTTTCTGCTCCACCCATGGAAGGACTGGATGTACCCCCTCCGCCTATGGATGAAAACGGCGGTGAGTACTCCATCCCAGTGTCTGCCCCATTCCCTTCTGACGAAAATGGGGTGAGTGTCATTGCTGAACACACTGCTCCTCATCCTTGGGAAGGTTCACAGGGCGATGGTCCCTCAGAACAGGTCGACTACTCATCCTTTGTCCCCACCTTCAACAAGAGGAAGAAGGCCTACCACGATAAGGAGGTACTACTGATGCAACAGGTGGTGCGTTATGGTGAACGGGTGATGTATGCCGAGGAGGACGACGAGGGCAATTGTCGCAATGTGACCGTCATCGAGCACGTCGTTGCCGACCTTGCTATCGATGGACTGGAGTTGCAGGATGCCATGCACCGCCGTATGTTAACCGAGGTGGCCGAGCGAGTTCACCAGCAGGACTTCTCCGTGTCGCGTTACTTCTTCTCTCACCCCGATCCTGAGATTGCCCGTTTGGCAGCCGACCTTTGTAGTGAACGCTATCAGCTGAGTAAATATCACTCTCGCTCGCAGAAGATTGTCCCCGATGAGGAACGTCTTCACGAACTGGTACCCCATCTGCTTACCGACTTGAAACTCTCCATTGTGGAGGACGAACTCAAGCAGATGCTCACTGCCTTGCAGGATCGTAGTGTGGTGACCGATGCCACCCGTTACATGGACATCATGAAACGATACAAGGACCTGTCAGAGGTGCAACGCATGATTGCCAAGCGTGCCGGAGACCGAGTGGTGCTATCGTGAGAGAGTCAGTATATTAGTGACAAGGAAGCCCCACTCCAGCCAATCTCCGTTGCTGAGGCCCCCCTGATTACTGTGCCATCTCGCAATCGCCCTCTATGAGAAGGAGTAAAATGCTTTCCTCCCTTAAACTTTGACTTGCGTAGCTTGATGAGAGCTTTGCTCGAATAATTTTGAATCTTGAATCTTGAATTTTGAATCTTTAAATAAACCCACATGAACCAAACCGTACAGAAAACACCGCGCATCGAGGTGGTAGATGCATTGCGAGGATTTGCCGTGATGTGCATCCTTCTGCTTCACAATGTTGAACACTTTATATTCTCAGTCTATCCCACCGATTCACCGGCGTGGTTGGCCACGATGGACAATGTTACATTCAACCTTGCCTTCAATCTCTTTGGAGGAAAGGCGTATGCCATCTTTTCCCTGTTGTTCGGATTTACCTTCTATGTGCAGTATGAGAATCAGCGGTTAAAGGGACGCGATTTTGGTCCTCGTTTCCTTTGGCGATTGCTCCTGTTGGCAGGTATTGCCACAGTCAATGCCTCCATCTTCCCAGGTGGCGATGTGCTGATGCTCTATGCCATCATGGGTGTGTCGCTCTTCGTGGTACGTCATTGGAGCAACCGTGCGTTGTTGGTGGCAGCCATCTTCTTCTTGTTCCAGCCGTTTGAATGGGGCCGATACCTCCTTACCTTGGTAAATCCGTCGTATGCCCCCACCGATTTTGGTATGGGAGCCATGTATGGCGAGTTGGGCGAGGTCATACAGAACGGAACCTTCCTTCAGTTCCTCTGGGCCAGTGCTACCACTGGACAGGTGGCCAGCCTTTTGTGGGCACTCGGTGGAGGACGCATGGAGCAGACGGTGGGAATATTCATCCTGGGATACTACATTGCCCGTCGACAATTGTTTGTAAGTAGCGAGCGCAATACCCGCCTGTGGATACGCGTACTTGTCACATGTGCCATCCTCTTCTCTCCCCTCTATTGCCTGAAGGTGTTGGTGATGCAGGGTGCCACCTCGGATGTACAGCAGACCGTCGGAGCAGCCATTGATATGTGGCAGAAGTTGGCCTTCACCTTCGTATGGGTCTCTTCCTTCATCCTGCTCTACCAGAGCGAGGGCTTCCGTTGTCGTGTAGCCGCCTTGCGTTCCTATGGCCGCATGAGCCTTACCAACTATGTCACCCAGTCACTCATTGGTATGTTGGTGTATTTCCCCTTCGGCCTTTACCTTGCTCCCCACTTGGGCTATACGGTCAGCTTGTTGTTGGGAATCCCCATGTTCCTGGTGCAGCTTGCCTTCTGTAAGTGGTGGCTCTCCCGCCACAAGCAAGGTCCCCTCGAAGCCCTTTGGCACAAGTTGACGTGGATATATAAAAAAGATTAAAGTATGAGCGGAGAAACGGAATAATCGCTTATCTTCGCACTCAATATTGTATTAACCGAATAAATTAAGTAAACGAATTATGGAAAAGAATACTCCCAACCAGAACGGACAGTTACAAATCGAGTTGAAGGAAGAGGTGGCACAGGGCACCTATGCCAACCTTGCCATCATCAGCCACTCTACTTCAGAGTTCATCCTTGACTTTGTACGTGTGATGCCCGGACTTCCCAAGGCCAATGTACAGTCACGCATTGTCCTCACTCCCGAACACGCCAAGCGTCTCCTCTTTGCCCTTCAGGACAATGTGAAGAAGTACGAGGCTAACTGGGGTACCATCCGTATGCCCGAGCAGGTGCAGAACAACAAGACCTATGTCCCCAACCTCTCAGACTTCAAGGGCGAGGCATAATGTGATTTTGGGTATATAAGACCTGTATATAAGAGAAAGAAAAGAGTCAGGAAGCACCTCACGGTGGTTCCTGACTCTTGTGCATTCTGCACATAACTAAACTAAAACTCAAAAAAGTATCGACGGGTAAACATTATCCGTGAATAACATTTCACTCAGTCAACCTATGTTATCAATTAGGGTTGAATGTAGTCAACCCCAATTGTCAAATGGTATTTTATCAAAATCTTTAAATTAAGCGAAACTTACTGATAATCAGCAAAAATTAGTACTCCTAAAAATTTCGTTTAAGGAGTACTCCAGTACCAGCCTTATGGTACTCGAGTACTCTCCTTATGGTACTACAGTACCACATAAGAAGTACTGTAGTATCCCTTAAGTGTGATTGCAGTACTTATTGATAGTATTCTGATGACTCATAATTTAAAATTAGTTCGCTTTCGTTCATCAAGCTGCGCAAGTAAAAGTTCTTCAGAACAGTTCTTCTCTCACTGCTCATAACTCACTACTCATCGCCCTTGAGAACTCATTCTTCACTCTATCTCATCTGCGGGTTTGGCCTTGGCTGTTTTCCATACACGCCAACCGACGCAGAGGGCTACAAGCATGGCTACGGCCATGAAGATGCCGACGTAAATCCACCACGGGATGGAGGTCTGCACCACGTATTGCTCCAGCCATGGCTTCATGCAAGCGTAGCCGATGGGGAAGGCCACTATGGCTGCTATACCTTGCAAAGTCATGTATTCGATGATGAACATATCGAGGATGTCCTTCGTAGTCGCACCATATACCTTTCGGATGGCAATCTCCTTCCTTCTCTGTTCACAGGTGAGCATAATCATCGACCACACACCGAAGAGGGCGATGAGGATGCAGACACCCGCTGTAATGAAAAGTAGGATTTGCAGATTCTTCTCTGATTTCAACAGCTTTTCGTATTCTTCTTCCACATTAAAGAAATCATAATGCACGTTTATCTGCTTGGCATATTCTTCCAACTTCTCTTTGCAAGCATTCCATGTGCCCGGACGATACTTGAATACGCAGTAATTGCTCCCGTAATTCAGTATGTGGCATATAATGTAAGGCTTGGCAGGCGTGGTAGTTCCATAATTCAAGAAGTCCTTGACAACCCCGACAATGGTGTAAGCAGGATTCCCACCAAGAGGTAAAAGAATCTGTCTGCCTACAGGGTTAGGCCAATGGAACTGGCGGGCTGCCGCTTCATTGATAAGGATACACCATTGGTCATCGCCTTCTTCAAAGAACCTTCCTTTCAATAATTGCAGGTTGTAGAAATCAGACAAGGTGTTATCGGCATGTGTTATCGTTTGGAAATGACATTCGTCATCCACCATGTCGGGATGTACAGGAGTGCCATTAGAGTCATATTTTTGAAGTAGATACGTACGGTGATTCTTTATCGGGAAAATCGGTGTGTTCCGCGTCACTTCCAGAACGTCCGGCAATTGGTTCAGGTAATTATAGGTCACTTCCACCTTTTCATTCTGCTTCTGAGCATCGCGTTGGAGCATAAACATGCTACCATTTTCGTCAAGCATAGAGATGAGGACAATTCCCATGTTGTGTCTTGAGAAGCCGATGTCGGAGTGGCGCAAGGTGTCAATCTGCTTCATCATCACGATGGTACAGAAGATGAAGAAAATGCTGATGCCTATCTGCAGACAGACGCTCAGTTTACGGAAGTTGCTGTAGCTGAACAATCCCACCTGAGGTTGTATGGAGTTCTGCAAAGCCTGTCGGCGAAAGAAACGAATGAAAGGCAAGGAGATAAGCAATGAAACGAACACTACGAGCAGCAGATAAAAGAACCCCTCACGATAGAAATAATCCGTCCCCTTTGGTAATTGAGCCAATAAACGGAATTTATCCAAAAAAACTCTCATTAAGTACATGCCCATACCTGTGGCTATAAGTAACACCAATCCATATTCAACAAGGAATTGTGCCATCAAATCCCAACCCGTGGCACCGAACACCGTGCGCAGGGCTATTTCGCGCTGACGGATGAAGAGACGGTTGACAAACATGGTCAGGTAGTTGAGCAATCCGCATAGGATAAGCAATCCTCCTGCAAGAGCAAACAGATAGATGTGGTGAATTTGAACTTCCATCCGGGTGTCTTCAACTGAAAGCCTGTGTCTGAGTTTCGTGGCAGGAATCAATTCAAAACTACCCATAGGACGCCTGTGGATCAGTTCTCCATATTTATCCCGAATACTGGATATTATTTTAAGTGTATCAATGCGTTGGTTGATATGCCGCACATCGGCGTGAGGCGAGAGACGGACAGCACAGTGGCAAACAGAAAAATCATCCGGATTCATGTTTCCACTGATAAAGTCAAAAGGTGTATTGGTATGTTCACCCCAACCTTCTACAACGGCAGTGATAACTCTCCGCTTCTCATACGCATATATGATTTCCTTTCCCAAAGGGCTTTCATAGGGCCATAGTTCCTCGGCTCTTTCGCGGGTGATGGCCACTTCGCCTTCACGTTTCAGAAATCCACGGTCGCCTGCTAGAAACTTTATTTGGAAGAAATCAAGGAAACTGCTGTCGCAGAGTATGCCATAACAAGATGCATCATTTGCATCAAACAGATTCCGATATTCAAACTTGGTCATCTCTACAATCTCGGGACAATGTTTGAAGAGGGTGTCGCAAAAAGCCTTGTTTATACGATTTTCCACTTCACTTTGGTTTCCCAACATGCTCCTGTCTTCTGTAAGGAAATACATTCTGTCCGCATCCTTATGAAACGCATCATACGTTGTCTCATACTTTATCCACATGCTGGCCAGTGCGAAACAGGCAAAGCCGATGGCCAAACTTACGATACTAACCGCTGATTGCAAGCGGTACTTCTTCAACTGGTCCCATGAGAGACTTAGATAATGTATGAGCATAATTTACTATTTGGTTGTTTACAATTTGGTGACTTAACTATTTCCATTTCTTACCCTCTTCCCTTCGCAATCTCATCTGCGGGTTTGGCCTTGGCTGTTTTCCATACACGCCAACCGACGCAAAGGGCTACGAGCAGGGCAACGACGAGGAAGATGCCCACGTATATCCACCACGAGATTTCCGTTTGTACCACGTATTGCTCCAGCCATGTCTTCATGCAAGCGTAGCCGATGGGGAAGGCTACTATGGCCGCTATACCTTGCAAGGTCATGTATTCGATGATGAACATGTCGAGGATGTCCTTCGTAGTCGCACCATACACCTTACGGATGGCAATCTCCTTGCGACGTTGCTCACACGTGAGCATTATCATCGACCATACACCGAAGAGGGCGATGAGGATGCAGACACCTGTGGTGATGGAGAGTAGAGTTTGAAGGTTGTCTTCACTAACAAGGTTGGCATTGAACTTGTCTTCTATGGGAAGAAACGAAATATACAAATTGTTACCAGTACTCTTAATGTGTTCCTCGTATTTTTTCTGATGGTCACTCCATTTGCCAGCGGAGTACTTCAGTACATAATGGGAGGGGTCTTCCTCTCTTTTTTGAACCAATATGGAGGGTTGTGCAGGCATGGTAGGACCATTATTCTTAAAGTCTTTTACCACTCCCACTACGGTTAATCCATTAAGAATACGCTTACCAATGGGAGAATCCCAATCATACAGTTTAGCGGTAGATTCATTGATAACTACATTAGAAGGATCCTCACCCGGTTGTAACAATCGACCTTCTATCAAGCGAAGGTTATGGAAACGGCTTAGTTCACCATCCCAATCATAGTAAGCCGTGATACTGGCTGTTTGTACATTCAAATCTATCTCTCCACTTTTTTTGACAATATAACTTGTGATTGGACCACGCGGATAAAGCGGATATCCGTTGAAGAGACTCTCTAATTCGGGTTGTTGACGGAGATAATGAAGAAAAGATTCCTTTTCATCATCAAATCCCTCTTCATGGAAAATGGTAATTTCTACAGTGCGCTCGTGGTCAAAACCAATATCACCATGGCGAAGTTCATTCAACTGCTTTTGCAATACCACCGTACAAAATATACAGAAGAAGGCAATACCTATCTGGAAGCAGGTACTGATGCGGCGGAATATATTGTAATGAGCAAGTCCGCCTACTCCAGTAATGGCTATTTGTAACGATTGTCTGCGGAAATATGTGATGAACGGTATGGAGACAAGAAACGAGACGGCTATAACCACAAGCATATAGATGAAGCACTCGCCATAGATATATCCGAGTTCGTAAGGCAACTTGGACAAGGTGCAGAACCAATCTAAGGAGGCATTCAATATGAAGAACCCTAATAACATGGCGATGACGAGTACCAAACCATATTCGACGAGGAACTGAGTCATCAGATGTCCGCTTGATGCGCCAAACACCCTGCGTAGGGCAATCTCTCGTTTGCGGATGAAAAGACGGTTGATAAACATAGTAAGATAGTTCAGAAGACCACACAAGATTAATAATCCACCCGCAATAGAAAATAGATAAATATGATTTAATTGAAAAGATTTGTTTCGTTTAGCATTCACCTGATGCAACTTGGTCAATGGAAGTACCGACCATACACAATCCATTTCCATCGGATTATGACGAGGAAGATTAAACATTGGCAAAGCTGCCAATTTCTCGTTCAGTTTCTCTATATCTACATTGGGATGTAAACGAAGAGCGTAATTACGATAGCTAAAAGGACCAGAATTGTCATGCGGACTTAAATTCTGGATAAAAGAGAATGGTATATTGGTGTGCTCGCCCCACCCTTCTACTACTGCTGCTACTATAAATTCATTATTATTATATGCTCCAATCGTTAGTCGTTTACCAATGGGGTTCTCATTTTTCCATAATTTCCGAGCTGCTTCTTGAGTAATAGCAATTTTATTATCTTCTAACAAAAAGTCTTTGTTTCCAATCAAGAATCTTACTGGGAAGAAATCAAAAAAAGAACTATCGCAATACAATGTAGTCGTATTCTCAAGGTAAATTGAATCGTTCTCCATTGATGTCGCACGTCGAAAGTTACTGGACCAAAAAAAGACCATATACTTATCAATTTCTGGACAACGGGCAATAATAGAATCACTTACTGGTATAGTAGAACTCCATGAAGAGTATCCTCCTGAGATACCTTTGTCCTTGCGCATTAGGCAATAGATATCATCCGCATCCTTGTGAAATGCGTCGTATGTGGTTTCGTACTTTATCCACATGGCCGCCAGGGCAAAACAAGCAAAGCCAATGGCAAGACTTACGATACTGACCATCGATTGTAGGCGGTACTTCTTCAACTGGTCCCATGCGAGACTTAGATAATGTATGAGCATAATTTACTATTTGGTTGTTTACAATTTGGTGACTTAACTATTTCCATTTCTTACCCTCTTCCCTTGGCAATCTCATCTGCGGGTTTGGCCTTGGCCGTTTTCCACACGCGCCAACCGACGCAGAGGGCCACAAGCAGGGCTACGGCCATGAAGATGCCGACGTATATCCACCACGGGATGGAGGTCTGCACCACGTATTGCTCCAGCCATGGTTTCATGCAGGCATAGCCGATGGGGAAGGCTACGAGAGCCGCCGCTCCTTGCAGCGCCATGTATTCGAGGAAGAACATATCGAGGATGTCTTTCGTAGTAGCACCGAATACCTTGCGTACGGCAATCTCCTTTCTTCTCTGTTCACAGGTGAGCATAATCATCGACCACACACCGAAGAGGGCGATGAGGATGCAAATGGTGGTGGTGATGGAGAGGAGCTTTTTCAGATTGTTTTCCGATTTCAGCATTTTCTCGCACTCTTCCATGCACGAATAGATGACGATGGTCGGAATATATCCACTTCCTTCCTGACGG
>JAFZDY010000039.1 GCA_017560945.1 Bacteroidaceae bacterium | reverse complement strand
TAATGAAATATATTTACATGTTTTAATTGAACCGCAATGATATACTCTTCATGTTTAATTGTCTAATTGTCTAATTGTCTAATTGTCTAATTGTCTATTTGTCGGTTATGTTCTCATGGTTGCTTCTGTCGTATATCTCGACCATTGAAAATGTTTTTTTGCTCCACCTTTTAAAACTTTCTCCTCCGTCCACTAAAAAATTTTCATCGGCAATACCCCTCTTCAAGCACCCGTATAAAAAAGTGAGCCATCCCTTTGCCCTTCGGAAAATTATCGCTACATTTGCAAAATCGTTGACAATTCAATACACTTCATGGAAACAAAGAAACTTATATATATGGTGACAAATATTAACAAATGGGGGGGTAAAATCTGAGGTTTTACTTCGCTCCCGTTGTGACATCAAGCGGTTTTCAGCACTATTCAGTGTGCCGAAGGCCGCTATTTTTGTATCCCTCTTGTGCATGAGCATCACCGTCCCTTCGCGTTGCAAACGCAGATGGACAGGGGAGCCATGCGGCACGTGGCAATTCTTCATCCGCAGATAACGCAGATAACGCAGATAAAAAATTTTATCCTGTAGAAGAAAAAATCCGTGACGAGTTGTTGAGCAATAGCGAAAAAATCCGCGCCATCCGTGCCTAAAAATATGCAAGCATAAAAAGAGGAATCCGCGTTATCTGCGCAATCTGCGGATGAAAAATGTCATTAGCAAGTCAATTCTTCATCACCGTCCCTTCGCATTGCAAATGCAGATGGACGGAGAAGACAAAACCACCGTCGCGATTTGCGACACTGGGGCTTTTACCCACAAAAATATGTACAATATGCATTTTTTTCTAAATCTCGGTGTAGAATATTCGCGATATTGTCGTACATTTGTCGCCCTAAAAAATATCAATTATTCAAATTTTTTAAAGTAATATGAAAAAGTATTTCAAATTCATGATTCTTGCCCTTGTGGCAATGTGTGGCTTTGCAAGCTGTTCTGAGGAGCACGACGATTGCATCCACGTAGATCACTCTGCTGACCTCGTAGGTACATGGACTTGCTTCACTTCCAACTATGCCGAGGCGTTGGTCATCAGTGCCGATGGAACCGCCATCTCAACTGGTGTGGAGGATGGTGAGTACTGGGAAAATGTACGTGGTACCATTAAGGTGGAGAACAACAAGATGACTATGACCTTCGAGGATAATGACAATTACGAGGGTAGCTTCGACATCATCCCTGGCCAAGCCTTCTCACTCGTAGATCGCAAGACTGGTTTGCGCTTTACTTACAACTATTGCGCAAATGACCTCGCTGATGAGATTGTAGGTATGTGGGTATGTACAAATGCATTTACAGCTGCTGAAAATGATATGCTTATCCAGAACTTCAATGAGGATGGTACGTCTGCTTTTACAGGATATGTATCCGAAGTAAATGATTTTGTATCAGAAGTAAGTGGAAAGACTTATAAGGTATTTGGTGATTTGGTTATAAGCATTATCCCTGACGTTGATGTTGCACAAGGTCTTTCTCGTTACACAGCTATGCGTTTGACTTATGCTCCTAATGGTACAGAATATGGTGACATAATGACTTTTACACATTATTTAACTGATAGAAAAAAGAATTCTGATGCTTGGCTCCGCATCAAGCAATCTCTCGACCTCGCTGGTCAGAAGTACGACTACATCAAGACTTACGTAAGCAATGTGAAAGGTTCGGAGAAAGAGCACGAATTTGCAGGTCACAAGTTCAGCTTCGCTACATTGAATGGTGAGGAGATGGACAAGATGATGAAGAACATCCTCTTCAACGTGGAGTTCCCTGCTGCTGACACCATCAGCTACAATTGCTACTACGATGGTCACTTGGTGGAGACCAAGGCTCCCATCGCCGTAGAGGGTAACCAAATGACTATCCTCATGAGCAAGCGCAACCCTGTATATCGCGACGTGGTGCTCTATGCCTTCCAAGATGTTGACAACTCCCAATTCCACATGTATATGTCAACCTCTGCATTCACCAACTTCTTTACTAACATGAGCGTAGCTATGTTGGCTCAGCGTGGCCAACTCGACATCACCAAGCAAGAACTCGTAGATGAACTCTACCAAAGACTTGATGCCGCCATTGAGAGCATCAACGTAAGTTTCGTGATGAGCAAGTAAGATACAAAGAACTATCAAATACAAGGGGGGGGATGTACATAGGTGCATCCCTCTTTTTTTTTTATTATCCTTCGTCCCTTCGTCCCCCATCAAAATTCAAAGTTCAAGGGGCCATGCGGATGCTACATTTTTTAGGCACGGATGACACGGATGACACGGATTTCCATGCGGCACGTGGACAATTCTTCATCCGCAGATTGCGCAGATAACGCGGATTAATAAATTAGTTCGAGCAAAGCTCTCATCAAGCTACGCAAGTCAAACTTCAAGGTTCAAAATTCAAAGTTCAAGGTTCAAAGGAGCCATGCGGCACGTGGCAATTCTGCATCCGCAGATAACGCAGATAACGCAGATAAAAATTTTATCCTGTAGAAGAAAATAAATCCGTGACGAGTTGTTGAGCAATAGCGAAAAAATCCGCGAAATCCGTGCCTAAAGAATTAGAGGATTAAAAGTTCAAAGTTTAAGGTTCAAGGGAGGAGGAGAAAAAGGAATCCGCGTTATCTGCGCAATCTGCGGATGAAAAATGTCATTAGCAAGTCAATTCTTCATCTGCAGATGAAAAATGTCATTAGCAAGTCATTTCACTCCCCTCGTCACTTTCAAACACAAAAAAGCGCTAACTGCTTGTGTATATTGCAATTAACGCTTTCCTTTATTGTGGGCCATCTTGGGCTTGAACCAAGGACCTCCAGATTATGAGTCTGTTGCTCTAACCAACTGAGCTAAAAGCCCGTGCTAAATACCGCTATCGGATTTTGCTCTGCAAAGGTACGGCTATTTGGTGATATATGCAAACATTTGAGTGTTTTTTTACATGCTTTATTCTTGTTTTTCTTGTCGACCCTCTTTATTGTATCAGCGAAAATAGTTACCTTTGCAGGCGTTATGTGAAAAATGAGGTGTATGGATATCATCACAAGCTAATTTATAGAACCTCCCTTAAAAATTCAAGGCAAGGAGAGAGTGTGTGAGTGAATATATGAGGCTTATAACCGACATAGATAGAGTGGAGGACGGAGAGTTGTCGCTTGCGGTGGCTACCATAGGTTTCTTCGATGGGGTGCATTGTGGGCACAGGTTCCTCATCGAACAGGTGTGTCGCGAAGCGAAGGGACGAGAATTGTCATCGATGCTGGTGACCTTTACCGAGCACCCGCGCATGGTGATGAGGACCGGTTATCAACCTCGCCTGCTATCGACCTTTGACGAGAAGTGTCGCCTGTTGGCCGATACAGGGGTGGATGTCTGTGTGGCTCTGCCCTTCACGCGTGAGTTGGCCACACTATCGGCTCGCGACTTTATGCAACAGGTGTTGCGCGACCGATTGCACGTGCGTGTGTTGGTCATAGGGTATGACCACCGATTTGGCCACAATCGTGCCGAGGGCTTCGATGACTATGTGCGCTATGCTAAGGAATTGGGCATGGAGGTGGTGCGTGCCGAGGCTTGCCGACTGGAGGAGATGCACGTGAGCTCGTCTGCCGTGCGTGCATTGCTGGAGGAGGGCAAGGTGGACGTGGCTACCCGTTGCCTTGGGTACAACTATTCCCTCTGTGGACGCGTGGCTACAGGTCAGCAGATAGGTCGCACCTTGGGTTTTCCTACGGCTAACCTGCAGGTGTGCGACGGATGGAAACTCGTCCCTGCCGACGGAGTGTATGCCGTGCGTGTGCACGTGGGCGACCATACATACAAGGGTATGCTCAACATAGGTTGTCGACCTACCATCGACGACGATGTGCATCGCACCATAGAGGTACACCTGTTGCAATTCGATGGCGACCTGTATGGCGAACATCTGCGCATCGAGTTCGTCCGACGCATCCGTGGCGAACAAAAGTTCAGTTCCCGCGAGGAACTTGCCCGCCAATTGCAACTCGATGCAGAGATTGCGAGTGAGTAGGAATAGTGACGAGTGGTTACTAATGGTTACTCCTGCTTGCATCATTTTTTAGACGCGGATTTTTCGCTATTGCTCAAGGGAACTTCGCGAATGACGCGGATTCCTTTTTATTGCATATATGATTCTTTAGACGCTTATGACGTGGATAAATATTGCCATGTGGCACTAAAATATAAGGGCAGACACATCGTCTGCCATTTTTATTATTTAGACAAAATAAATTCGCGTTTATCCGTAAAATCTGTGCCTAAAAATGCAAGCAATAAATAATAGATCTGTGGTCATCTATCGCATCTGCGTGCCTTAAAATATGCAAGCACATTTTACTCCCCTCCATAGAGGGAGGGGGTAGGGGGGTAGGGTCTCCCTATTCACTACTTTACCTCCCATTCATAAAGGCCGATGGAGTGCTTGTCGGGTTGGTCAATCTCCAATTTCAAGGAAGTGGTAGTAATGGCGTCGAACTGTACTGTGTTGGCTTCGCCCCTTGCACGTCCGTAGGGAGTGATGTTGTGTACAGGTGTCCATTCGCCACGCTCGTTAAGGTAGAGGATGCGCCATGCCTTGGGCACACGACATCCTCCCCAAGGGCCATCGTCGAACCAATGGATGGTGCAAGCCGATACCTTCATCTCCTTGGGGAAAGTATAGGTGAGCCACTCAGTGCCACCTTGCTTGGGCCATGTGTGGTAATAGGGGATGGAGCGGTCGTCGGAGCCATTGGGCAACAAGCCGTCCTTGATGGACGACATGGCCGATGTCCTCGTAGAGGCGTCTATCTTGCTTTGCGAAGCGGTTGTGGGAGGTACACCAGGACGTGTGGCGCTGAGGTTGGCAGGCAACCATACAGACATCTTTCCACTACCTCGGTGAGCCCATGCGTAGTAGGGGATGAGGGTGAGTGTCACATCCTTTGTCTGCAGGCGACCCTCTGTGTCGTAGTCGAGGACTTGTGCCTGGGTCTTCAACTGGGTGATGCCATAGAGAAGGTCGTCGCGACGTACCTCCTCGAACTGAGGATTGCGATTGAGCAAGAGGGTCATGATGTCGAAGTCATTGTCGGGCCACTCGGCACAGTAGACGATGGGACCTCGCTCGATGGCCAAGCGTCCTCGGTCGGCTCCCACTTGGGGATGAGCCTTCACTGTGCGTGCCTCCATCTGGAAGTTCAACTCGATGCGGTCTCCCTTCTTCCAACGACGATTGATGGTGAGGTAGCCGTCCTCGGTCACTGTCTTTTCCACCTCCTCGCCATTGACGCTGATGGTGTAGTCGAGGCGCTTGTTGTCATTGTAGGTGTAGAGGTCGGAGGGGACGACGTCTCCCTTCACCCAACCTGGGATGCGCAACTTTAGTGCAAAGTCGCGTCCAGTCGCACGATCGATGGTAAGGCCAATGGCACCATCCCACGGATAGTTTGTCTGTTGCGAAAGGGTAAGTTTCTTTCCATCGACCTCCAAGGTGGCAGTATTGCTCACAAAGAGGTTTACATACACGTTGTTGTCCTTCACTGCATAGACATAGCCAGGCAATGAGGGGATGAAACGGCAGATGTTTGAAGGACAACAAGCGCAACCAAACCATGCTTGTCGCTGGTGCTGACCCATGGATTCCAAGGGGTTGGGGTAGAAGAAACCGTCTCCCTCGAGTGATACGCCCGAGATAAGGCCGTTGTAGAGTGAACGCTCAAGCACATCGTAGTACTTGCTCTCTCCATGAAGGAGGAAGAGACGGTAGTTCATGTACACATTGCCAATGGCTGCGCAAGTTTCGCAATAGGCCGACATATTGGGCAATTCGTAGTTGTTTCCAAAGGCTTCGCCACTTGAGGTGGCACCAATACCGCCAGTGATGTAGAGTTTCTTACCCACAATGTTGTCCCAAATGCGGTCGATGGCATGGATGTAGTCCTCGTCGCCTGTGAGGGCTGCCACATCGGCCATACCACTATACATGTATGCTGCGCGCACGGCGTGTCCTACTGCTTCGCTTTGTTCTACTACGGGTTGGTGAGCCTGGCTATATTGATCGCGACGTGAGGTGCGACCACGCTTGTCAAGGAAGAACTTGGCCATATCGAGGTACTTCTTTTCACCTGTGACGGTGTAAAGTTTGGCCAACGCCATCTCGGCTATCTGATGACCAGGGACATAGACTTGTTGGTTTTCTCCATCGCCAATTTCGCGACATACACAATCGGCATAGCGAATGGCAATGTCGAGGAAGTTTCGTTGACCAGTGGCCTGGTAGTGAGCAATGGCTCCCTCCACCATGTGTCCAAGGTTATAAAACTCGTGACTCAAGTCCTCCACTTTCTCCCAACGATTGCCCACCGCCCATTCGTGTGGGTTGGCGGGGTTTTGTGTGCGAGCCGTGTACAGATAACCGTCTGGCTCTTGTGCCGAGGCTACTATGACAAGTACACTATCGATGTATTTCTTCAACTTTTTGTCGGGATAGGTTTGTAGCAAATAACTTGCTCCCTCGATGGTCTTGTACACGTCGGTGTCGTCAAAAGAGTATCCTTCTATTTTTACGCCTTGAGCCACTTCTGCATAAGCAGGGTCATCCTTTAGTGCAGGATTGTTCTGCAACTCCATCATCAAAGCCGAGCGAGTGAAGTTGGTGTAGCGTCCTGTCTCCTCGCACTTGCTGAAGGCGAGGGGAATGGTCACTTTGCGGCTTGCTTGGAGTCGTTGTCCCCAAAAGTCGTCTGTTACCTTTACTTTTGTAAATGATACGGGGGTGATGGGGTAGCCTGCAGATGACGATACTTTTTGTTGTGCCGATGCACTACTGGTGGCCATGGTGAGGCACAATGCGGTTGTAAGGAATAGATGTGCTTTCATATGATGATGTATATAAAACCCACCCTCAACCCTCTACATGGAGGGGCTCTGAAGGTGGGTTTGTATTTTTAATTACTTTGTTCCGCTGATACTTACTTCAATGCAATTGTTTTGCTTGATGAGTTTCTTGGCAAACTTCTGAAGATCCTTACCAGTGATGCTGTTTAATGTCTTTTCGTAATCCTTCACGGCATCGGTACCATGCCAGTAGTATTCTTTCAGTCTGCTCAACCAATAAGAATTCTCAATTTGGTTTTCTTTGAATGTCTTCAGCATGAATTCCTTCACACGAGCCAATTGCTCGGGGTTGGGACCATTCTCCACAAACTCGTCCAAACCTTGACGGATGACCTCCACCATGCGTGCACGACGCTCGGGGTCGGTATCAAAGTAGATTTGAAGACGAGCCTCGGTGTTGGGATAGTGATTGAAACTTCCTGATACACTCACACCATAAGTACCACCTTCTCTCTCGCGTACACTTTCGGTATATACCATGTCCATGATTTGAGAGAAGATGCTCATCATCATCTTATTGCGAGTGGTATACTTGTCCTTACCTGTGTAGAGGAGGAATACAGTACTCTTAGGCAATTCCATGGGGCGAACGAAGTTGTTGCTATATTCACCCTTGCGGATAAGGGGATTTGCCTTTGCATCGAACTTCTCGGCTCCCTTCTTGGTGGGGAGAGCACCCAGATATTGCTCAAAGATGGGGAGGGCTGTAGACTCGTCGACATTTCCTACGAAAAGGAAGGTGAAGTCGTCTCCATCTGCAAATCGTTCGCTATACATTTCCATAGTACGAGCGTAGTCAATCTGGTCAACCATCTCTTTCTTGAAGTTGATGGCACGCGGATGCTTGTCGTAGAGGGCAATAGTGAGCGTGTCGCTGAAAGCGGTCATGGGATCCAACTCCTGGTTTTGCAGAGATATTTTAAGACGGTTCTTGAATGACTCGAATGCGGCATCATCCATTCGAGGTGCCGTAAACATGAGGTATGTCAATTGCATCAGAGTTTCGAGGTCCTGGGGTGAGCAACTTCCATTGAAACCTTCTTCTACTGCATTGATGTAGGGAGTGATTTTGAGAATCTTGCCTGACAATGCCTTCATAAGGTCGGTGGTGTTGAAATTACCAAGTCCGCCAAGTTCGCATACGTCGTTGATGACCTCGATGTTGATGATGTCCTGAGTGGGAAGCAAACTATTACCTCCAGCACTGAAGGCCGTCATATGGATTTCGTCGCTCTTGAACTCTGTGGGTTTTACGATTACCTTGACTCCATTGCTTAATGTGTAGATCTTAGAATCATACATACCCTCTGTTTCCTTGACTACTTTACCTGCTTGAGGCAACTCGCTGATGAGTGGCTCGTTAGAAACATTGTCTACATAGGGTTCAATTGTTTCTGCCTTCACTTGTTCAACTATTTCGAGTATACGTTCTTTTGAAGGGTAGGTAAGTCCTTCGATTTCGGGTGCAAATACGGTGATGACGAGGTTGCTATCACTCATGAAACTTTGCATTATCTCGTTGATGGCCTCTACAGGAATTTGTGGGGCAATCATATTCATCAAACTATATTCAGTTTCGATGCCGGGGATAGGCTCGTTGTCGATGAAGTGTGTCACGTACTCCTCTGCATAGTCGGTGTTCTTGGTCTTCTCACGTTCGTTGTAAGCATTTTCAATAGAACGTAGGTAGTTGGCCTTTGCACGCTCATATTCACCTACGGTAAAACCATGGCGACGTGCACGTTCCATTTCACGAACGAGGGTGGCAAAGGCTTCTTCTACACCATCTTCTCTACATACGGTGTATCCAGTGAAGGCGTCCTTGGTCTTGGAAATCATGTAACCTCCGTCGAATACGGTGGCTCCCATGAAAGGAGGATTGGCACTTTGTTCAACAATCTCCTTGAAACGAGTATCGAACATACGGCTCATCATACTCTTGGCATAGTACAATACCAGATAGTTGATGTCGTTCTTGGCTTCGGTGGGGATAGCCTCATGCTTCATCATGTATTGGATGACGGTTTGTGGCTGTTCCTTATCGGTAGCAATGGCTACAATGGGTTCTTTGTTGTCGGGGACGGGATAGTATACGCGCTCTTTTGCATTGGCGGGCATCTTGATGCTGGAGAAGATTGCCTTGATTTTCTCTTCCATCATGTTTACATCAAAGTCTCCTACCACAATAATTCCTTGTTGGTCGGGACGATACCAAGTCTCATAATATTCGCGCAATACATTGTAGGGGAAGTTGTCCACTACTTCCATTGTGCCGATGGGAAGTCGATATGCGTATTTGCTATCGGGGTATATTACGGGGAATACCTTCTCGTATATTCGCATAGTGGCCTCCATGCGTGTGCGCCATTCTTCGTGGATAACGCCACGCTCTTTGTCAATTTCCTCTTCGCCTAAGGTGAGACCATCACTCCAATCGCGTAGTATCCATAGACATGAATCGATAGCCTCGGGAACCTTGTGGATGGGGACATTGTTGATGTTGTATACGGTCTCATCCAGGGCTGTATAGGCATTAAGGTTTGCACCAAACTTTACACCTATGTTTTCCAGGTATTCGCGAAGTCCGTTACCGGGGAAGTGGTCGGTACCGTTGAAACACATGTGCTCGAGGAAGTGTGCCAATCCGCGTTGGTTGTCTTCCTCTTGCATAGAGCCTACCTTCTGTGCTATATAGAAATCGGCTTGTCCCTCGGGGAGGCTATTGTGTCGAATGTAGTATGTGATTCCGTTTTCCAATTTACCGATACGCACATTCGGATCTGTGGGTATGGGTTGTGCTTCTTGGGCAAGCACATTGATGCTGCAACACACCATTAGTGCGACCAGCAAACCTTTCATCAGTCTTTTCATCTCTTTTTAAGTAAGTTATTTTAATTTATTATTATTTCGTTTTTCTATGCTACTTCTTTTTCCAGTTGGCGTCCTGCTATGAGGGCTACACCTAATCCGAGGATTGTTAAGAATAATAGCGTACCGATGGAGTACGATTGTATGCCAACGTCTGTCATATTGTTTGCAGAGGCTCTTAACTCCATAACGCTCAGACCATTGTTTATTACGTGTCCCACTATGGCGGGCAATAGGCTACGTGATTGCACTGTCACCCATCCAAGTGCTATTCCCATAAGGAAACCAAAGAATACTTGCGCGGGATTGATGTGTATGAGGCCGAAAGCCAGAGCCGAGAGCAGGATGCCTCTCCACGGATTTTCGTCTCCGCGATCAAATGCGGGCAATATGGCGCCTCGGAACAAGAGTTCTTCTACCCATGGCCCGAATATTACCAATCCTGCTATGCCTACGGGATTGTAACTGAGGGAGGTGAAGTCATTGGCAAGCCAATCGGGCAACACGATGAGCCCACTCAGTGCATTGCAACACATGATGGCTCCTACTATGCACACTACACCGCTGAGCATGACGTCAAACTTTACGGGACGCAATGCTTGTCTCAAATGTATGTATCCTCCCAACACAAGGTGTATGGGCATAACTACCGCGGGGAGTATCAGTGACCATCCAAGTTGGCTAGAAACACTGATGGGCCATATAAAGGATAGGCCTGTCATCATTGTCCCAAAGAGGAACTGATAGAGGAGGTAGAACAATACTAATTTGAGTGTAGTTTTCATACGCGCGCGTGTTCTCTTATTACTATATTCTATGCAAAGTAACAAAGAATTCTCGGAGTGACCGAATATCGTCCTTTTTTTTTAGTGTATTTAACAAAGATTTTTTGCCTACAGACAAAAAAATATTGGCAGGTAGGGGAGAAAATTATTTTAAACAAAGTTTACAATATTGGTAATGGAGGACGTGATGTGTAGAATGTCTGAAAATGACTTTTACACATCTTGGCAAAAAAGTTATGTGTCTTGTTTTTTACGACTTGTGTAAGGCATTAAGAGGGGAATACTCCCACTCCCTTAATCCTCTACATCAAAGCCTATGCTCTCTACTGCTTGGTGGATGGCTTCAGGTGATGCTTGTCCATATATAATGGCTTGTGAATCAGTGAGACTAACTTTTACATGTGTGACTCCTGGTATCTCCTTTATTACTTTCTCTACATTGGCTCGACAATGGTTACAACTCATGCCTTTGATGTGCAAGGTGAGCACTTCTCCCTCCTGATTGCTACAATGGCAGGCTTCGTCCTGGCAGTGACAATGATGATGCCCACATCCCCCCTTGTGGAAGTATCTGCGATAAAGTGCATTGAGAAGGAGTATTAGTAAAAGAATCGAGCAACCGATGTTGAACCAATGTGTGTGTTCGTGGCAACATGTGTGTATTTGCTCCAAGTGTGAAGTGAACCATTGGCGTGGCAGTATATAGTCCACACTGAGGGCAAAGATGATGGCCCCACCAACCACAGACAGTAGGTAAATGAGTAGAGTTCGTAGGCCCATTATCTTCCTAACGACCAACATGGAGGCTACGTTCACAGCAGGACCTGCCATCAGTAATACCAGTGCGGTGCCTGGCGATAATCCCTTTAGTATCAGTGCAACGGCAATGGGTATGCTACCTGTGGCGCATAAGTACATAGGTACGGCGCAAATCAATACCAACAGGATGCTAAGCAATGTGTTGTCTGCAAGTAGGGCAAAGAAAGAATCGGGTACGAAAGCTGTAATGAGTCCTGCAATGATGAGTCCCATGACCAACCATCTGCCTATATCTTGCATCATTTCCACAAAAGCATAGTGGAGCGATTGTTGAAGTCGTGCCCATAATCCTTTAGGGTGGTGTTCGTTCTCATTCGCCTCAGGTGCAGAGGGATGTGGTGGGGTATTGTAGTCTAACCAATTGGTTAGTTGTCCTCCCAATAACGAGGTGACGATAGCTGCCAAGGGACGCAGTAGTGCAAAGGGCAATCCCATAAGTGAGTAGGTGGTTATGATGGAGTCTATACCTGTCTGAGGTGTCGCGATGAGGAAGGACACAGTAGCACCTTTTGAGGCTCCTTGCTTGCGCAAAGACATAGCTGTGGGTATTACACCACATGAGCACAAGGGTACTGGCAGGCTCAGCAACATAGCATTCACTACAGAGCGGAAGGTGGCTTTTCCCAAGTATCGGTGGTAAAGGTGTGTGGGGACAAAGGTGCGCATCAGCCCAGCCAATAGAAATCCCAGCAATAGGTATGGGGACATCTCGTTTACAAGATCCAATATTTCGTTCATATAGTTGTTATTGAGGTCGTTTTGAATTATAAAGTAGGGTGAAATACATTCTTATGCATAGCGTTTCCCCTATCTTTTGGTGGCAAAGGTAAACAAACTTTTTGGAAGGAAGGTTGCCTTGAAGCCAAAAAAGCATAAAAAGTCTTTGCAGTCCGCTCGGTTTGCATTATCTTTGCTCCCGCATAATTATATATATAAGGTAGAGCATGTCGTGTATATTGCATATAGAGACCTCCACTGAGGTCTGTTCAGTGGCGCTTAGTCAAGATGGTGCCACCATTTTTAGTCAAGAGGAACCTGAGGGCCAACAGCATGCCATCAAGTTGGGAGTGTTTATAGATGAGGCCCTCTCATTTGCCGATAGTCACGCTATCCCAGTGGATGCAGTGGCTGTCAGTTGTGGGCCAGGATCGTACACAGGTTTGCGCATTGGAGTGTCTATGGCCAAGGGTGTGTGCTATGGTCGTAGTCTTCCTCTTATTGGTCTTCCTACATTGGAGGTGATGTGTGTGCCTGTGCTTCTTCGTCATGAATTGCCCGATGATGCCTTGCTCTGTCCTATGATAGATGCTCGTCGCATGGAAGTGTATGCCGCCATTTATGACAGAGCACTACGTGTCGTGCGTCCTACTGCAGCTGATGTCGTGGACGAATCCACCTACCTTGAGTACCTTGAACAGCACCCTGTATATTTCTTTGGAAACGGAGCCGCAAAGTGCAGTGCTAAGATACAACACCCTAATGCACACTTCATTCCTAATATACGCCCCTTGGCGAAGATGATGTGCCCTTTGGCTGAAAAGGCTATTGCTGTGGAGGATTACAAGGATGTGGCCTACTTCGAACCTTTCTATCTAAAGGAATTTGTGGCTACTGTAGCCAAATCAAAGATTCTTGGAGACACTCCTCAATAAATAAACGAAAAAAAGTAAAATTTCATCAGTATAGTATATCCAATCCGATAATGAAATACAATACCCAAGAACGACATTTGGCCTTGCCTGAGTATGGACGCAGTGTGCAGAAGATGGTAGATCATGCCCTTACGATAGAGGATAGGGACGAACGTCAAAGATGTGCCAATACCATCGTCAAAATAATGGGAAATATGTTTCCCTTGTTGAAGGATATGCCCGACTTCAAACAAAAATTGTGGGATCATTTGGCTATTATGTCCGACTTTAAACTCGACATAGATTACCCTTATGAGGTCGTACGCCCAGATTCGCTTCATTGTAATCCTGAACGTATTCCTTATGCCAATGGACGCATACGTTATCGCCATTATGGACGTCTGCTTGAAGACTTGATACACAAGGCTGTAGAGATGCCAGAAGGAGAAGAAAGAGCGCAACTTATACACCTTATAGCCATACAAATGCGTAAGAATTTCATCACATGGAATAAGGATTCTGTAGAGATTCGCAAACTTATAACCGACTTGGAAGACTATACCAATGGTGCCATTTCCCTTCGCGAAGAAGATTTGGAAATAAATGAATTGCAACCTACTGCAGCTCAGCGCCATCGTGCCGCTATGGCTCAACAACGTCGTAGACCTGCTCGCAAGAAATAAACTTTTCTTCTATAAAAACTGTGGAAACTCCTCGTAATATATAACTCATAACCATTACCCCTCAAAAAAATACGATATGGCTTCATTTGTGATTGAAGGTGGCCACAAACTGAGTGGCGAAATACGCCCGATGGGCGCGAAGAACGAAGTGCTTGAAATCCTGTGTGCTACTTTGCTTACTGCGGAAAAGGTAACGGTGCACAATGTGCCTGACATATTGGACGTGAACAACCTTATCCAATTGATGCGAGACATGGGTGTGAAGGTGGCACGTAATCAAATGGATACCTATACCTTCCAGGCAGATGAAGTGAACCTTTCTTACATACAGAGTGAGGAATTTATGCAGAAGTGCAGTAGTTTGCGCGGCTCGGTGATGCTGCTCGGCCCTCTTGTTGCACGTTTTGGAAAGGCTCTTATATCGAAGCCTGGGGGAGACAAAATTGGTCGTCGCCGCATAGATACTCACCTGTTGGGTATTGAAAAGTTAGGTGCTGCTTTCACCTATAATCCAGAACAAGGAGTTTTTGAGTTAGTAGCACCCGAGGGAGGACTTGTGGGGGCTGATATGTTGTTGGATGAAGCCTCGGTGACAGGTACAGCCAACATCGTAATGGCTGCTGTATTAGCAAAGGGTAAAACCACCATTTACAATGCTGCTTGTGAACCATACATACAGCAACTTTGTAAAATGCTCAATCGTATGGGGGCTCGCATCAGTGGTATTGCCAGCAATTTGCTTACCATTGAAGGTGTGGATGTGTTGAGTGGATGTGATCATACTGTATTGCCCGACATGATTGAGGTGGGAAGTTTTATAGGTATGGCTGCGATGACTCAAAGTGAGATAACTATCAAAGATGTTTCATACGAGAATCTTGGTATCATCCCGGAAGCATTTCGTCGCTTGGGTATCCGATTGGAGCAGAGGGGAGATGATATCTTTGTGCCCGCACAAGATCACTACGAAATAGAGTCGTTCATTGACGGCTCCATTATGACTATTGCAGATGCTCCCTGGCCAGGTCTTACACCAGACTTGTTGAGTGTGATGTTGGTAGTGGCAACGCAAGCCAAGGGAAGTGTACTCATTCATCAGAAAATGTTTGAAAGTCGTCTCTTCTTTGTAGATAAACTTATAGACATGGGAGCGCAAATCATTCTTTGTGATCCGCATCGTGCAGTAGTTATTGGGCACGATCACAATTTCAAATTGCGTGGAGGTAAGATGACATCGCCAGACATTCGTGCAGGAATTGCTCTTCTTATCGCCGCCTTAAGCGCTGATGGAGTGAGTCGTATCCATAATGTGGAGCAAATCGATCGTGGATATCAAGATATAGAACAACGCCTCAATGCATTGGGAGCTCGAATAACAAGAATAAACTAAGTAATGATAAGAAAAGAAGATGTATATCGCATTGGCCAATTGGCCAAGCCACATGGTATTAAGGGAGAAATAGCCTTTAATTTTACTGACGATATATTTGATCGCGTCGATGAATGTGACTACTTGGTGTGTCTGATGGATGGCATTATGGTGCCTTTCTTTATCGAGGAATATCGCTTTAAGAGTGATACGGTGGCATTAGTAAAGTTTGAAGGGGTAGATACGGCAGAACAAGCACGAAAGTTTACCAATATAGAGGTGTATTTCCCTACTAAATTTGCAGAAGAGAGCGACGAATTGTCTTGGAGTTACTTCGTTGGCTTTCGCATCATAGACGAGCAGTTAGGCGATTTGGGTGAAGTGGAAATGGTGGACGAAAGCACGATCAATACCCTTTTTGTCGTAAATCGTCCAAATGGAGAAGAACTCCTTATCCCTGCACAAGAGGCATTTATCACAGACATGGATCATAAGTTGCGCACCATTACTATGAACTTACCAGAGGGAATGGTGGGGTAAAGGAGATTTTATACGCTTTTTCCTTGGAAACTTCCTCGTTCTTCCATACGGCGGCGCACACGAGAGGTGAACTCGTGGTTTTTCAATCCCCAATCAGGAGCAATCAATAGTTCGCGTGGCGATTGTGAAACGAATCTTTCCAACACTATATCGGGGCGAAGGTTTTCTACGTAATCGATAACGAGGTCGATATATTCATCTACTTCATATAAGTGAAATTCATTGGGATTCAACTCGTACTCGTGTGCCATGCGAGTGCCGCGTATGAGTTGTAATTGATGTAATTTCAAGGTTGTTAAAGGCAAGGATGATACATCTCGAGCCTGTTTTATTATCATCTCATGACTTTCACCTGGTAATCCCAATATTACGTGCCCTCCCACACGGATTCCCCGTGAAGAGGTTCTTATAATTGCTTCTTTTGTCTCTGCAAATGTGTGGCCGCGATTGATGCGTTGCAATGTCTCGTCGCAAGTACTCTCTATGCCGTATTCGACTAGTAAGAATGTACGTTGGTTGAGCTCTTCTAAATAATTTAGTAAATCACTAGGCATGCAATCTGGGCGTGTGCCGATGACTAAACCTATCACATCTTTTGACGATAAAGCCTCCTCGTAAAGGGAGATAAGGCGTTGGATGTCGCCATAGGTGTTTGTGTAGGCTTGGAAGTAGGCTAAGTACTTCATGTCGGGGTACTTGTGTGCAAAGAATCGACGTCCCTCTTCCAATTGTTCGGTTACACTTTTTTCTGTGCGACAATATTCGGGGTTGAATGTCTGGTTGTTGCAATAAGTACATCCTCCCCATCCTCGAGTACCGTCGCGGTTGGGGCAAGTAAAGCCTGCATTGATGGAAATCTTCTGAACCTTATAGGGAAATTGCTCACGCAACCATTGCCCGAATTCGTTGTATAACATGGCCTATTCTCTTAATCTTATTGCAAAAGTAAGGAAAAGTCGGCTAAAAAATAGTGCTGAGTGCAAAAAGTTTATTAAAATTGTGTGTATTAGGGTAAAATGTTCTATTTTTGCGCTCTCAATTTAAAGATATTATAGTACTAATCAAAATATAGATAAGAAAAATGAAAGTAGCAATTGTGGGTGCGAGTGGCGCCGTGGGACAAGAATTTTTGCGTGTGCTCGAAGAGAGAAATTTCCCCTTGGATGAGTTATTGTTGTTTGGTTCTTCGCGCAGTGCTGGCCGTAAATATCTTTTCCGTGGGAAAGAAATTGAGGTAAAACTTTTGCAACACAACGACGACTTCAAGGGTGTGGATATTGCCTTTACTTCTGCCGGAGCTGGTACAACGAAAGAGTTCACTGAGACCATTACTAAACATGGTGCAGTCCTTATTGATAATTCAAGTGCATATCGAATGGACAGTGATGTACCTTTAGTGGTTCCTGAAGTTAATCCTGAAGATGCTCTTAATCGTCCTCGCAATGTGATTGCCAATCCCAATTGTACAACCATTCAAATGGTGGTGGCTTTGAAAGCAATCGAAAATCTTTCACATATCAAACGTGTACATGTCGCTACCTACCAAGCTGCAAGTGGTGCTGGTGCCGCTGCTATGGATGAGTTGTATGAGCAGTATCGTCAAGTGTTGGCAGGCGACCCCGTTACTGTAGAAAAGTTTGCTTATCAATTGGCATTCAATCTTATTCCTCAGATTGACGTCTTCACTGATAATGGGTATACAAAGGAGGAAATGAAGATGTTTAACGAGACTCGCAAGATTATGCATTCAGATATTCAGGTAAGTGCTATGTGTGTGCGTGTGCCTGCCCTTCGTTCTCACTCTGAGAGTATCTGGGTGGAGACTGAGCGTCCAATCTCACCCGAAGAGGCTCGCGAAGCATTTGCCAATGGTGAAGGACTTGTGTTGATGGATAATCCTGCAGAGAAGGAATATCCTATGCCTCTCTTCCTTGCAGGTAAAGATCCTGTTTATGTAGGACGTATCCGTAAGGACTTGGCCAACGAGAATGGTCTCACTTTCTGGATTGTAGGTGACCAAATCAAGAAAGGTGCGGCTCTCAATGCTGTACAGATTGCTGAGTACCTCATCAAGGTAGGCAATGTGAAGTAAGAAAAAGGATTTTGTTGATACTGAAATAATGAATAAAGGCTGCTTCTATACATAGGAGTAGCCTTTATTATTTTATTGCTGTCCGGTAAACCATTATAATGCACTGTCCTTGCGTACTTTAAAGATGTACAAGTCTCCCCTCATTCCTACTGACGGTTTCTTGTCACTGCGTTCATATGTATTGTTGAGTGCATTGCACTAAAAATGATAAAGATAACATGAACTTATAGGGGAATAAATCAACGGAGGTTTTTATCGGACAACAAGAATTAAAAATAGGAATCAACTCTGTCAACCTCG
>JAFZDY010000038.1 GCA_017560945.1 Bacteroidaceae bacterium | reverse complement strand
GGCAGACTGTAAATCTGCTGGCTTACGCCTTCGGTGGTTCGAATCCATCTTTGCCCACTAAAATTGCGGAAGTAGCTCAGTTGATAGAGCATTAGCCTTCCAAGCTGAGGGTCGCGGGTTTGAGCCCCGTCTTCCGCTCTTTTTTGTTGCTGTTATAGCTCAGTGGTAGAGCACTTCCTTGGTAAGGAAGAGGTCACGAGTTCAAGTCTCGTTAACAGCTCATTTTCCTATTGCAGAGAAGATAAACATTATTCATTATTATAATAAGTAAGAAAAGCTATGGCAAAAGAAAAATTTGAACGTTCAAAAGACCATGTGAACATTGGTACTATCGGCCACGTTGACCATGGTAAGACTACTCTTACTGCCGCTATCACTACAGTGTTGGGTAAGAAGGGTTTCTCAGAAGTTAAGTCTTTCGATCAGATCGACAACGCTCCTGAAGAAAAGGAGAGAGGTATTACTATTAACACTTCTCACGTTGAGTATGAAACTGAAACTCGTCACTATGCTCACGTAGACTGCCCGGGTCACGCCGACTACGTTAAGAACATGGTAACTGGTGCTGCTCAGATGGACGGTGCTATCATCGTTTGTGCTGCAACTGATGGTCCTATGCCTCAGACTCGTGAGCACATCCTCTTGGCTCGTCAGGTAAACGTTCCCCGCTTGGTTGTATTCTTGAACAAGTGTGATATGGTTGACGACGAAGAAATGCTCGAGCTCGTTGAGATGGAAATGCGTGAGTTGTTGTCAGCTTATGAATTTGACGGTGACAATACTCCTATTATCCGCGGTTCTGCTCTCGGTGCATTGAATGGTGTTGCTGAGTGGGAAGATAAGGTTATGGAGTTGATGAACGCAGTTGATACTTGGGTTCCCCTCCCTCCCCGTGATGTAGATAAACCTTTCTTGATGCCCGTTGAGGACGTATTCTCAATCACTGGTCGTGGTACTGTTGCTACTGGTCGTATCGAAACTGGTGTTATTCACGTTGGTGACGAAGTAGAAATCCTCGGTCTCGGTGAGAACAAGAAGTCAGTTGTAACTGGTGTTGAAATGTTCCGCAAGTTGCTCGATGAGGGTCAGGCTGGTGATAACGTAGGTTTGTTGCTCCGTGGTATCGACAAGAACGAAATCAAGCGCGGTATGGTATTGTGTAAGCCCGGTCAGATTAAGCCTCACTCTAAGTTCAAGGCGTCTATCTACGTTTTGAAGAAAGAGGAAGGTGGTCGTCACACTCCGTTCCACAACAAGTATCGTCCTCAGTTCTATCTCCGTACAATGGACTGTACAGGTGAAATCTCTTTGCCCGAAGGTGTTGAAATGGTAATGCCTGGTGATAACTTGGAGATCACTGTAGAGTTGATTTATGAGGTGGCTTTGAATATCGGTCTCCGTTTCGCTATCCGCGAAGGTGGACGTACAGTAGGTTCTGGTCAGATTACAGAAATCCTTGCCTAATATTAAATAGGTCTTATCAGCTCTCAGTTAACCCTGAGAGCTGGTACATACGGGAATAGCTCAGTTGGTAGAGCACCGGTCTCCAAAACCGGGTGTCGGGAGTTCGAGCCTCTCTTCCCGTGCTAATCTTGAAAATTATGTTTAAGAGAGTGTTAGATTATTGTAAAAAATCTTACGAAGAACTTGTTCATAAAGTAACATGGCCTTCTCGTTCTGAGCTTGCTGGCAGCGCAGTGGTTGTTTTATATGCTTCCCTGCTCATTGCGTTGGTAGTATTTGCTATGGATTCGGTTTTCGAATCATTCATGTCGTTGGTTTATCCCAATTAATTTGTAGAGATGTCTGAGATTGAAAAGAAGTGGTACGTATTGCGTGCTATCAGTGGAAAGGAAGCCAAGGTAAAAGAATATCTTGACGCTGATGCTAAAAACAGCGATCTTGGTGAATACTTGTCTCAGGTATTGATTCCTACTGAAAAGGTATATCAGGTTCGCAATGGTAAAAAAGTTGTGAAAGAGAGAACTTATCTCCCTGGTTACGTTTTAGTGGAAGCTGCATTGGTGGGTGAAGTAGCACATCGTTTGAGAAATACACCTAATGTGCTTGGTTTCTTAGGAGGATTGGATCATCCAACTCCCCTTCGTCAAGCAGAGGTTAATCGTATTCTTGGCACGGTGGACGAACTTCAGGATATTGCGGAAGATACAAATATTCCGTTTGAAGTTGGTGAAACCGTTAAGGTGTCAGAAGGACCTTTCAGTGGATTTAATGGAATCATTGAGGAAGTTAATACTGAAAAGAAGAAACTGAAGGTTATGGTGAAAATATTCGGCCGGAAGACTCCGCTCGAATTAGGCTTTATGCAAGTTGAAAAGGAATAATGCATTCTGTTACATGTATTGTTCTTTTCTTATAAATGTTCATATATAAAATTAAAAACAATGGCTAAAGAAGTTGCTGGACTAATCAAGTTACAGATTAAAGGAGGCGCTGCAAATCCATCACCTCCCGTAGGACCTGCATTGGGTTCAAAGGGTATCAACATCATGGAGTTTTGCAAGCAATTCAATGCCAGAACACAGGATAAGGCTGGCAAGGTGTTGCCCGTTATTATCACTTACTATGCTGACAAGTCTTTTGATTTCGTAATCAAGACTCCTCCTGTGGCTATTCAGTTGATGGAGGTTGCAAAAGTGAAAACTGGTTCTGCAGAGCCTAATCGTAAGAAAGTTGCTGAGATTACTTGGGAACAGGTTCGTACGATTGCTCAAGACAAGTTGGTTGACTTGAACTGTTTCACAGTAGAAGCTGCTATGACTATGGTAGCAGGTACAGCAAGAAGTATGGGTATCGCTGTAAAAGGTGAGTTCCCCGGTAACAATTAAAAACTTCAATTAAGATGGGTAAACTGACAAAAAATCAAAAGTTGGCTGCAGCTAAAATTGAAGCAGGGAAGGCATACTCACTGAAAGAAGCTGCTGAGTTGGTTAAGGAAATTACTTTCACCAAGTTCGATGCTTCATTGGATATTGACGTACGTTTGGGTGTTGACCCTCGTAAGGCTAACCAGATGGTTCGTGGTGTTGTTTCATTGCCCCACGGTACAGGTAAGGTAGTTCGAGTGTTGGCTCTTTGTACACCCGATGCTGAAGCTGCTGCGAAAGAAGCAGGTGCTGACTATGTTGGTCTCGACGAGTATATCGAGAAGATTAAAGGTGGATGGACGGATATTGATGTAATCATCACTATGCCTTCTATCATGGGTAAGATTGGTGCCCTCGGTCGTGTGTTAGGCCCCCGTGGTTTGATGCCGAACCCTAAGAGTGGTACTGTAACTATGGATGTTGCTAAGGCTGTACGCGAAGTAAAGCAGGGTAAGATCGACTTTAAGGTTGACAAGACAGGTATTGTACATACTTCAATCGGTAAGGTTTCTTTCTCAGCTGACGCTATTCGTGATAATGCAAGAGAATTTATTTCTACCATTATCAAATTGAAACCTGCTGCGGCTAAGGGTACATATATTAAGAGTATTTATCTTTCAAGTACAATGAGTAAGGGTATCAAGGTTGACCCGAAGTCTATTGATGAAAATATTTAATTAGTAGGAAATCATGAGAAAGGAAGATAAAAACGCAATTATTGCTCAGCTTGCTGAGACTATCAACGAATACGCACATTTCTACTTGATCGATGCTACAGCTATGAATGCAGCTGCTACAAGTGCATTGAGAAGAGAATGTTACAAATCTGAGGTAAAGATGGTGCTCGTTAAGAACACCTTGCTTCACAAAGCTCTTGAAACCCTTGAAGGAGATTTCTCTCCTCTCTATGGTTGCTTAAAGGGTACAACTGCAGTGTTGTTCACTAACACAGCTAACGTACCTGCTAAGATGCTTAAGAAGGTTGCTAAGGATGGTATTCCTGGTCTTAAGGCTGCATATGCAGAAGAAAGCTTCTATATTGGAGCTGAACAGTTGGATGCACTTACAAGCATCAAGAGCAAGAACGAAGTTATTGCCGATGTTATTGCTTTGTTGCAATCTCCGGCCAAGAACGTTATTTCGGCTCTTCAATCAGGTGGAAACACCCTTCACGGAGTTCTCAAGACTCTTGGTGAAAGAGAATAATAAAAAATAAGTAAAAACAAACATTAAAATTATAAGAAAATGGCAGATTTGAAAGCTTTTGCAGAACAATTGGTTAACTTGACAGTTAAAGAAGTTAATGAACTGGCAACTATCCTTAAGGAAGAATATGGTATTGAACCTGCTGCTGCAGCTGTTGCTGTTGCTGCTCCCGCCGCTGCTGGTGCAGCTGCTGCTGAAGAAAAGACTTCTTTCGATGTAGTATTGAAGAGCGCTGGTGCAGCTAAGTTGCAAGTAGTTAAGGCCGTTAAGGAGGCTTGTGGTCTTGGTTTGAAGGAAGCTAAGGACATGGTAGATGGTGCTCCTAGCGTAGTTAAGGAAGGTCTTGCTAAGGACGAAGCTGAATCTTTGAAGAAGACTCTCGAAGAGGCTGGAGCTGAAGTAGAACTTAAGTAATAAACGCCTGGTTTCCAGGTAATACGGTTAGGAACCCTCAGTAGGAGGGTTCTTAACCTTTTTGTGTCTATATTAAATTTAAGTTCTTCTCAAATCCTTTTTAACAGATGTCTTCAACTACTGTAAATCAAAGAGTTAATTTCGCGACGATCAAGAATCCGATGCCTTATCCGGATTTCTTGGAAGTGCAATTGAAGTCATTCCGAGACTTTTTACAGCTGGACACTCCGCCCGAAAAGCGTAAGAATGATGGCTTGTACAAAGTGTTTGCGGAAAACTTCCCCATCGCTGATACAAGAAATAACTTCGTTCTTGAGTTTCTTGATTATTATATTGATCCGCCTCGTTATACAATCGAAGATTGCTTGGAGCGTGGATTGACTTATAGTGTGCCTTTGAAAGCAAAACTGAAACTTTACTGTACTGACCCCGATCATGAAGATTTTGATACAGTAATTCAGGATGTTTTCTTAGGTCCTATTCCTTATATGACGAATAACGGCACCTTTATCATCAATGGTGCTGAGCGTGTGGTTGTGTCACAGCTTCATCGTTCACCTGGTGTATTCTTTGGACAAAGTGTACATGCTAATGGTACTCAACTTTACTCTGCGCGTATCATTCCGTTCAAAGGCTCATGGATCGAGTTTGCTACAGACATTAATAATGTGATGTATGCTTATATTGATCGTAAGAAGAAGTTGCCTGTAACCACATTGTTGAGAGCAATTGGATTTGAGAACGACAAGGATATTCTTGAAATCTTCAACCTTGCTGAAGAAGTTAAGGTAAATCGTACCAACTTGCAAAAGTATGTTGGAAGAAAGTTAGCTGCTCGTGTTTTGAAAACTTGGGTAGAAGATTTCGTAGATGAAGATACCGGTGAAGTTGTTTCTATTGAGCGTAATGAGGTAATCATTGATCGTGAGACTCCGCTTGAAGAAGAACATATTGATGAAATCATTGCTTCTGGTGTACAAAATGTATTGATTCACCGTGAAGGGGCAAATCAATCTGATTTCTCAATTATATTTAATACCCTGCAGAAAGACCCCAGTAACTCTGAGAAGGAGGCTGTGCTCTACATCTATCGTCAATTGCGTAATGCTGATCCTGCTGATGATGCGAGTGCACGTGAAGTAATCAATAACCTCTTCTTCTCTGAAAAGAGATACGATTTGGGCGATGTAGGTCGTTATAGAATCAATAGAAAGTTAGGACTGACTACAGACATGTCTGTAAAGGTTTTGACTAAAGAAGATATTATCGAAATCATCAAGTACTTGATTGAATTGATCAATTCAAAAGCTGTAGTTGATGATATCGACCATTTGAGCAACCGTCGTGTACGTACTGTGGGTGAGCAACTCTCTAACCAGTTCGCTATCGGTTTGGCTCGTATGTCACGTACTATTCGTGAACGAATGAATGTACGTGATAATGAGGTGTTCACTCCGACTGATTTGATCAATGCGAAGACTATTTCTTCGGTGATTAACTCTTTCTTTGGAACGAATGCTTTGTCTCAATTCATGGATCAGACCAATCCGTTGGCTGAGGTGACTCACAAGCGTCGTCTCTCTGCTCTTGGTCCTGGAGGTTTGTCTCGTGAACGTGCCGGTTTCGAGGTGCGTGACGTACACTACACTCACTATGGACGTTTGTGTCCGATTGAGTCTCCTGAAGGACCGAACATCGGTTTGATTTCTTCTTTGTGTGTATATGCGAAGATAAATGACTTGGGATTCATCGAAACTCCGTACCGTGAAGTAAAGGATGGAGTTGTAAACTTGAATAACGATGAGGTTGTATATTTGACCGCAGAAGAAGAGGAAAATAAAATCATTGGTCAGGGTAATGCTCCGTTGAAGGATGACGGACATTTCATTCGTACCAAGGTTAAGTCTCGTCAAGATGCTGATTACCCTGTAGTAGAACCTGCTCGCGTAGATCTCATGGACGTGGCTCCTCAGCAGATTGCATCTATTGCAGCCTCTTTGATTCCTTTCTTGGAACACGACGATGCTCACCGTGCATTGATGGGATCTAACATGATGCGCCAAGCAGTTCCTTTGTTGCGCACTGAGGCTCCTATTGTAGGTACTGGTATCGAGCGTCAAGTTTGTGAGAATTCACGTACTCAGATTACTGCTGAGGGTACTGGTGTTATCGAGTATGTAGATGCTACTACTATCCGTATCCTGTATGATCGTACCGAGGATGAAGATTTTGTAAGTTTCGAACCTGCTTTGAAGGAGTATCAGATTCCTAAGTTCCGTCGTACAAACCAAAATATGACCATCGACCTCCGTCCCATTTGTGAAAAGGGACAGCGTGTGAAGGCTGGAGATATTCTTACTGAAGGTTATTCTACTGAAGCCGGAGAATTGGCGTTGGGTAAGAACTTGTTGGTGGCATATATGCCTTGGAAGGGTTACAACTACGAGGATGCTATCGTTCTGAATGAACGTGTAGTGCGTGAAGACTTATTGACTTCGATTCACGTAGAAGAACTTTCACTCGAAGTTCGTGAGACCAAGCGTGGTATGGAAGAGTTGACTTCTGATATTCCTAACGTAAGTGAAGAGGCTACCAAGGATTTGGACGAAAATGGTATCATCCGTATCGGTGCTCGCGTTCAACCTGGTGATATTTTGATCGGTAAGATTACTCCGAAGGGAGAATCAGATCCCTCACCTGAAGAGAAATTGCTTCGTGCTATCTTTGGAGACAAGGCTGGTGATGTGAAAGATGCATCATTGAAGGCTTCTCCCTCGTTGAGTGGTGTGGTTATTGGTAAGCGTTTGTTCTCTCGCGCAATCAAGACACGTAGCTCTAAGTTGGCAGACAAGGCTTTGATGCCTAAGATTGATGAAGAGTTTGAGGCTAAGTTCCAGGCTTTGAAGAATATCTTGGTTGATAAGTTGATGGTGTTGACTGACGGTAAGACTTCTCAAGGTGTGAAGGATTACTTGGGAACTGATGTCATTCCAAAGGGTGCCAAGTTCACTAAGAAAGATTTGATGATGTTGGATTACACCACCATCCAATTGAGTAAGTGGACGGCTGATGCCCATAAGAATGAAATGATTCACGACCTTGTTATCAACTTCCTTAAGAAATATAAAGAAGTGGATGCAGAGTTGAAGCGTAAGAAGTTTGCCATCACCATTGGAGATGAATTGCCTTCAGGTATCATCCAGATGGCTAAGGTTTATATTGCCAAGAAACGTAAGATTGGTGTGGGTGATAAGATGGCAGGTCGTCACGGAAACAAGGGTATTGTATCACGTGTCGTTCGTCAAGAGGATATGCCTTTCCTTGCTGATGGTACTCCTGTTGATATCGTATTGAATCCGTTGGGTGTGCCTTCACGTATGAACCTCGGTCAGATCTTTGAAGCCGTTTTGGGTGCTGCTGGTGCCAAGTTGGGTGTTAAGTTCGCTACTCCTATTTTCGATGGTGCTTCATTGGATGACCTTTGTGAATGGACTGACAAGGCAGGATTGCCTCGCTTCGGTAAGACTTATCTGTACGATGGTGGAACCGGACAACAATTTGACCAACCTGCAACTGTGGGTGTAACCTACATGTTGAAACTCGGTCACATGGTTGAAGATAAGATGCATGCTCGTTCAATTGGTCCATATTCGTTGATTACTCAGCAACCTCTTGGAGGTAAGGCTCAGTTCGGTGGTCAGCGTTTCGGAGAAATGGAGGTTTGGGCACTTGAGGCATTCGGTGCTGCTCATGTTTTGCAGGAAATCTTGACTATCAAGTCTGATGACGTGGTTGGACGTTCTAAGGCTTATGAGGCTATTGTCAAGGGTGAACCTATGCCTACACCAGGAATTCCTGAATCACTCAACGTGTTGTTGCACGAATTGAGAGGATTGGGATTGAGCGTCACATTGGATTAATCATACAACTCTTTACATTATATATAAATTTATGGCTTTTAGA
This sequence comes from Bacteroidaceae bacterium, assembly GCA_017560945.1. Classification (GTDB taxonomy): domain Bacteria; phylum Bacteroidota; class Bacteroidia; order Bacteroidales; family Bacteroidaceae; genus Phocaeicola_A. The sequence goes on along the minus strand of JAFZDY010000038.1, from coordinate 29,343 downwards.
AAAGATTCAAAGATAAAGAGTAACTTTACGAAGATTTCGATTGGTCTTGCATCACCCGAAGAGATTCTTGAGAATTCAAGTGGTGAGGTGTTGAAGCCCGAGACAATCAACTATCGTACTTACAAGCCTGAACGTGATGGTTTGTTCTGCGAGCGTATCTTCGGTCCTGTAAAGGATTATGAGTGTCATTGCGGTAAGTACAAGCGTATTCGTTACAAGGGTATCGTTTGTGACCGTTGTGGTGTGGAAGTTACAGAAAAGAAAGTACGTCGTGAGCGTATGGGACACATCCAATTGGTGGTACCTGTTGCCCACATTTGGTACTTCCGTTCACTTCCTAACAAAATAGGTTACTTGTTGGGTGTTCCCAGCAAGAAACTGGATATGGTTATCTATTACGAGCGATATATTGTCGTTCAACCCGGTATTAAGGAAGGAGAAATCAATACATACGACTTGTTGTCAGAGGAGGAATACCTCGACATCATTGATTCTCTCCCTGCAGACAACCAATACTTGGAAGATTCTGATCCCAATAAGTTCATTGCGAAAATGGGTGCAGAGGCTATTTATGACCTTTTGACTCGTATCGACTTGGATGCTCTTTCATACGAGTTGCGTGATAAGGCCGGTAACGATTCTTCTCAACAACGTAAGAATGAGGCTTTGAAGCGTCTTCAGGTGGTAGAGTCATTCCGTGCTTCTCGTGGCCGTAACAAGCCTGAGTGGATGGTTGTTCGTATTGTACCTGTAACACCTCCTGATCTTCGTCCTTTGGTACCCCTGGATGGTGGTCGTTTTGCTACTTCAGACTTGAACGATCTTTATCGTCGTGTAATTATTCGTAACAATCGTTTGAAGCGATTGATCGAGATTAAGGCGCCTGAGGTAATTCTCCGTAACGAGAAACGTATGTTGCAGGAGGCTGTAGACTCACTCTTTGATAACTCTCGTAAGAGCAGTGCTGTGAAGTCTGATGCCAATCGTCCCTTGAAGTCTCTCTCAGACTCGTTGAAGGGTAAGCAGGGACGTTTCCGTCAGAACCTCCTTGGTAAGCGTGTTGACTATTCTGCTCGTTCGGTAATTGTTGTTGGTCCGGAGTTGAAGATGGGTGAATGCGGATTGCCGAAGTTGATGGCTGCAGAACTTTATAAGCCATTCATTATCCGTAAATTGATAGAGCGTGGTATCGTAAAGACTGTAAAGAGTGCTAAGAAGATTGTGGATCGTAGAGAACCAGTTATTTTCGACATTCTTGAACATGTAATGAAGGGACATCCTGTATTGCTCAATCGTGCACCGACATTGCACCGTCTTGGTATCCAGGCTTTCCAGCCCAAGATGATCGAGGGCAAGGCTATTCAGTTGCACCCATTGGCTTGTACTGCGTTCAATGCTGACTTTGACGGTGACCAGATGGCAGTTCACTTGCCTTTGAGTAATGAAGCAATATTGGAAGCTCAAATGTTGATGCTTCAATCACATAATATTCTGAATCCTGCAAATGGTGCGCCTATCACTGTGCCTTCTCAGGATATGGTACTTGGTTTGTACTATATCACTAAATTGCGCAAGGGTGCTAAGGGTGAAGGTCTCACATTCTACGGACCAGAGGAGGCTTTGATTGCCTACAATGAAGGTAAGGTAGATATACACGCTCCTGTTAAGGTGTTGGTTGATGACCTTGTTGATGGAAAGATTCAGAAGGTAATGCGCGAAACCTCTGTAGGTCGCGTTATCGTGAATGAAATTGTTCCTGTTGAAGCAGGTTTCGTTAACACCGTTATTTCAAAGAAGTCATTGCGCGATATCATTAGCGATGTAATTAAGATTGTCGGTGTTGCTCGTGCAGCTGATTTCCTTGATGGTATCAAGAACTTGGGTTACCAGATGGCATTTGAAGGAGGTTTGTCTTTCAACTTGGATGATATCATCATTCCGAAGGAAAAGGAAGAATTGGTTAAGCGTGGTAACGAGGAGATTGAACAGATTACCATGAACTATAACATGGGTTTCATCACCGACAACGAACGTTACAATCAGGTTATCGATACATGGACACACGTTAACAATGACCTCTCTAACGTCTTGATGAAGACTATTTCTTCTGATGACCAAGGTTTCAATGCCGTATATATGATGTTGGATTCAGGTGCCCGTGGTTCTAAGGAGCAGATTCGTCAGCTTTCTGGTATGCGTGGTTTGATGGCTAAGCCTCAAAAGGCAGGTGCTGAAGGTGCGCAGATCATTGAGAATCCGATTCTTTCGAACTTTAAGGAAGGTCTGAGTGTGCTTGAGTACTTTATCTCAACTCACGGTGCTCGTAAGGGTCTTGCGGATACTGCTTTGAAAACTGCCGATGCTGGATATTTGACTCGTCGCTTGGTAGACGTTTCTCATGACGTTATCATCAACGAAGAGGATTGCGGAACTCTCCGTGGCTTGGTATGTACTGCATTGAAGAATAACGATGAAGTAATAGCTTCTTTGTACGAGCGTATTTTGGGACGTGTATCCGTACATGATATTGTTCATCCGACAACAGGAGAACTTATCGTTGCTGGTGGTGAGGAAATCACAGAAGAGGTTGCTCAGAAGATTGAGGATTCTCCCATCGAGAGCGTTGAAATTCGTTCAGTACTCACTTGTGAGAGCAAGAAGGGTGTCTGCATGAAGTGTTATGGCCGAAATTTGGCAACCAGCAAGATGGTACAGAAGGGTGAGGCTGTTGGTGTCATCGCTGCACAGTCTATCGGTGAACCGGGTACTCAGTTGACACTTCGTACGTTCCACGCCGGTGGTACAGCTGCTAATATTGCCGCTAATGCAACAATTGTGGCTAAGCATAATGCTCGTCTTGAGTTTGACGAACTTCGTACTGTAGACAGTGTAGAAGAGACTGGAGAAGCAGTGAAAGTGGTAGTTGGTCGTTTGGCAGAGGTACGTTTTATCGATGTTAACACAGGTATAATCATTTCAACTCAGCTTGTTCCTTATGGCTCTAAGCTCTATGTTAACGATGGTGATGTGGTAGAAAAGGGTACACTCATAGCAAAATGGGATCCGTTTAATGCCGTTATCGTTACTGAGGCTGCAGGACGCATTGAATTTGAAAACGTAATAGAAGGTGTTACATACAAGGTAGAATCTGACGAGGCTACAGGTTTGCGTGAAATCATCATTACAGAATCTAAGGATAAGGGTAAGGTGCCTTCTGCACACATTCTCACTGAAGATGGAGAGCTTATCCGTACTTATAACCTCCCTGTGGGTGGTCACGTAGTTGTTGAAGATAAGCAAGCTGTAAAATCGGGTGATATCATCGTGAAGATACCACGTGTAGCAGGTAAGGCTGGTGATATCACCGGAGGTCTTCCTCGTGTTACTGAGTTGTTCGAGGCTCGTAATCCGTCTAACCCCGCTGTGGTTTCAGAAATTGATGGTGAGATTACAATGGGTAAGGTGAAACGTGGTAATCGCGAAATCATTGTTACTTCAAAGACTGGTGATGTGAAGAAGTATCTCGTTGCCTTGTCTAAGCAGATTCTTGTACAGGAGAACGACTATGTTCGTGCTGGTACACCGCTTTCTGATGGTGCTGTTACTCCTGCTGATATTTTGGCTATTAAGGGCCCCACAGCTGTACAGGAATACATTGTGAACGAGGTTCAAGATGTGTATCGTTTACAGGGTGTTAAGATCAATGATAAGCACTTTGAGATTATCGTACGCCAAATGATGCGTAAGGTTGAAATCAATGAGCCGGGTGATACTCGCTTCCTTGAGCAACAGGTAGTGGATAAACTCGACTTTATGGAAGAGAACGATCGCATATGGGGTAAGAAGGTAGTAACTGATGCAGGTGATAGTGAGACTCTCCACGCTGGTCAGATTGTAACTGCTCGCAAGTTGCGTGACGAGAACTCTATGTTGAAACGTCGCGATTTGAGACCTGTTCAAGTTCGTGATGCTGTGCCTGCTACCTCTACTCAAATTCTTCAGGGTATCACACGTGCAGCTCTTCAGACTAGTTCGTTCATGTCTGCTGCTTCGTTCCAGGAGACAACTAAGGTCCTCAATGATGCAGCAATCAATGGCAAGGTTGACCGTCTTGAAGGTATGAAGGAGAACGTGATTTGTGGTCACCTCATTCCTGCAGGAACTGGTCAGCGCGAGTTCGAGAAGATTGTCGTTGGTTCTCGTGAGGAATACGATCGTATCCTTGCTAACCGTAAGAACGTACTTGATTATAGCGAGGTAGAGTAAATTTACAGCTCTCCTTCTATATAGAAGATTCATGGTAAGTGGGTGTGTAGAAATACACACTCACTTATTTTTTTTTGATAATATATCGTTTTTTGGAAGAAAAATTAGAAATAAAGTGTGAGACTTGATTGTCATTTTTCGAAATATTCCTTATTTTTCTATTATTTCGTTGGGAAAATAATCTATTTTACTTACTTTTGTCGTTTGTTACCTTATTATGGATTGGTATGCGCAGTGCGTACTCTTCGTGGAGGACAAAAGGATATATGAAAGTAATAGACTTAATAAATAATAATGACGGGCGTACGGCCTTCTCTTTTGAAGTACTTCCGCCTCTTAAGGGAACTGGTACTGAGGCTCTCTTTCGTACCATTGAAACCTTGATGGACTTCGCTCCAAAATATGTGAATATCACTACACACCGAGGAGAATACGTATATAAGGATATGGGCGAAGGCCTCTATCGTCGCGAGTTGGTGCGTCGTCGGCCGGGAACAGTCGCTGTCGCTGCTTCTATTCAGCACAAGTATGGTTTGACTGTAGTTCCCCATTTGGTATGTAGTGGTTCTACTAGTGCTGATTTAGAATATGCATTGCTTGATTTGCAATTTTTAGGCATAACGGATCTTTTGCTCCTTAGAGGAGATAAGGCCAAGCATGAAACTTCGTTTACGGCCGTGCCGGGTGGTTATCAGCATACAACAGAGTTAATTGAGCAGGTTAACCGTTACAATAGTGGATTCTTTATGGATGGGTTACCTATTAAGTCACCTGGTCAACCATTTTCGTATGGTGTTGCTTGCTATCCCGAAAAGCATGAAGAGGCGCCCAATTTGCAAAACGATTTGCTATGGCTTAAGCATAAGGTTGATATGGGAGCGGAGTATGCTGTAACTCAGTTGTTCTATGACAATCAACGCTATTTCCGTTTTGTAGAGATGGCTCGTGAGGCAGGAATCACCATTCCAATTATTCCTGGTATCAAACCATTTGCCAAGATGTCCCAATTGACTATGATTCCCAAAACATTCAAGGTTGACCTACCTCAAGAATTAGCTGTAGAGGCTGCTAAGTGTAAAACTGATGCAGAGGCACAGGCTTTAGGTGTGGAGTGGTGTGTTACCCAGTGTCGTGAATTGATGGCACACGGTGTTCCAAGTTTGCATTTCTATACGGTATCTGCAGTAGACAGTATTCGTCAGGTAGCAAAGGAAATATATTGATAGAGAGTTAAAAAAAGTATAAACAGATAGGACAAAGATGTACTTCAGAGATATTATCGGACAAGAAGAGGTAAAGCAGCGTTTGATACGAGAGGTTGCTGAGGGACGTGTTGCTCATGCACGCCTATTTTGTGGTCCCGAGGGTATTGGCAAATTAGCCCTTGCCGTTGCTTACGCCCGTTACTTGTGCTGTACCAATCGACAGGGTACAGATTCTTGTGGTACGTGTCCGTCGTGTATAAAATTCAATAAGTTGGTACATCCAGATGTACACTTTGCCTTTCCTGTAAAGTCTTCGACTAATGTGAGTGACGATTTTATCCGTGAATGGCGTGAGTTGCTTTTGCAGTCTCCCTATTTTAGTTTCAATCAGTGGTTGGATACGATGGGAGTGGAAAACCAACAACCTCTGATAGGGGTGAAAGAGAGTGATGAGATTACTCGTAAATTGAATCTGAAATCGAGTGCAGGTGGCTATAAGGTGATGATAATCTGGTTGCCTGAAAAGATGAATGCCCAATGCTCCAATAAATTGTTGAAATTGTTGGAAGAGCCTCCTCGGCAGACGATTTTTTTATTGGTAAGCGAGCAACCAGAGATGTTGTTGACAACCATACAAAGTCGTACACAACGTATGGACTTACGTAAATTGCCAGAAGAGAAAATTGCTGAAGTCTTGTTGGATAAGTATGGATTGCAACCCACAGATGTAACCAATGTAGCTCACTTGGCCAGTGGAAGTATGTTGAAGGCTCTAGAAGTTCTGCATATCAATGAGGATAATCGTTTGTTTTTCGATTTGTTTGTTAGCCTGATGCGTTTGTCGTATCAACGGAAATTGCGAGAAATGAAGTTGTGGAGTGAACAAGTGGCCTCTCTTGGACGCGAACGACAAAAACATTTGCTGATTTATTGTCAACGCCTGCTTAGGGAAAACTTTATTTATAACTTTCATTGTTCCGAGTTGGTGTATATGTCGACTGAAGAGCAGAATTTCTCTACCCGTTTTGCTCCGTTTATCAACGAACGAAATGTGATGGGAATTATGGATGAATTGGCTTTGGCCCAAATACATGTTGAGCAGAATGTGAATCCCAAGATGGTGTTCTTTGATTTTGCTCTAAAAATGATTATGTTGTTAAAGAATAATTAAAGAATATAATATGTCAGATGAAATAAAACTTAAATGGGGAAGCGGAAACTTATGTTGTCGTGGATGTGGTCGACAAGATAAGCAATTGAATACCTATGATTACTTGGCGGATATCCCCGACAATGGTGAGGAAAACGACCTTGTGGAGGTGCAGTTCAAGAATACTCGCAAAGGATATTATCGTAATAGTAACCATATACCTTTGGAAAAAGGTGACATTGTAGCAGTAGAGGCTACACCCGGTCATGACATTGGTGTCGTGACACTGATGGGACGTCTTGTCCCCCTGCAAATGAAAAAGGCCAATTTGCGTCCTGATGCAGAGATTAAGCGTATCTATCGAAAGGCCAAGCCTGTTGATATGGAAAAATATGAGGCTGCGAAGTTGCGCGAGCATGAGACTATGATACGTTCACGTCAGATTGCAAACGAACTGAACATGAATATGAAAATTGGTGATGTAGAATATCAAGGTGATGGCAACAAGGCTATTTTCTATTACATCGCTGACGAACGCGTTGATTTTCGCCAACTCATCAAGGTGTTGGCTGATGCGTTTCATGTGCGCATAGAGATGCGTCAGATTGGCGCTCGACAGGAGGCTGGACGCATTGGAGGTATTGGCCCTTGTGGGCGTGAATTATGTTGCGCTACATGGATGACAAGTTTTGTTTCGGTTGCAACAAGTGCCGCTCGATTCCAAGATATATCTCTCAATCCGCAAAAGTTGGCTGGACAGTGTGCGAAACTTAAGTGCTGTCTCAACTATGAGGTGGATTCATATGTGGAGGCACTGCGACGTCTGCCATCGAAGGAGATTGTTCTGGAATCCAAGGATGGAGAGTATTATTTCTTCAAGAGTGATATATTGAAGGGAATGGTAACCTATTCGACAGACAAACATGTGGCTGCCAATTTGGTCGAATTGACTGCTCGTCGTGCATTTGAAGTCATCAATATGAATCGCAGGGGCGAAAAGCCTGAGAACCTTTCCGAAGATGGGCAGGTAGAAGAAAAACGCCCTGTAGATTTGTTGGAACAAGACAATATCAATCGTTTCGACCGTGCTAAGAAGAAAAAGAAAAAAAGTAATAAAGGTGGTGGAAACGGTCAACAGACTAAAGGTGCCAATGAACAATCACAGAAGCATGAAGGTAAGCAGCCCCAACAACCCAAATCGGAAAGCACCCAACATGTTCGACAAAATAAGCATCACAAGCCGCAAGGTGATCGATCAACTTCTGCTTCCATGGGAGAGAATAATAATCCCAAGCAAGGTAACGGTGGTAAACACAAGAAACATCATAATAATCATTCGAATAATCCCAATCGTACTTCTCATCAGAAGCCTGAGGGAGGTGGTGAACAATAGTTTTTATGGAGTTCTTGCGCAAAATAAAGGGAATTGTTATGGCGAGTATCTGGCTCGCCTCAGTTTCTTGTAATTGGAATAATGTTTCATATAATGCATATACGTCAGTTCCGCAGGAGTGGACGCGGGAAGATACAATGAGATTTAATCTTCCAGAATTACCTTTCGGGCACATGTGCAGTTTCAATGTAGGGGTTCGTTATACCGATACATATACTTATCGTAACATTTGTTTGTTGTTTCGCCATAATGTGGGAGATTCTCTTAATTGGCAGACCGATACCATTTGTTGTTCTTTATATGATGATGAAGGAACCCCATTAGGTAAAGGCTTAGCAGGGGTATATACCATCGAGAGTCCTTGCTTTACATTATCATCTGATGGTAGTCGTCAATCCCAGGTACAGATTGTGCATTGTATGTCCAGCGATTCGTTAAGAGGTATTTCTGATGTGGGCTTGATAGTAAAGTGTGTCCCAATTTCAGGACGAGATAAGGATAAAAAATAAGAAAGGGTGACTAAAATCTTAGTCACCCTTTCTTGTTTTTCTGAGCCTCTTGTCGGATTCGAACCAACGACCCCGAGATTACAAATCACGTGCTCTGGCCAACTGAGCTAAAGAGGCGGGTGGGCAAGCTGACTATATCGCGTCGCTACAACCTTCTGCCTTTGCTGCGGTCAAGCCCTGGAGGATTCGAAAGGAGCTGACCGTATAGGACTTACCCGTTTTGCGCTGCAAAGGTAGAACTTTTCATCCATTTGAGCAAGAAAATGCGAGTTTTTTTATCTAATTTCTTGTTGTTTTTATCTATTTTTGCTGTTTTAGAGGGGGAAAAACGTATTATCTTATGTTAATTATCTTGTTATTTGCTTGAATTGTCGTATTTTTGCATGCAATACTACCATTTAATTACGTATTATTATATCAATGGAAGCAGTTCGTCCAAACAATCAAGTTGTGAATAGTGCCATGTTCTATGGAACAATGATGGGTCTATTTTGGATTTTGAAATTTATGCTTGTGCCATTTATTTTTACGGTCCCCATCACTTCTTTGATTTTTTTAGGTTTGACGGTGGCTGTTCCTTTCCTTGGTGCATATTTTGTTCGTCAATATCGTAATCGTTACTGCCCGAATAAACGAATCGGAGTTATGCAGGCATGGATTTTTTGTTTGCTAATGTATACTTTTGCAGCCTTGTTGGTTTCTGTTGTTCATTATATATTTTTCCGATATGTGGATGGTGGCTTCATGATTGCTACGTACAGAAGCCTATTGGATGAGTTACAAAATACGATGCCCGAGATGAATGAGGCAGTTGCACAATATCATCAAGCCGTCGATTTGGTCGCAGCAATGACTCCCATAGAATTGACAATACAGTTGATAATGAACAATATCTTTTATGGGATGTTGTTGGCTTTGCCTACAGCTTTGGTAGTATCGTTGTTACTTACTTCTCGTAAGTAGAAAGATGAGATAAACTTAGGATTGAATTTAGAACATAATGCTATATGGAAATAATAGAGAAAGAAAAGAATAAGCAACTGGATATCTCAGTCGTAGTGCCTCTCTATAATGAGGATGAGTCGTTGCCCGAACTTTATGCGTGGATTGAGCGTGTAATGAATGCCAATGGTTATACGTTTGAAGTGATTTTTGTCAATGATGGAAGTACCGATCATTCATGGGAGGTTATTGAAAAATTACAAGAACAATCTTCCAATGTAAAAGGTCTCAAGTTTCGTCGCAATTATGGAAAGTCTCCAGCCTTGTTTTGTGGATTTGAACGAGCACAGGGTCGTGTAGTCATCACTATGGATGCTGATTTGCAGGATAGTCCCGATGAAATTCCCGAATTATATCGTATGATAGTGGAGGAGGGGTATGATTTGGTCTCTGGTTGGAAACAGAAGCGTTACGATCCTTTGTCAAAGACTATTCCTACGAAATTGTTCAATGCTACAGCGCGTAAGGTTTCAGGAATACATAACCTCCATGATTTCAATTGTGGTCTTAAGGCTTATCGTCACGAAGTGGTAAAAAACATCGAGGTGTACGGCGAGATGCATCGTTATATCCCTTATTTGGCAAAGAATGCAGGATTTAATAAAATTGGTGAGAAGGTTGTTCAGCATCAGGCTCGTAAGTATGGTGTGACTAAATTTGGACTCGACCGTTTTGTGAATGGTTATCTTGATTTGCTTTCTCTTTGGTTCTTATCTCGTTTTGGAGTGAAGCCCATGCATATTTTCGGTCTGTTGGGTACACTCATGTTTATGCTTGGTTTTATTGCCGTGTGTGTGGTGGGAGGCACTAAACTTTATGCACTATCGGTGGGTGAACCTGCTCGGTTGGTGACAGACTCTCCCTATTTCTATCTCTCTTTAGTTGCTATGATATTGGGAACTCAATTGTTCTTGACTGGTTTTGTAGCCGAGTTGGTGACCCGAAATTCTCCTGAGCGTAATAAATATCAGATAGAAAAAGAAATATGAGAAAACTGCTGAGCTGCATAGTTCTAATATTGGCTTTGTGTTTTGGCGTATCAGGTTGCGAGAGTGGTGATTGTATGCTCTCCAGTGAGTCTTATTGCAGCATGTCTTTTGTAGATGCTCAAGGCAAGAGTGTCAAATTGTTGGATACCCTTTCGGTACTCGTTAATTTGAATGAGTATGATACAGCCTATGTGTATCAGTGCGACACCGATGTGATAATAACTTCGGCACCTGTGGATTCATTGAGTGTCAAGGGATATATCCTTTCATTGTTGGTTGAACGCAAACAGGGTGTTCTTCTCAATCGGATGACTGGAGCCAATGAATTGGAATTGCCTTTGTCTTTTACGGCGGAGTGCGATACCTTTTTCTTTCAATACAGTGCACGTTTGTCTGATACTGTATGGGTAAAGCATCAAAATCATCCCTATTTCTCTTCGATGGATTGTGGTACAGTGATGCATTATGACATAGTCGGGGTTAAATCAACTACCCATTTGATAGACTCCATACAAGTGGTATCTTCGGATGTAACAAATATTTCCAAGGAAAATGTCAAGATCTATTTTACTGTTAATAATTAGTTTGTTCTCCTCTTTCTTGCCTATGTTGGCTCAAGAGAGGAAAACAAGACAACCGGTTGAATCACCGCAAGGGAAAATTGCAAAGTGGCTCGATTTGACTGATACTATACCTGTATTTCAAGGGGTGAATGTGACAACCGATATGGTAGGTCCTGGTTGGTACGCTTTGGGGGGTGATTTCCTGAGCGGCGAAGTCGCATTGGAAGTAAACCTTTTGAAACGATTCTTCCCAATCTTGGAAGTTGGTTATGGCCGTACGGATGCAATCAACGAGGATACGGAATTGCATTACAAAACGGATGCACCTTATTTTCGATTAGGTCTCAATTACAATATGCAGTATAAGAAGAGACTACCAGGGTATATATATAGCGGTCTTCGTTTTGGATATACTTCGTTCAAATACAACATAGATGGCCCCTCTATGGTGGATCCAATATGGGGTGGTGAGTTGCCGGTCCGATTTGAGGATGTCAAGGGAAATGCCTTCTGGGGAGAATTATTGGTGGGAGTACGTGCCCAAATTTACAAGAATTTTCATATGGGATGGAGTTTCCGTTATAAGGTGCGTCTGAATGTGAAGGATAGTCCCAATTCAACACCATGGTATATCCCAGGTTTTGGTGTCAGTGATAATACTACTTTCGGAGCTACGTATGACTTGGTGTACCAGATTCCTTGGAAGAAGAGGTAGTTTTTGGAGATTAGATTCTATAATTCATAAATAGAGAACTGTGTCTACACTCGAAATTTGGCTTTTGGCTTTGGCATTAGCAATGGATTGCTTTACAGTGGCCATTACTTGTGGCATCATTCAGCGCAAGTGGAATGGTCGTACGGCTCTTCGTGTTTCCCTCTCTTTTGGATTTTTTCAAGGTCTCATGCCTATCATTGGTTGGATTGCGACGCGTTATTTGCACAACTTTATCGAGTCATTTGACCATTGGATTGCTTTTGGGTTGTTGATGTTCTTGGGTAGTCGTATGTTGCACGAAGGTTTGAAAGGTGAGGAAAGCCCCCATCATTTTGATCCAACGAAACTAAAGACCATACTTCTGTTAGGTGTTGCAGTCAGTATTGATGCCTTGGCTGTAGGTATATCCTTTGCATGTGTCGGCATCAACCAGTGGGGGCAATTGTGTCTTCCTGTGTCAATCATTACCTTGGTCTCTTGTGTATTGGCATTCGTTGGCTATGTAGTGGGGATAGGTTTTGGAAAACGTCTAAAACTCCCTGCAGAACCCATTGGTGGACTGATACTCATTGCTATTGGTTGCAGAATATTATATCAGCACTTGATTGGATAAGTAGATTTTAAATTCAGGTTGAAAAGAAATAAAAACCATGTCTGATAAAAATAAAAAACTTCGTTGGCAGTTGCCATTTCTTATTCTCTTGATTGTAGGTACAGTTATTATCCTCAGCAAGCAGGACCGCTCGCCTTACCATACCAATCAAGGTATGATATTTGGCACTGTGTATAAGATTACCTATCAGTATGCCGAAGATATTCAGACCGAGATTAAGAGTGAATTGGATAAAGTGAATGCATCTCTTTCTCCCTTTCAGAAACACTCTATCATCAGTCGCATCAATGGCAACGATCCTACGGTTGTGCCTGACAGTATGTTTTTGCATGTTTTTCAATTAGCGAAGACAATTTCAACTGACACTCACGGAGCATTTGATATCACTGTAGCACCTTTGGTGAATGCTTGGGGGTTTGGTTTCGAAAATAGTCAGGGGGTAGATTCTCTTACGATTGATTCTCTTCGTCAATACGTGGGAATGGAAAATATCTTTTTTGATGGAGAACAGATTGTCAAGACCGACTCTTGTGTCAAACTTGACTGTAGTGCGATAGCCAAGGGATACGGAAGTGATGCCGTAGCCGCATTGTTTGATAGAAAGGGTATTCGTAACTATATGGTAGAGATTGGTGGTGAGATTGTGGTGAAGGGAATTAATTCCAAACTGAATCGTTGGAGCATTGGCATTAACAAACCTGTGGAAGATTCTTTGGCGCAGTCCTCGGAGTTGCAGACTATTGTCCGCGTTTCTGATGTGGCTATGGCTACCTCTGGAAATTATCGGAATTATTATTATAAAGATGGACAGAAGTATGCTCACACGATTGATCCCCGTACAGGATATCCAGTGCAGCATTCTATTTTATCAGCCACTGTTTTTGCTCCCAATTGTGCTACAGCCGATGCTTATGCCACTTCTTTCATGGTCTTGGGCTTAGATTCTGCTATGGCTATTTGCAATCGTCATCCTCACCTGCAGGGTTACTTCATCTATGCCGATGAACAAGGGAATTTCGCAACCTGTTATTCCGACGGATTCGAGCAATGGATGAGGAAGTAGGTGTTTTTTAAATACATAATAATATTAGGGGCTGAAGAATGCATTCTTCAAGACAGAAGATTAGTATTCCTTCAGTCGATATGAACTATCCATAAAAAGTAAGATATACTTTATCGGCCAAAGAAGCTATCTTATTTGGCCAACGAAGTATATATTCGTTGGAAAAGCATAAAGTATTATTGAAAGGGGTTGAATAATACAATTCTAAAGTGCACGAAAAATGACAAAGACAACATGACTTACAGGGGAATAAATCAACGGAGGTTTTTATCGGACATCAATAAATATGAATCCTTTTTTTATTTCCCTAATTGCTCCATCAATTGGGAAATGTTGGCGGTGAACAAACGTACAGAGATAGCCAGCAAAATTATGCCGAAGAATTTACGGAGCATATAGATTCCACCTTTTCCCAGCAGGTGTTCGATGCGATTTGTCATAGACAAAACAATGAAGACCCACACCATATTAAGCACAAGAGCGATGATGATGTTTACGGCCGAGAATTCTGCTCGCAACGAGAGTAGGGTGGTGAAGGAACCGGGGCCTGCCAACAATGGGAATACCAGCGGAATGAGTGTAGCCTCCTTGATGGGACCTTGGTTCTTGAATATCTCTACATCCAAAATCATCTCCAATGACATCAAAAAGATGATAAATGCACCTGCTACCGCAAACGAGGCAATATCCACCTGAAAAAGTTTCAACAACATCTCTCCCGCAAAGAAGAAACCGGTCATCAATAGGAAGGATATGCTTGTTGCAGCAAATGTGTTAAGATTGCGCCCTTTTTGTTTAATACTGATAATGATAGGGATAGAGCCGATGATGTCGATTACAGCAAACAACACAATGAAAGCGCTGGCAATTTCTTGTAGATTAAGTTGTGAAAACATATACTATATTTTGAGATGATTCTGCAAATATATTCAATATTTATACAATAAACAATTAAAAAAGCCAATTTGTTGTGGTGAATTCCATAAAAAGATGAAAAAGGTTTGCTTTTTTGCTGTTCCATACGACATAAATGGCTACTTTTGTACCAGTAAATAAGGTCTTTGCTATGGATTATACGATGTATGACATGCTGTTGCAGTTGCCTCTTTTTCAAGGGTTGGGCAAGAATGATATAACTGACATACTTTCGAAGGTGAAGTTTCATTTTAAGAAACATACGCCAGGGGAGTATCTTTTTCGTCAGGGGGATGTGTGCTCCGATGTCATTTTCCTGTTGGATGGCACAGTGATGGCAGAAACTCTATCGCGGGGTGGAGTGTATCAGTATTGCGAGTTACTTCGTGGCGGTTCCATGGTAGAGTTGTATTCTCTTTTTGGTATTTATCCCTGTTTTCATGCATCCTATCGTGCGGTTACCGAGGTGGGTGTGTTGACTATTGCCAAACAATATTTACCCGAGATTTTGAATAGTTATGTTCCTTGTAGATTGAATTATTCAAATATCGTTTGTTCACGTGCTCAGAACTTATATCAACGGATTTGGGCAGATGAGGTCGGTGACCTCTATGTGCGTTTTGTCCGTTTCCTTCTTTTGCGAAGTGAGCGTTTGGCGGGGCAAAAGGTGCTACGCATAAAAATGGAAGATTTAGCACGGCTTTTGGATGACAGACGCATCAATGTTTCACGTATGTTGAATCATTTACAAGCCGAAGGATTGCTTGTTCTTCGGAGAAAAGAGATAGAGGTCCTTGCGTTTGAAAAACTACTGCATTGGCTCTCTATCCGTTAACCATCGTTAATATATGCTTATTCCTCCTATTCTTTTGTTAAAAAAATCCGCTATTTCTGCATAGGTTGTAGCATTTACAGTATTTTTACACCTTAATATCGACAGAGGAACAGTATGTTGATTGCAAATTTATTCCAGACGAGAAAAAATAGAAATATAAATAGCGTAAAAAAGTAAAATGAAAAAAATGACTTTGGGCCTTTCGGCTCTACTAATTGGTGTGACAATGATGACACAATCTTGTAAGAATTCTACAGAACAGACTTCGAATCCTTTCTTGGTGGAGTACACTACTCCCCACGGAACAGCTCCCTTCCATTTGATAGAGGTTGCTCATTACGAACCGGCAATGATGCAGGGCATCGAAGCCGAGAATCAGGAGATTGAAGATATTATCAACAATCCCGAGGCACCGACATTTGCCAATACCATTGTACCTTATGCCAACAGTGGTTCTTTGTTGAACAATGTATTGAGCGTATTCTATAACTTGATGGAGGCAGATACCAACGATGAATTGCAGGAAATTGCAGAAAAGATGTCTCCTGTGTTGACCGAACACAGCAACAATATCAGTTTGAATCCTGAATTGTTCCAACGTGTAAAGGTTGTGTATGAGAATCAGAAGAATGACCCTGCACTCACCGAGGAAGACCGTGAGTTGTTGGAGAAAATTTATATTGGTTTCGTTCGTAGCGGTGCCAATCTCTCTGAGGCTGAAAAGGAAACCTATCGTGAATATAGCAAGGAGTTGAGTGCCCTCCGTCTTAAGTTTGCTCAGAATGCATTGAAGGAGAACAATGCCTTTGAACTCCACATTACCGATAGCGCTCAACTGGCAGGTCTTCCTCCTACTTCAGTGGACGGTGCCGCTGAGATGGCTAAAGAACGCGGTAAGGAAGGTTGGGTATTCACTTTGGCTGCACCCAGTTATTCTCCTTTCATGACCTATTGCGCCGATCGTGAATTGCGCCGTCAGATGTACATGGCTTACAACACTCAGTGCAGTAAAGGCGATTCTTTGGATAACAAAGAGACCGTTAAGCGTATTGTAGCTTTGCGTCGTCAGATGGCAGGTTTGTTGGGTTATGAGACTCATGCGGAGTATGTACTGGAGCAGCGTATGGCCGAGAATAGCCAGAATGTGTATAACCTCTTGGATCAATTGGTTGAGGCTTATATGCCTGTAGCACGTAAGGAGGCTGCAGAAGTTGAAGCCTTTGCTCGTCAAACCGAGGGCGCAGATTTCCAATTGCAGTCTTGGGATTGGAGTTATTATAGCGACAAGTTGCGCAAGGCCAAGTACGATATGGATGCAGAGTTGCTCCGTCCCTATTTTGAATTGAGCAAGGTACAGGAGGGTATATTCGGCTTGGCTACTCGCTTGTATGGTATTACTTTCCAGGAGAATAAGGACATTCCCGTATATCATCCTGATGTAAAGGCTTATGATGTATTGGACGAGGATGGTTCATTCTTGGCTGTGCTCTATACCGACTATCATCCTCGTGCCAGCAAGCAGAGTGGTGCTTGGATGACTGCATTCAAGGATCAGTGGAAGGAGGCTGATGGAACAAACAGTCGTCCCCATGTCTCTATCACCATGAACTTTACGAAGCCTACTGCTGACCGCCCTGCTTTGTTGACTATGGGTGAGGTTGAGACTTTCCTTCATGAGTTCGGTCACGCTATCCATGGAATGATGGCTAACACTACTTATCGTGCGATGAGTGGAACCAGTGTATTCCGCGATTTCGTGGAACTCCCCTCACAGATTATGGAAAACTGGGCAAGCGAGAAGGAGTTCCTTCACACCTTTGCTCGTCATTATCAGACTGGTGAACTGATTCCTGATGAATTGGTAGAGCGTATGAAGGCTGCACAAAACTTCAATGTGGCTTACTCATGCATTGGACAAGTACGTTATGGCATGTTGGATATGGCTTGGTACACACTCACCGAGGACTTCCAAGGTGATGTAGAGAAGTTCGAGAAGGATGTTTGGGCTAAGTTGCAAGTACTTCCTGCCGTACCAGGAACCTGCATGAGTGTAATGTTCTCTCACATCATGGATGGAGGTTATTCAGCTGGTTACTATGGATACAAATGGGCCGAGGTATTGGATGCCGATGCATTCTCTGTGTTCAAGGAGCGTGGTCTCTTCAGCCGTGAAGCAGGTGAGGAGTTCCGTCGTAAGATTTTGGAAAAAGGTGGAACCATTCACCCCATGACTCTCTATAAGGATTTCCGTGGTCAAGAGCCTTCTATCGACGCCCTTTTGCGTCGCAATGGCATCGAGCCCACCACTCGTGTCAAGAGTCGTAGAGGTTAATTCTCCTTCCCATGAGACTGATAAATCGTATCATATCATTTGTTCTTATCGTTGTAGGCATTGGCTTTACGCTGGTTGCCTGCAACGATGAGGACGATATTGACATCTTTGTCGGCCGTACATGGAAGGTGAGCAACTTCTTTGGACCGGCCGGTCCGGTTTATACCAAGGCGGATGATTTGAAGGTGTTGGAACAGGAGAACTGTTTCTACATCAGATTTGAATCTTCGTCCAAGTTCACAGGGCGTACTTTGAATAAAGAGTTCAGTGGTACGTGGAGTGTCGATTTGGAGAAGCGAACCATCTCGTTACGTCTGAATGGAACGATGACTCCTACCGATGCAATCAGTCGGCAATTTATTAAGTCCCTCAATGAAGCCGTTTTATACAGAGGTGACTATAATTATCTTAATTTGGTGGATGAGGACAAAGCATACATCCTTTTCCATCCTTATGAATTAGAGATATAAAAGAACTATGAGCAACATCGATAAAAAACAAATGGAACTTGATCGACGTTATATTCGCATGGCGAGTATTTGGGCTGAGAATTCATATTGCCAGCGTCGTAAAGTCGGTTGTCTGGTGGTGAAGGGGAATATGATTATCTCTGACGGATACAATGGTACCCCCTCAGGATTCGAGAATGTGTGTGAGGACGAGAACAATGTGACCAAACCGTATGTGCTCCACGCCGAGGCCAATGCCATCACCAAGATTGCCCGCTCGGGGAATAGTAGCGAAGGTGCGACCATGTACGTCACCGCATCGCCTTGCATCGAGTGTGCCAAACTCATTATCCAGTCCGGTGTACGCCGAGTAGTTTATTCCGAGAAGTATCGCTTGGAGGATGGTATCCGCTTGCTTGAGCGTGCCGGCATCGAAGTGTGCTATTTGGAAGTGAAGAATGAAGAGTAAAAACAGACCACCTCAAGTCCTTTTATGAAGGGGGTAGGGTGAGTCCGACAAGAAACAATATATGAAATCTCGTAATATTGCCATTATAATCATAGCCAGTGTGGTGACAGGTATTGCCGTGGGTACTTTTTTTACACGTCGCATGCTGACTCCCTATTTGAATGTGATAAATCTTTCCACCAACAAGGTGGGGGACTTGTTACACATTGTCAATCACATGTATGTTGACTCCGTGGATGTGGATCAGATGGTGGAGCAAGTGATGCCTCAGGTATTAAAAGAACTCGACCCGCACTCCATGTATATCCCTGCAAAGGAGTTGGAAGATACGAATGCCGAGTTGAAAGGTAGTTTCAGCGGTATAGGTGTACAGTTCTCTATCCAGTCCGATACGGTATACATCAGTAGTGTCATCAAGGGAGGACCTTCGGAAAAGGTGGGTTTGATGGCTGGTGACCGCATTATATCTGTGAACGATTCGGCTTTTGTGGGAAAGGTAGTGACCAACGAGGAGACCATGCGCCGATTGAAAGGTCCTAAAGGTACTGAAGTAAAGTTGGGCATTCATCGTCAGGGCGAGAAGGAGCCATTGTACTTTACCATTGTCCGTGGCGATATTCCTGTCAAGAGCGTGGATGCGGCCTATATGATTACCGACAATTTTGGTTATATCAAAATAAACAAGTTCGGTGAGACTACTTATCACGAATTGCTCATTGCCCTGGCTTCCTTTGGCCAGTATGCTTGCAAGGGTATCATTGTTGACCTGCGTGGGAACACTGGTGGATACATGGCAGCAGCTATACAGATGGTGAACGAGTTCTTGCCGAAAGAACGCCTGATTGTGTATACAGAAGGACGAAATAGCCCCCGTGAAGACTACTATTCCAATGGACGAGGCAACGTGCAACAGATGCCCATTGTGGTTCTCATGGACGAGACTTCGGCCAGTGCCAGCGAAATCTTTGCAGGAGCCATTCAGGACAATGATAGGGGAACTGTCATCGGTCGTCGCTCTTTCGGAAAGGGATTGGTACAACAACCCTTCGAGTTCCGCGATGGTTCAGCCATGCGTCTTACCGTAGCGCGATATTACACTCCTGCCGGACGTTGCATTCAGAAACCTTACACCAAGGGCAATGATGATGAGTACGAACTGGACCTTGTCACCCGCTACGAACATGGTGAGTTCTTCTCTCAGGATAGCATCCATCAGGACGAGAGTTCGGTATTCTACACCTCCATTGGCCGACCTGTATATGGAGGCGGAGGCATCATGCCTGACATCTTTGTTCCTCAGGATACCAGTGACTATACCTCCTATTACAAGACGGCCGCCATGCGTGGATTGATACAACAGTTCTCTTTTGACTATACGGATAAAAATCGTCCCCTTTTGAAGGAGTACACCACCTTGACGGAGTTGGAGCATCACTTGAAGCGTCAGGCTCTGCTTGAAAAGTTCTCCCGCTATGCCGACGAGCGTGGATTGAAGCGTCGCAACAATATGCTTTATAAGTCACGAGCCTTGTTCGAAGAGGCTATCTATGGCAACATCATTTACAACATCCTTGGAATGGAGGAGTATGTCAAGTACTTGAACAATACCGACCCCGCCGTGCTACGTGCCGTGAATGTGCTGGAGATGGGTGAGTCGGTTCCCAAGGTAGTGAAGAGCAAAGAATGAGGGGACCCTCCCCCTTATCCCTCCCTCTGTGGAGGGGAGTAGATACAAGAGAGTGAAGAATGAAGAGTGAAGAATTAAGGGCGAAGAAGAATCAACTTCGTCAATCTGTCCGAACCATAAAGGCTTCCTACTCCCCCGAGGAGTTGGAAGCCCTTTCTTTATCCCTCCTTCAGCGATTGGAGCACCATCCTCGCTTTGTGGAGGCTCGTACCGTGTTGCTCTACCACTCCTTGCCCGATGAGGTTTATACCCATGCTTTCATCAATCGTTGGTGTGGAAAGAAGGAGATTCTTCTCCCCACCGTAGTGGGTGATGACTTGGAATTGCACCACTATGTTGGTCCCGAGTGTCTCGTCCATGGGCACTATGGCATCTTAGAGCCATCGGGTGAACCTTTTATGGACTATGAACGCATAACACTGGCCATCATTCCTGGCATGGCTTTTGATTGTATGGGAAATCGTTTGGGACGTGGCAAGGGATACTACGACCGCCTGCTCCCACGTCTTCCTCACGCCTACAAACTTGGCCTCTGTTTCCCCTTCCAATTCCTTGACGAAGAGATTCCTCACGAACCGCATGATTGTCAGGTGGATGAGGTCTTAATGAGTAAATAAATCCTATATTTGTCTGGATATAAGGGTGTTGCTATCTCATTGTTTGGCGAAAAAACAGAAGGCCATCTATTGAATTCAGTAAAAGATTCCCTCCCTAAATTAAGGAAAACCAAACTACTGAACTTTGGTTATCAAACTACAGACCTTTGGTCATCAAACTATAGGACTTTGATAGCCTTAGTATATATGTCGTGTATTGACGAAATGTTTGTGTGAAAAAAAAGCCAGAAAACATCTCACGATGTCCTCCAGCTTTTGCGCGCGATTTTACTAAATTAAACTCAAAAAAGTATTGTTACTAATATACTATGTTCTCGTTTTTATTCAAGGTTTGAACCTTCAAATTCTCGTATTGCTGATAGGGAGAAGCATTGCTTAGCTTTATCCCGAATGGGATTTCCCCAGGTATCAAGTCCACGGTGGTCACATCCTTGGGAAGGGGTGGAAATACATCTACCATGCGTATGTATTCTCCTTCTTGGCCATGTATCCACAGGTAGGTGTCCAGGGGGAAGTGTTCTCTATAACGTATCATGTATTGGTCATCCGTCTTACGATCAACCAACATGTCCTTTGAATTGGGATAGAACCAATGGAAATCAAAGGAGATGGCATAGTATTTGACCACGTAGGTGCAATCCTCGCCACGGAACACTTGAGGTTCAGCCTTGTACTCGTCCTTAGTTACCTTCTGCACATTGGTGTACACGGGCCATGTCTGCTCGTTGTGTGCATCGTAGTTGGGCGATTTGTCGCGCTCCATGGTGGGGGCTTGGTTGCGCAAGAGTACGCTTCGGTCGGTGGTTCCGTGGTGATAGTTCACGCTTTGTGGCATCAGGTTGAGCCTGTCGTCCTCCATCACTATGGTGCCATCTTGGAGACGATAGGCACCCAACTCCAACATTTCAATGTTTGCATCTTGGAAAAGTTTACGTACTTTCTCCTTTACCGATTCTTCCACCGTTACGTAACGCGAACGCTTTTTGCCAAAGGCATTTGTCAAAGCATCGTTGCGCAGGGCTTGTGCATTGCGGATGCAATTCATCAACTGGTCGTATTGCTTTCGTACCGTGTCATCTGTTTTAGCCATTTCCTTGTATTCGGTCAGGCGGATGGAGCCTTTAGGCAACACCAGTCCCCATTGGGGAGAGATGATGTCCTCGTCCTTCTTGTTAGATGAACTTTTTTCTTCGTTATGAATTGTTTCGGAAACTTCCTGTGTTACCCCAGAAGAATAAGGTTCCTTTTTGAAAATATGTACAATGTCTGTCCGATTGTCGTTATTGTTGACTGTGTACGTAATTTCTATTTCCAATGGTTTATCGCGTCGAATAAATTTTCCATGTTCATTAAGAGCCTCTTCCACTTGGATACGTATGTAAGTATCCATATTTTTCAAGGCTTCATCCATCATGTCCGAATGTTCATTTATTTGGTTTGTCCATATCTCGGTGTATTCAGAATATGTGGGTAATTCAGGATAATTTTTCAAAATGGCTTCATATTCTTCCTTTGAACGAACTTTGACATCCTCGCTTAATCCAAACCAATGATAGAAAAAGCTATGCAAGGCATTGTCGTTCTTTATTTTTGATTCAGGAGTAAGTACTGGGGATATAGTCTCTACGTAAACATCCATAGGAACTTCATATACTTCGCCTGGCTTTAAAGAAAATGTGTTCGTCATCATTTGGATAGAATCTCTCAACAACTCCAATTGTTTATTCAACTCCTCCAAACTTGGTGCCTCTTCACCAAGGGAAAACAGACTCAATATCGAATCGTATGTCTCTTTTTCTAAGGGTGTAAAAGTGCCAATCAGTGAACCGAACATACTATTGAAAAAACTACCCAATGCACTAATAATTGCTCCTTGAACCTCCATGGAATCCAAAGTGAATTGTGATGTGCTATTTATGAGAATTTCAATGTCCTCTTCGGAGATTTCGTTACCTTTGATGGTATACTCGTGAATGTTCCCATTTGCATCGATTAAGGTAGGGTTCCCCTGCACATTGAAGTGATAGACCTTGTCTTTGGGCTCCTTTGAACTACTGAGGGTGTCGAGCCCTTTGTCTCTCATTTCCTTACGCAAGGTCTTGTTCATCTCGAAGTACGTTTCCCATATATCCTTCGATATTTGTGCTTCCAGCGAATCCTTTATCTCGCGTACGCTTTTGTTGATGCTCTCCATGCTGGGTATAGTACCTGCAGGGTATGCTTTCTTCAACTCCTCGTATTCCTCTGGAGACACTTCTTTTATGGAGTTTATGATGCTAAGGGCTTGAATCAATGGTTCGACACTTTCATCACTCAGGTTAGTAACCATGTCGGGCAAATATTCCGACAGGGGCTTGGACTCGGCTTCATGCCATTCCCCATTGTCGTTTGTGTTGGTGAGTTTCGTCTCCTTGTAGATGACTTCCGCCTCGCCCACGGTGCAACACATCAGAGCTGCTATTAGTAGCATCCAAGCCATAGAGCCGGCTTTGCCTAAGGTGGTCATGTGGCGATTGCTACTCTGAAGCATCTCAATGAAGCGACGACGTATGAAGGAGTGGTTGAATCCGTTGGCTATCACCACATCGCCGTGCATCACCTCCTCGATGAGGGTTGTCTGATACATATACACGTCCTCGCCCGAAGTCAGTACGTCGGCATCGGCCTCGAACTCGTGTATGTTGCGTAACTCGGCACGCGCCCACCATACGAAGGGATTCCACCAAAGGAGGCGTGTCACGGCCTCGGCCATCCACACGTCCAGGTAGTGTCGGTGCAGGATGTGTGCTCGCTCGTGGGTAAGTATCACGCGACGCTGAGTATCGGTGAGCGAGAGTGGCATGAAGATGTAGCGGTAGAACGAGAAGGGAGCCTCCACCACCTGACCTGTGAAGATGCAGATGTGGTTCTCCTCGTCCTTATTGACGATTGATACCTTGCGACGAAGTTGGCGCAATTGCACCAAGTTTACCACGAAGGGGATGCAAAGGATGAGTACTACGCCGACATAGACAATGCCAAGGATGGAGTCGAGCGATAGGGACGCTAACCACCCCTTCTTCTCCTCTTGAAGGGGAGCAGACAAGGTGTCCTCGGTCATTACCTTTTCAGCCTCTTTCGAGAGGGTATTACCTGCCTCAGATTTTTTCTCCGTTAGGAAAAAATTTTTTTCCAACAGGGAAAAATTTTGGGAAAGGTTATCTACTCTCTCTTCCACTTGGGAAAGGGTGGGAGCAGACGTTACTTCCACCTCTATCACCATGGGGTCGGGCTGGTACACCTCCACTTGCAATAGAGCAATGGCTATTGCTACTATGGGCATGGAAAGCAGATACATACGCTTGGCTCGATGGGTGGATTGCTTGCGCCATACGACCCAGTAAAGAGCCATCAACAAGGTCGAAGCCAACAAGAAACGACCTGCTATGAGTAGAATGGGGGATGTCATGGTAATTATGAATTATGTAATTTACTTAATATATCACTTTACCTTTTTGTCTGAGGTCTTGCACTTTCAGACCCTTGTATTCTTGGTAAGGAGAAGAGTTGCTTAGCTTTTCTTCTGCGGGAATCTTTCCAGGGATGTAGTCTACGGTGGTTACATCTTCGGGAAGAGGAGGATATACATAGACTTGACGGATGTATTTTCCTGTTACATTATGAACCCAATAGTAAGTATCCATGGGGTAGTGCTCCAAATAGCGCACCATGTATTGAGTACCAGTTTTGGGGTCTATCAACTTGTCATCGGAGCAGGGGTGGAACCAGTGATGGTAGTGCAGATGTCCCCAATACTCTACCACGTAGGTGCAATCCTTTCCACGATATACCATTGGTTTTCCATCATTCCTAAGGAAATCCATATATTCCTCATCGCTCACGGTCTGTACATCGGTGTATACGGGCCATGTTTGCTCGTTGTGCGCATCGTAGTTGGGTGACTTGTCGCGCTCCAGGATAGGTGCTTTGTTGAGGGGGCGACCTTCGTCAGTGTTAGTTCCCTGGAGCCACTCTACAGGACGTTTCACGTATGATTGTTCGCTCTTGTCATCCTCTATCACGATGGTGCCATCGGGGAGGCGATAAGCGCCTAAGTCCATCATCTCAATCTTGGCACGCTTGAACAGGCGGTTGGCATACTTCTGCGCCTTTGCCTCTACGTCGGGGTGACGGGTGGTAATCTTCTTATAGGCTCTTTTCATCATCTTTTGTCGCTTGGCCTTGTACTTGTCCATCAACGAGGTCAATTCATCTAATTGCTCACGTGCGGTAGCATCCGTCTTGGCCAATTCCTTGTACTCGGTCATTCGGATGTAGCCCTCGGGACACTTCAGTCCCCATTGTGGAGAGACAAACTCCTTGTAGGGGTCTTCCTCTTCAGTATTGTTGTTGGCCGACTCGTCTATGGTAATGGTGGTGGCAAAGGCTACTCTCACACCTTCATCGGGAGTTTGTGCCATAGCACGGTTGGTATAGAATGTGGCACAAAGAAGCATGGCCAACATTGCGAATCTGTAAGTTTGTTTCGTTTTCATAAGGATTGTGATTTATGATTTGTGACTATAATTCTTTTTTTTATTGTTGTTGCAAAAGTATAGTTTTAGCAAATATGTGTGTGTCACCCAAAAGTGTGAAAATGATGCCGTGGATGAAAAATCACACAAAAGTGGACAACTATTCACTCCCCTCCATAGAGGGAGGGGTTGGGGGTGGGGCTGTCTGATTCTTTCTCAGTAGGGCTATGATGTGCTCCACCTCGTCAGCAGCCAGTCGCTCGCGCTCGGCAAAGAAGGAGAGCAGGCTCGAGAAGGAACCCTTGAACAAGGTGTGTCGTGTCTCCTCCATGAAACCTTGTGTGTACTCTTCGCGTGTCATGAGTGGGGTGTAGATGTGTGCCTTGCCTTGTGGGGTGGCCTCTACAACACCTTTCTTTACGAGCACGCGCATGACGGTGAGTGTGGTGGTGTAGGCCGGGCGTGGCTCGGGCATCATCTCCAACAATTCGTTGATGGTGGCTTCGCCCTTGTCCCACAAAAGATTCATCAAGTGCAATTCCGACTTGGTGAGGCTTCGGTGTTTGTTATCGGTATCCATAACTTTAGAATATGATTTTTTAGGTTCTTTACTTTTAAGTTTTTCACTCTTAACGTCGGCAAAGGTAAATGACCTAAAAATAACTTGCAACTATTTTAATAGTAGATGAAATGTTTTTAAGAAATATTTAGAAATAGGGGGGGGGTAAAAGGGGGTATACACACTTGGAGTGTTAAAGGAATTAAGGAATTGTGGCGATTATTCCAAATTATGATAAAAGAATGGAAAAAGGAGTAAGAAGGAATCGCCCTTTGCGATTCCTTGGATGGGGATAATGTGTGGGGGAGGGAAATTTTATCGCATTACAATGTCAACGATGACTTGTGCGCCTACGGCTTCGTTGAGGCGTGCAACAAGGGTTTTGCGCGACATCTGTAGGTTTTGTCGCAAGGCGGGGGAGGTGATGTGAACGTACAAGGTTTGGTTCTTGATGAACATCTGACCAGTGTATCGGGCAATGGCTTTGCCGAGTACCGTCTCCCAGGCTTGGATGAGGCGGTACTCGTTGAGTGGCGACTCCAACCCCTCTTCGCGCAGGAAGCGGTTAATCATGTCGCCTATGGGTAGGGCGTTGCTTCGTTTCATCTTGTTGGTTATCTGTTTTTTAAGGTCCGATGACTCTGGTTAATTTGCAATGTGTTCCTTTACCTCTCCATTTTCCACGACAAAGAGGGAATAGGGTTGGTCGATGGAGTGGAGGATGTGATCCAGGTGGTCGCGATTGGTGTCGGTGATGAATATCTGCCCGAAACTATCGCCAGATACCAACTTGACAATCTGCTCTACGCGCGAGGCGTCGAGTTTGTCGAAGATGTCGTCTAATAATAATATAGGTGTAGTGCGGCTTCCTGTACGTCGAAGGAAGTCGAACTGAGCTAATTTCAAAGCAATGAGGAAGGTTTTGTTTTGTCCCTGTGAGCCTTCGCGCTTGATAGGAAATTCGCCTAACTTCATCTCCAATTCGTCCTTGTGGATGCCGTGTAGTGAGTATCCTACGATGCGGTCTTTGGCTCGGCTCTGACGGATGATGTCGAGCAACGGACCTCGCTGGGCGTGAGATGTGTAGTTGAGGCTGACCTCCTCGCTATCTTGCGAGATGAAGGAGTAGAACTTGCGGAAGGTGGGGATGAATTCGTTGATGAAAGCCTCGCGACGTTGGAATATGAGTTCACCCGTAGCGGCCATCATCTCTTCCCACACACCGAGGAGTTCGGGGTCGGGTTCTTCCTCGCTCTTTAACAGGGTGTTGCGTTGCTGAAGCGCCTTGTTGTAGCGCACAAGGGCATCCAGGTACGAGCGGTCGTATTGCGAGATGACCACGTCCATCAGTCGGCGACGCTCCTCGCTACCACCTGCTATCAGGTCCGAGTCGGCGGGTGACACGATGACCAAGGGGATGAAACCTATGTGGTCGGCCAGGCGCTGGTACTCCTTCTTGTTACGCTTGAACTGTTTCTTTCGACCACGCTTCATACCGCAATAGATCTCCTCGGGTGTGCCATCCTCCTGCTCGTAGAATCCCTGTACGACAAAAAACTCTTCGCCATGGCAGAGAATTTGCGAGTCAATGGGATTGGTACTGCTCTTGCAAAAGGAGAGATAATAAACTGCATCCAACAAGTTGGTCTTACCTACACCGTTGTGTCCGATGAAGCAGTTCAACTTGGGCGAGAATGCCAACTCGGCCTGTCGGATGTTTTTGTAGTTCAATATGGAAATTTGCTTCAGTATCATGCTTAATTCTTGAATTTGCACGCAAAAATAGGCATAATTCTTTATAGAACACCCCTAAATGATTGAATAAATGTAAAAAAGTGCCCTGCAAATTTCGTCAATCTATGGAAAAAGGCTAAATTTGCCCGCTGAATGTGCAAACTTACACGGAAAACAATAAAAAAGAACATAATAAAATGGCAAAAGAAACAAAAAAACAAGAAGAATTGGTGAATGTGGAAGAGATGGTAAACAAGTCTGAAGCATTCTTGACAAAGAACAAGAACATCCTTGTGGGTGGTGTGGTAGCAATCGTAGTAATCATTGCAGCCGTATTCTGTTACAACAACTTTGTGAAGGCTCCCCGCGAGTTGAAGGCTGCTGAGGCTTTGTTCCAGGCAGAACAACTCTTCCGTGATGGAGATTTCGAACAGGCTCTCAATGGCGATGGTTTGGCTATGGGCTTTGTAGCTGTAGCAGAAGAGTTCGGTGGTACTGAGGCTGGTAACTTGGCTAATGCATACGCTGGTATGAGTTTGGCTCAGTTGAAGAGATACGAAGAGGCTATCAATTACTTGGCTGATTTCAAGGGTGACGATACTATGGTGGCTCCTGCTGCTATGGGTGCTTTGGGTAACTGCTATGCTCAGTTGGGTCAGAACGAGAAGGCTGTATCTACGTTGATGAAGGCCGCTGCTATGTCTGATAGCCACTCACTCAGCCCCGTTTACTTGTTGCAGGCTGGTTTGATTTACGAAAAGTTGGGTCAGAACGACAAGGCTTTGGATGCTTACAATCAGATTAAAAACAAGTATTTCAACTCAGTGCAGGCATACGATATCGACCAGTATATCGAGCGTGCTTCTATGAAATAATCTCTTTAAAGAGTGAATGTAATCAATAGAATATAGAGAGGCCAGACCTCTCCTTGCCATGTGAGTCGAGGAGAACTGGCCTCTCTTATATATAATAAGGTGTAGTGCCATCGTACAAAATTCCTGGTACTTGCCTTGAACCAAGAAATAGGGAATCTGTTTCAAGAAAAGAATAATCACATAAACAACAAAAATAAAGTTATATGGCTACAGCCTTTCACAATTTGTCAGATTATGACGCGGATTCTGTTCCTGATGCGTCGAGCATGCGATTTGGTATCGTTGTCTCAGAGTGGAACAGCAACATTACAAGTGCCCTGCTCGATGGTGCGGTGAGCACGCTTAAAAAACACGGTGCCAAGGAAGAGAATATCCTGGTGATGACTGTGCCTGGAAGTTTTGAATTGACCTATGGTTCGGCACAAATGGTAAAGAATGGCAACGTGGATGCCGTGATTGCCATCGGATGCGTAGTGCGTGGCGATACTCCACACTTCGACTATGTATGTATGGGTGCTACCAATGGTATTACACAACTCAATACAGTGTCCGATATACCTGTGATTTACGGATTGATAACCACTAACAATATGCAGCAGGCAGAGGACCGTTGTGGTGGTACTTTGGGTAACAAAGGTGACGAATGTGCCATCACTGCAATAAAAATGGTTGATTTTACTTGCAAGTTAAAAAAATAAGTTGTACCTTTGCAGCGCAATTGAGGAAGGGACCTCTTACTCGATTGCTCTTGGGCAAATACCAGAGTGGCCAAATGGGGCAGACTGTAAATCTGCTGGCTTACGCCTTCGGTGGTTCGAATCCATCTTTGCCCACTAAAATTGCGGAAGTAGCTCAGTTGATAGAGCATTAGCCTTCCAAGCTGAGGGTC
>JAFZDY010000037.1 GCA_017560945.1 Bacteroidaceae bacterium | reverse complement strand
TCGGCAATAATCAATCCCCTCGATTTCATCATTTCGATGATTGAGTTATAATCTAATGGAGTCTTTGAATATATCATAGTGTATAAAGCAAAAGTTCCGCCCTGGTTCGCTGTTCTACGGGAAGCGTGGCGGAAACTGTCGTTGCAAAGATACAACTTTTTTCATTTATAACAAATATAATGCCCTAAAAACTCATTATTATGCATGAGTTTTAGAGTTTCAGTATGAGGCCTGAAATCGGATTGTTTGAAAATTGGATAACGAGATAGCTATCGTTCTTATTTCTAAGTTCTTCATTATTTTGCCACAATTTGATAACTCTTGATACAACAAAGATACAAAGACTAAAAGCAGAAGAAAGAAAAACCATCGATGATAATTTTTCTTTCTTCTGCTTTTATTTTATGTGTTTTATTGGGTGCATAATTTATAAATAGTTATTTAGGTCTAAGGATGAAAATGTACAATATGCAGCACGAGACGGATGTCTTGGATTTCCTCTTTTAGTTAATGTCCCTATTTGTAACCACTTTGGATTCTTTAAGGCAAATAAAGAGACGATTTCACTTAGACATTTTTTTAGATATTTACGAGCTTCTATTGTGTTTCCAAAAGCCAATAATACAGACGGAGTTTCAATATTGCTGATTTCAGAAGCGATATGTCTTAAATTTTCGTTATGCATTTCAATATTTATTTCTTTGTCCAAATCATTAGGATTTGTACATCGTTTTGGATAAAGATTCAGCATAAGAAACCCATCGAAACCATTACACTTTGCAAATCCTATAATTTTAGTCATTGTAGGGTCAGAGATGCAGTCTGTCGCTTTGCTGGGATTTACACCTATGACAACCAACATTTTTTGTCCTTCTTTTCTTAGTGCATAACGGACATTTGATGTGTCGCCGATCATCTTAATATTCATTTCGCAGTACTTCATATCATTCTTCAATTATATCTTTAAATAATGTCCATGGATTTCCTGCATTTATATATGCATCTTTACAACCTTTGGGAATATATAAAGTGCAATTTTCGCAATATTCCTTAAACCAACTCCCTGTTATTGGCGGATTTTCAGTTTTCACATGTAATTGCAACAACGAATTCTTTCCCAAATCCATCTCCCGTATAGTTGATGGTATCACAAGCTCTTTTAAGTTGGGAGTTTCCTCCAAATTAGTTACACCTTTAAAAACTTCTAATCCATTTTCTAATATGAGTTCTTCAAGATTTATACAATCATTAAGGAACATCATTGGAAAATTATTGAAATGAACTGTAAGCTTTTTCAAACCACAATAACCATTTGAAGACAAAAAAATAGAATGGCAATCTTCAACGCCTTTGTGTAAGGTTAGTTTTTCTAAACTACTGCAGCCAGAAAATGCCGAAATCCCAATATAATCTACAGTTTGAGGTATATTTATGTCTTTTAGAGTAGGACAGTCATAAAAAGCATTAATTTCAATTATTCTTAATCCCTCATTCAATTTTATCTCTGAAAGAGATTTGCAACCTGCGAAAGCCATCGTACCGATACTATCCAAATTTTCAGGTAAGTCTATTTGTTTTAGATTCGAACAATTATAAAATGCAGATGTTGATATTACAGTCACGTGTTGCGGAACAATTACACTATCTAATGATGCACACCCATAAAAAGCAGCATCGCCTATATGCTTAACTGTTTGTGGTATATCTATATTTTTTAACTCAGAACAACCGATAAAGGCATAATCATCAATTTGTTCTATAGATTTTGGTAGTATTATTTCTTTTAATTCAGTGAAATAGCCCATTCCCCAATATGGTAAAATGTCTTTTTTTGTATAATGCTTTTGATTAGCATCGTAAAAATATGAATCTCCACCTTCCACTATGCAAACATCAGATATGTCTAACTTTTTTAGATTATTGCTCATTTCTCGCAACACCTTAAAATCAGAGCCATTTAATTGACCTGAAATTGTAAGTTCTTTAATTTTGGTAATATCAGCACTTAGCAGTGTCACCAAATCCCCGGCTTTGTCAACATGAACTTTTCCCGTTTCTGAACCGCTTTGCTTGACTGCGATATAGTTATTTTGTCCTTCGACAACAATTGTAATAACAGCATCACGGTTCTCCAACGTTGGATTGGTACTTACATTAACAACCATAGAATTATATCCATAGTTTCCATCTTGTGGCGTAATTTTACACCAATCTTTTGTAGATGTTGCTTTCCATTTTTTATTGCAAGTAAAAGTAATTGTTAATTCTCCTCCATTACCGGCAAATTCTGCTCCCGATGCAAAGTAAATTGTAGATTCATTTGATGGAATAAATTCAGTAGGGACATTGGGCTCTAAATCTTCCTTAGTACTATCACTACATGACGTAAAAGCTATTACCAGCAATGCTATTGCCAATAATTTCAAAAAGTGTCGGACTATCATATCATTTACTTTTTAGAGATATCAACCATTTCAAAATAACTTCTGTGACAAAGACCCTCATTAGCATCAATACCGTACTTGGACTTAATAGCTGCCTTAATCTCTTTGGCGCTTGGAATAGCAGTAGTTCCAGATTTTACAATTTCAACAGTAAGTCCTACTGGAACCTTTTGAGCAGTCTTGATACATGTAACTTTCCACAAATGATTTGCTCCCATAATATTATTCCATGTCTTCCAGCTCCTAAAGACCTTTTATCCAACAGAGAAGCGTGGAACTGCAAGCTACACTCTTACTTGAAGGTCGTAGGAAACCTCGGATACAGATGCAACAATAGCAGCCCACGCTATATGCGTGAGAACCACTATGCCATCCTTGTATCCTAATTGAAAATTTCCTACGTTTTCAAGCACAAGATAAGCATAACGCTTCTTCTTTTTCTCATATGTCTTGGATGGAGTCGCCTCAATCCAACCACAAAATTACAAAAAAGTCGTAATAATAAGTACCCAACGAGCAATTAATTAGCGCTTTTAGGGGCATTTTTAGTTTCAACCCTTGATTTTCCCTTCTTTTGTTTGTTAACATCATCTATATTGACAGTTATGATGTAATCAGAGATATTGATACTGAAATATGTTCTTCACTTTAATTTATCCGCATTATATATATGCGGATGATAAAGTAAAGTTATATGTTTAAAGGTAGGGAAAAAGAACTATATATTATTCTTTCCTACCTTCTTACTATCTATTTGCCAGCCAAAAGTAAAATGTGATTTCTTTCTTTGGCTTACTGAAATTATACGTTGTGACACCAAAGTGACATTATTTTCTTTTCGTGGCAATTTAAGCTTCATAATAATACTTATAAACCGCTAATATAAAGGATATTACAATCATATTGTTACAATCTACAATATTGTAGCCTAATACCCCGCCCATTGAAAATGAGCGAGGGGCTATCCACTTCGAAACGGCAAGCCGAGAGTAAATTTAGATTGGTAAAATGACGGATTTTGCCGATGCAACCTTTAAATTTGACAATCGCAATTGTCGAATTAGCTACCATGCTTCAAACTTACCAACTATACATTATATGCTAGAACTTACCAACCAATATGTGAGACGTGTCTCACGTATTTAGTAAAAGGATAGCATAATACCATCGAGACTACTACCGATACGCCCCATTATGAGAACCTACCGTTTGAGGTACCTAGTTCGTGGGTGTGGACGACAGTGAATGGTATTTCAAAATCTATTTTGTACGGTGTAAGTGAATCCGCAAAAGCAAGTGGTAAATACAAACTTTTACGTATTACAGACATTCAAAACAACAGCGTACATTGGGATTCTGTTCCGTATACAGATTTTGATGAAAATAAAGCAAATTCATATCTACTAAATGATGGAGATATTCTGTTTGCTAGGACTGGTGCAACCGTCGGTAAGTCATATTTGGTACAAGGATTGACAGAAGAAGCGATTTATGCGTCATATTTGATCCGAGTCCAAACTTATGATGTGGTTTTGCCTCAATACGTCAAATTTTATTTTGAGTCAGGTTATTATTGGGAGCAAATAGAGCAAGAATCTGTTGGAGTGGGACAGCCAAATGTAAATGGAACCATATTAGGCAATTTACATATCCCCATACCACCGATACACGAACAGTGTAGAATTGTTTCTGAACTTACAAAATGGATGGGTATAATAGATGTTATTGAACAAGGAAAAACCGATTTGCAAACTGTTATAAAACAAGCAAAATCTAAAATCCTCGACCTCGCTATACATGGTAAATTGGTTTCACAAAATCCAACCGATGAGCCTGCTTCAGAACTGATCAAACGCATAAATCCCAAAGCAGAAATCACTTGTGATAACGGGCATTATCAGAACTTGCCTAACGGATGGGCTATATGCAAACTTTCTGATTTGTGTAAAATCGAAAATGGTTTTGCTTTCAGTAGCAACAATTACAAGACAGAAGGTACCCCTTTAGTGCGCATATCAAATATTGTGAACAACTCCATAGACCTAACAGAATGTGTTTATATTCAAAATAAAACTGATGACAGATTTATTGTATCTAAAGGCGACTTACTTATAGCTATGTCAGGAGCTGCAACGGGTAAAATGGGTATTTATTCATACGAAGAAGCTTCATATTTGAACCAACGAGTGGGCAATATAAAAATATTATACAACTCTTTATTATTGTCGGGGTATCGTGATGTTTATATGCAGTCCAAGGTCGATGATATCCTAAAATTGGCATACGGAGGTGCCCAGCCAAATATAAGTGCTTATGTTATTGGTAATTTTGAATTTCTTTTACCACCTATAGATGAACAGAAAAGGATTATCGAAGCTATAAATATTGCATTCGAATATCTTGACGTAATAATGGAGAGTTTATAAGCTCTCCATTATTACGTCTAATAGAGTAAATATCTTATTAACAGCATTAACAATTCGCTTCTGTTCTGCAAATGGCGGTAAAGGAATGTAAGTATTTACTATCTTCTCTTTGGATATATTGGGTTGCGCTCCACCACCACCCATTTTAATAAATTCTTCCCTATTGGATAATAAAAAAAGAAATAGAAACTCTTTGTCTATCCCATCAAATACTTCGCAAGCACAACAAGCTTGATTTGTAGTAGCAGGAAAGGTCAATATTCCTATTTTTCCTATTGTGGCTCCATACATGGCAATTAACACACTACCTGCTGGATTAAGTTTTACAGAAGTTTCATTCAGGGCTTTTTCTGTTATGTACTCGGGAATATGAGTAATATATCCATCGTTTAAGTCCCCTGTTTTTAGCCAAGGAATATTGCCGTTATAATAATCCTTATTCAGTCTGCTTGGCGTGCTACCAGACCGCCATTTACCAATTTTCCCAAGCATCGTCCAACTCCAATTTCGAGGTACTTCAAAAGGTAAGTTCTGATAATGCCCGATACGTCTTCTTTATATTGATACCGTATTCATTTTAAATTCAATGCAATATGGTAACAAAATTCAAAGGCTATCTTGCCAAAAGCAATTTGGCGAAGAACACTATCACATCTTATGTGTGGACAGTGCAGTATTTCCTCAATCATTATGGGGATATCAACAAGAAAAACCTTTTGGCGTACAAAGGGTATTTAGTGGAGAACTTCAAACCACAAACCGTTAATTTGCGGTTACAGGGTATCAACAAGTATCTTGAATTTACAAAGCAAGAGAAATTGAAAGTGAAGTTCGTAAAGGTACAACAGAAGAACTTCTTGGAAAATGTAATCAGTGACGCCGATTACAAGTTTCTAAAATCACGTCTAAAAATGGATGGCCACGATGAATGGTATTTCGTTGTATGGTTTATGGCTGCAACCGGTGCTCGTGTCAGCGAATTGCTTCATGTCAAAGCTGAACACGTTCAGATAGGGCATCTTGACCTTTATAGCAAAGGCGGAAAGGTTCGCCGTTTATATATTCCAAAGAACTTGCGCATAGAGGCTACAAAATGGTTAAAAGACAACGGCATTAATTCAGGATATATATTCCTCAATCGATTTGGAGAACGCATTACTACGCGTGGCATAGCTCAGCAACTAAAGCACTTTGCAGAAAAATACGGAATGAACAGGGAAGTTGTATATCCCCATTCATTCCGGCATCGTTTTGCAAAGAACTTCCTTGATCGTTTCAACGACCTAGCCCTGCTTGCTGACCTTATGGGACATGAGAGCATAGAGACTACTCGCATCTATCTTCGTCGTACAGCCAGCGAACAGCAGAAGATTGTAGACAAGGTGGTTAATTGGTAATATTGATTAAACCTTAGAAGTGCATTTTACACTTCTAAGGCTTTTTGGATATTATCAAGTGAAGAGAATAGTTCTTCTATTTTAGCGACTATGCGGTGTTGTTCAGCAAGTGGAGGAAGAGGTACAAAATATTTCCTTAATTTTTCTATAGTAATTGTATCTACGGTTGTACCTTTTGAATTATCATACATTTGCTCTTTAACAAAGGAGGTTTCAAATATCATTGAAAAATACAAAGAATTTAATTTGTTTATATTTTTCAAACAAAGAACACTCGCATCTTTATAATAGAACTCATCTTTTTCATTCACAATATATGTATAACCGATGCTTCCAACAGCAGACAACATTATATCTCCAGCTTTGGGAATATCAAACTTATCTTTTAGCTCTTCAAATAATTGTTCAGTTATAAACAAATCCTTATCCGCAACTCCTTCTCTATGAAGCTGTACAATTTCCCTAGCTCGATAAAAAGGAATACCCTTATTTGTCCAATCTGATTTCAGCACACGTTTTGCAGATACAACATCGAATAAATTTCCAATGGTACATATTGCCCATCCATTAGGCACCTTCCCATACTGCCCGTTATCACAAGTGATTTCGGCAGCGGGATTGATGCGTTTAAGCAATTCTGAAGCAGGTTCGTCATTTGGATTTTGTGGCACTAACTTTCCATGTATGGCAAGGTCGAGTATCTTACTTTTGGCTTGCTTTATCGTAGCTTGCAAATCTACCTTACCCTGCTCTATTTGGTCAATCAAAGCGAACCAACGTTTAATTTCACACACAATACGTTCTTGCTCAGAAAATGGAGGAAGAGGAATCATTCCATTACAAGCATCCGTAGTGCTTAATCTTGGCATTTTTACGCCATAGCCACATTGGATTGTATAATCAAGAAAAAAAGTAGAACGTAAAACATGGCAAACATAATCATTTGATAATATCCCAAATGTTCCAAATGGCATAATCTCTGTTGTACAATATCCATCGCTTGGGGCTATCAAAACCTTGTTAAGATAAGTACGAAGTTTAGAATATAATATTTCGCCTGTACAGAATTTGTGGCGAGTACCATTTATCTTACGTTCACTTTTGGTTACACATTGAACTATAATGCCTGAATCTTTTTCAATGTCCTCTAATTCTAAGACCCAATCAGTAAACTCAATATTTTCTACTATAACATTCTTATTATCCCCGTAATTGCTAATTTCTCCCAAAGTTGTCCACGCCCACGAACTTGGAATTTCAAACGGCACATTGGCTTTGCCGACCTGTAGGTTCTCATAATGGGGCGTATCGGAAGTTTTAGCTGCTTTACTTTTCTTTATCTTTCCCTCTTTTACAAGTCTTTCCTTTTCTGCACAGATACGCTCAAGCAACACCGATGCTGGTTCATCGTTGGGATCT
This sequence comes from Bacteroidaceae bacterium, assembly GCA_017560945.1. GTDB lineage: Bacteria > Bacteroidota > Bacteroidia > Bacteroidales > Bacteroidaceae > Phocaeicola_A. Next base: position 109,757 of record JAFZDY010000037.1, on the reverse strand, counting down.
TGGGGAACAAGCTTGCCATGAATTGCAAGGTCGAGTATCTTTTGACGTAATTTTTTAGTATCCATTTGTTTCTTGTTTTAAATATGTGGGACGCGTCCCACATATTGACAATTTATTTATTCTCCAACTCCTGTTTTTCATCAAACTCATCAATCCATTCTTTCAGTTTTCGTTGTAAAATGGCTTTATCAGGAAGATAGAGTTGGTATGCCGAAGCATAAATATTGGCATCTTTGGGAAGCGTTAATTCCACTAACGCATCATTCTTCTCCTCGCAGAGCAAAATACCAATAGTTGGTTTTTCAAAATCTTGTCTTACGTAACGATCGTAATAATTGACATACATCTGCATCTGCCCAAGGTCTTGATGAGCCAGTTTATCAGTCTTTAAGTCAATTAGTACATAACATTGTAACAAACGGTTATAGAAAACCAAGTCAACATAGAAGTGCTGTTCTTCAAAGGTGAAACGCTTTTGGCGAGCTTCAAAAAGGAAACCTTTACCAAGCTCCAATAAGAATTGTTGCATTTTACCAATGATGGCGTTCTCCAATTTTGATTCGGTATATACAGAATCGGGCTTTAGCCCCAAGAACTCCAGTGTAATTGGATTCTTTATTACATCAGAAGGTTTTTCGATTGTCTGCCCCTCTCTTGCCAATCTCATTACCTCGTCCTTATTTCGGCTGAGTGCAAGTCGTTCATAAAGACTACTACCAACTTGCCTACCCAATTGGCGCACACTCCATTGCTGCTGAGTACACTCTATTTCGTAAAAACGGCGTGCATCAGCATTTTCAATGCGCATTAGTATCAGGTAATGCGACCAGGATAAGGTAAAAACAGGTTCGGGCGTTACTATTTGTTTTGACAAAGATGTAACATCTATTGCCGAATCTGAATTTGATAAACACTGTTTATCATTTTTGCTTTCGATTTGATCAACACCGTTTATCAAATTTGAATATGTCAAATAAAACTGACGAATCTTCCGAAGATTAGGATAGCTCCAACCATCTCCAAAACGATCTGTCAATCTTGCAGATAAGTTCTGGAGGACTTGTTTCCCATATTGCGCCCTATATTCTCCTTGTTGTTCATCTTCCACTATATACTGTCCGATGCCATATTTGGTATATACCTCAGCGATGTTCACTGTGGTAACAACTCGTTTTCGGGCTTCCTCTATCAACGCAGATATGCGTTCAAAAAGAGAATCTTCACGCTTTTGTATATCATTCATAATCAATCCTCCTCTATATTTGCAAGCAATTTCTCCAATTCTGCCACGGCAGCACTTATCGTTTGACTCTTGTCTTTGATATCAGCCATCAGTTCTGCCAATGAACGGTCATCAGCTTCTCCACCTTGCTTAATCCAAGTAATATCAAGACTGGTTTTATCGCGAGCAATTATTTCATCAATGCTGTATTTGCGCCAACGCCCCTGTGGATTAGTTTCTGCGCTGTATGTTTCTGTACGATTATTGATATTTCCCGACTGATAACAAGCAACAAAGTCATCCAAGTGGTGACGCTCCAGTTTGTTAGTTGCAAGGGTATGTTTCACATCTGTACGATAGTCGTAGAACCAAATATCCTTTGTCGGCTCACCCTTAGTAAAGAAAAGTACATTTGCCTTGACACCCTGTGCATAGAATATACCAGTAGGTAGGCGCAAGACAGTGTGTAAGTTGAAATCTTGCAACAATCGTTTACGAATGGTTTCACCTGCACCTGCTTCAAAAAGCACATTATCGGGAAGAACGACAGCAGCGCGACCACCAGTCTTGAGCATAAGCATCATGTGCTGAAGGAAATTCAGCTGGTTGTTCTTTGTCTCTACATAAAAATCGGGACGATTAATTTCCACTGAACCTGCTGGGCGTGTTCCAAAGGGAGGATTAGCCAAGATGACATCAACAAGGGTAGATGGCTCTTTCTCTAATGAATCTTCACAAGCAATAGGACTACGATCTGTGCCAACTCCATGTAGATACAGGTTCATTGAAGCCAATGTCACTACAAGTGGTGTGTTATCGACTCCATGTAATGCTTTATTGCGGAGAAAATCGCGTTTTTCTTTGTTTTCCGACTGATCTTTCATGTAGTCGTAGGCCGTCAACAAGAAACCTCCAGTTCCACAAGCTGGGTCACAAACAGTTTCTCCAATTTGAGGATTCACACAATCAACCATTGCCTGAATAAGTGGGCGAGGTGTGAAATATTGACCTGCACCACTCTTCTTGTCTTGTCCGTTCTTCTCTAAGATACCTTCGTATATAGCACCCTTTACATCACCATCCATAATGAGCCACTGCTCTTCATCAATCATAGTGATGACTTTCTTCAAATAAACGGGTTTATCAATCTTATTTTGAGCCTTGGTATAAATGGTTCCAATGAGGTTATCTTGTTCGCTAAGGAGTTTAAGAGTTGCCTCATATTGCTCTACCAGTTCCATACCATCAAGGCAGTTCAGATCTGTCCATTGATAGCCTTCAGGAATAGCTGAATCTTCTCCAAAAAGTTCAGTATTCTCTGCATCCATCTTCAAAAAAAGAAGATAGGTCAATTGGGTTATGTAGTCTGTAAAGCCAATACCTTGTCCCGCAAGAGTTGTTGCGAGATTCCAAACTTTTTTAGTGAGCGCCTGCTCTGTTGATATATTTGTTGCCATATTGATATCGTTATTATTCTTTGTCTATTATTAGCATATCGTCTAAGCGGACTTTATAATGACCGTCTTCACTGACACAATAAAATGGATAATCAGATTTCATTTCTTTTGACACGTCAATAAAACAATTCCACGAAGAATACTTTGGCGAAGGATGGCCGGGATCCAAACACAGAATTTTTGTTATTGTCTCGTCAGAGTCCACTTCTATACCAATAGCAAGAAGTGCGTGCGCTCCTTCTTTTTCATCTTCATCTGGAAATGCAACGGATATAATAACAGGTGTGTCGTCATAAATATAATCTGAAATCAATCCAATTCTGCCATCATTAGTTCTGGGATTTTTCCGCATTGCTTTTATTCCGAAAGCGGACTCATTGATTTCTTTCGCTAAGGTTATATACGAATAACCATCTCTTATCATACCTCTTTCGTTAAAAAATTGATATAGAAGTTTACCTTTGTCTGTTCTTCTGTCTGGTCGATTGTAAACCTTTGTATCATCTTCTGCGAGCAATCCCTTGCACAACATAGCCATAACAAGAGAATATATAGCACATGCGCCATCTAGGTCACCTTGCTGTTTATGCAACCTTATCCATTTGTTGGTTTCATCAAGGGTACATAAACCTTTATGACTTAACTTGATAGAATCTATGATATGTATATCTGCCATATATGTTATGCTGTTTTTCTATATACTACGAAATTAAATACTGATTGTAAAGCTTCATTGGCTTTTGCCATATTGCCAAAAGCTCTTATCAGTTGTATTCCACGATCTTGATCATCCTCTCTTACATCCTTAACAGTACAAGCACCATTACATGCAATATAGTTTGCTATCATTGCCATAATATCGCGCTGCTTTTCGGTAAGGTTATAGTTACGTTGATAGTGTCCTACCCAAAGGTTAAAATAACGACCGGCAGAACTAACAGCACTCTCCAATTTTTCCACTTGTCGATATGCAAAACGTACCAACTGAATGATGTTCGTCAGAGCATCGGCCTCTTCTTTCTTTGTAGAACGACGTACTGCATCCGGTACAACAATGGAATATGAGTTCCAGAGTTGTTTTGAAGCAAAACGATTATTTGCCATTTTCAACTTGTTTTCCAAGTCTTTTAACATTGAATATGTAATAGGCTCTCCACTATTGTTATAAATAATTCTCAAAGCCTCAATGCTATCGCTATGGGTACGACAAAATTCCTCAAAAGCCTCTGTTGTGCTCTTTGCTTCTTCAACAGAAAAACCTTGTGAGATAAGTGTGTCCTCACCTGGCATCAAAGTCTCTACAAATCCTTTAGCCAATATGAGAATATATTTGCGGGCATCTGCATGGTTTGCCAATGGTGAAACCAACCCTTTACGTTCGTTGTTAGGGTGGTTGGTGTCAATAAACTCAGGCAAATGTTGATTTTCGAGAGCATCATAAATTCGTGAAGCAATCTCGTTCATCTCAGAGTGAGCCAGATTGAAAAACTCGTCACGTTGTTCCTTGTTTGTCTTATTGTGTATGCGAGATAGTGTAGCAGCCAATCGCTTCAGATAATTGTCGGGCAAGAAACCATGAGATATTCTTTCAAGCAATGTTTCCAAAGTTACCACTGGTTCGTCAGGACCTTCCACCTGTGTTGGTATCGTATGCTCATGCTCTGTCACCCCCACAGCATCAACCAAAAAGAAACAATCTTTGCTAAAGGCATTAGGTGTCACGTTACGCAATTGCTCGTCACCGATAGTACGAACTCCACGTCCTTTCATCTGTGTGTATAACGGAGCTGATTCTACGTCACGCATGAACATGACCACTTCAAGTGGTTTAACATCGGTACCAGTAGCGACCAATGTGCAAGTTACGGCAATACGAAAATCCTTATCATTACGGAATTGACGAATTAGTTCATTGCTATCGCCTGCGGAATAGGTTATCTTCTGTACGTAGCGGTCATCCTCTCGCTCAAACACTTCTTTCGCTATCTTGACAATATTTGTTGCGTGCGCCTCATTGAGCGCAAAAATAAGCGTCTTTGGCAGATAGTCAAAATTAGGTTCTCTTTGAGGGTCGTTGAACATATCCCTATAAACTGCATCCTTATAAGTCTGAAGGATAAGTTTTATTTGGGCAGGATTGATTATACTTCTGTTCAACTCTGTCTTGGAGTAGTTCTTTGTCTCTTTATTCAAGACCTGTTCAACCTTACCTGTATAGCATGTCACTCTTCTGAGTTTATCGCCCTCTCTGATAGCGCCACCTTCTTCGGTCGCTTGTGTTTTGATACGATATACACGATGATCAACATTTACGCCATCAATAATACTTTGTTCCAGCGTGTAGTTTACCACTCGGTTGTTGTTGAAAAAGGCCATTGTTTCAGGGATAGGCGTTGCTGTCAATCCGATTAATTTGGCTGTATCGAAATATTCAAGAACTTTGCGCCAATTTCCATAAATAGAACGGTGACACTCATCAATGATGATAAGGTCAAAATAGTCGTGAGGCAAATTCGGATTTTCAGGCAACACTACTTCGCCTGTTGTATTGTCATCGTCATCATCGTCAGTATCTGTTATCTCCTCGCCCTTTAATAATGAAAACAGACGTTGGATAGTAGAAATCACAACATTACTATCGCTTGGTATATTAGCTGACTTTAGACGATTAACAGAATATATCGTATTGAACGAGTCGCCATTTTCTGTTAAACGGAAAGTACCAAATTCCCCTTCTGCCTGTTTGCCGAGATTGTTTCGATCCACCAAGAATAGCACACGCCTCATGGGGGTATAAGCCAACATTCTATATGACGCCAAACATGCAGTATAAGTTTTTCCTGCTCCTGTAGCAAGAACCATCAATGCCCTATTCTGTCCATTGCGAAAACTTTTCTCCAACCCAGTTATGGCCTCATATTGACATGCACGTAAACCTTTTGGGTTCAATGTCGGCAATCCTGCAAAAGGATCTTCAATACCAAGCATCTCTGCCAACTTTTTAGGTTTATGCATGACAGAAATTTCTTCGTAGGTAGAATCTTTCTTTCTATAGTCCCGGCAATAATGGTGCTTGCCGTTAGATGTATATATGAAAGGGAGAGGCTTTTGGTAAGCCGTATAATAAGATGGTACGCCTCTGGCGTATCCTTCTGCCTGGTCACAGACTATTTGCTGCGCAACATCTATTTCTTCGCGCTTTGCTTCTAAAACACCAACAGCCTTTCCATTGATGAATAGGAAATAGTCTGCTTCTTTATTTCCTTTCAACAATGCTTCTCTTACGGCTACAGCACTACTGTCTGCTTCAAATTCATCACGATTGATAACTTTCCAACCAGATTCAGTTAGCCATTGATCTATCTTTACTCTTGCTTTTTCTTCTGGCTTCATATAATTTTATATTATCAGAAGTTATATCATATCTATTATCTCATATTGGAATGCAATATTGTTACACCCCTTGCGACATTAGATATTGTTTATATTCTCTAACGATTAACTCTTTAATATCAACCTCAAGCAAATCTGAGATTTTGAGCAAACTATTGAGGTCGGGTTGCGACGAGTTGGTGCACCATTTTGAAACGGTTGATGGGTTTACACCCAACTGCTCTGCCAACCATTTATTGGTGCGTTTTTTCTCAACCAAAACTACTTTTATGCGGTTTATATCTTCCATAACTTTGTTCGTTTGCAACAAAAGTAATGAATTATTTTCATTTTAAATGTGATTTGCTAATACTTTTTGCCAAAATATTCTCACATTGATTGAATTATATATAATTTAGCATTAGTAATTTACATTCAAGGAGTAAAATGAAGTTATATAATGGGTTCCGTTACTAAAAATCAACATTATGTTCCTCAATCATATTTGAGATGTTTCTCTGTGGACAATTCCTTTATTGGAACATTCCTTATTGAAGATAGCAGATCCTTTGAAAAAGCCCCAATAAAAGGACAAGCCAAAAAAGAATGGTTTTATGACAGGAATAATGAAGTAGAAAACTCATTTTCAGAAATTGAAGGTCGATTTCTGAAAAACAGACAATCTATTGCCGAAGACCCAAAGGCTAAACTTTCACGTGATCAATGGGAGATTTTATATCAGGATATGATAGTACAACTGATGAGAACTCCTAATATGGCAAACAAGGTAAATTCTATAATAGACGCAGAAGCACATCGAATATGGAAGCACGATAGTAATCCGACTATAAAAGAACTAGCTGATGCTTTTACTGCAAAAATGCCAAATGCAATTATTGATGCAATGTATGTTGTATGCAAACACCCTTATATTCTTCTTGACCTGAAATGGCGTCTTTTAATCAATAACACCAATCTTCCCTTTATAACCTCTGATAACCCCGTGTGTCTATATAATCAGTTTGCAGAGAACCGTCATAATAACTTATGTGGGCTTGCATTGTCTGGATTACAAGTATTCTACCCATTGACACCACAATTGGGTGTATTTTATTTTGATGGAGATATTTATAAGTGCGGATCCGCAAAAAGACATTTTGTTGAGATTAGTCCAGAAGATGTGATTCATTTAAACACTCTAATAGCCCTTAACGCTACGGCAAATATCTTCTACAATCCGCAAATTATAGATTTAAAGACTATACAAAACATAGCGACAACCGCTAAAAAATATCGGAAAAGCACTTATAGGGATGCAGAAATACCAATAGCGCAAAACTCCAGTTATGTTATAATGCAACATATCATGCCTTTGTGCAACTTAAAACTTTCTTTTACCAAGGAGCTAGATAAAGCTCGAATAGCTTCTACTATGGATTATAGAAGAAATGTTTTATTAGGAAATGACAATGATCCATACACAGGCTTTTAGAACAATCCCTCATTTCCGACATTCTCACTCTGGCGAAGTTTTTCCATAATCTTGTCAGCTATCTCGTCTGACGACAGTTTGATATAGTCGAAAAATGTGCGCAGGTCTTTATGGCCACTGATTGACATCATCTGCACGGTATCGAATAGTCCGGTAAGGTAAAGGTTGGTAATTCCGCTTCGGCGAGCGGTGTGCGAGGTAACTAAGTCGTAGCGATATTTAATGACATCGCCATCATCGTTACGCATAAATTCCGCATCGCCACGCTCTTCCATTTCTCGTTCGCGCATAGTAAGTTTGGTTATCTCTGTTTTTTGTAACGATGGAACCTCTTCGGATAGCCGTTTGAGTATATCCTTTATATATCTATTGAGAATGACATCAGAGATTTCGGGGATATTAAAGTCGTAACGCTCGGCAATGCGCAGTAGGTTGTCGTTCATAATGGGAACAACAACCGGAGTACTGGTTTTCTTTTGTATCAAGCGGACAACCTTGTTCCCTCTTGCTGTGGTGGTAAAGTTATTGGCTGTAAGAGCTGAATAGTCGCTGTACCTCTGGCAAGTGTAGCAACCTACAAGGAATACATCTCGCACTTGTGCATCCAATCCCTCTAATGGCATTTCGTACAAGGCCTGAAGCTCGGCATCGTTCAAATAGATTTCCTTTGCTTTGTCACATTCTCGCACACGGATTTTCGAGAAACACTTTTCGGCTACGGAATTGTTATGCAGTCTGGCTTTATGGGCGTAGCCAACCATCGCACGGAAACAAACAAGGTATTTGTTAATACTCTTCGGCATATAACCATCTTTCTCCAACATAAAGAGGAACTTATCCACTAATCGTTGGTCGATGCTTTCCCAAGTGAACGGGTACTTTTTATGAAAGCGTTCAAGAATAAGCCTGAAAGATTCCCAGACTTTGCAAGTATTGGTACTATAGGTGTTGCCATTGTGCTTGATGGAACCCTCTCTAATTCCTGCAATGAAGTCATTGAGGAAAGTTCGCACATCTTTTTTACGAGCTTCCTCGGCAGCTTGTTTCTTCTGCTTGCGTTCTTCTTCCTCTTTGCGTTGTTGTTCTCTGATTTCGGCAAAGACAATAGACTCAACAGCACGGTCTATGTGTGTATCTTCAAATTTACCCTGACTCAACAATTCTTCCAATGCCTGGTCAATGGCACACATCTTACGATAAATAGTCTGCCCATCTTTGGTTCGGTAGAACTTCTCCAAACTTGCAGCATCCTTATTCGCCCTCTCCCACACATTGCGGTCAATCACAATTCTCGTATTGACATTCTTGTCAATTTTAGGAACGCGTTTCCTTATTCTAACGAACAGTGTAGCCTCCTTGCTTGTGCCTTTTCTCAAAAAGTAGTTGCCCATAATTTTTTCTTTATGTTTCTAGTGCGAATTTAAGAAAACTTTTTGAGATTTGTCACCACATTGTCACCACATTTTCAAAAACAGCTTAATATTGACTTTTTAAAAGAAATTTGTAAAGTATTATATTTCAACCTATTCCTTATTTCTTTTAATTTTTGTGATTAAATAAATTAAAGAAAATAGAGTTCTGGTGGCACCACCACACAAAAAGGCTGTTCTCTTAGTGAGTACAGCCTTTTTTGCTATAGACCTTATTTGTAACGTAAGTTCGACGATTTCAAAATAGGACAAGCACCCATTCTATTCTTGACACATGGAAAAGATGTACGAATCTCACTCAGAATTTGCATCTCCGCATCTAATTAGAGGTGTAAACTGATTTAGGGTACAAAGGCAAGAGGTGTAAACCTTTTCAGTGGGACTTTTGCAAAAGCGTCTATTCTTTTAGTGACTGAAACAAGGGAAAGACAAACATTTCTCACAAAAACACTTCGAATAGACTACTTTTGTAGAATCTTTTCCCCAAATAGAGTGCCCTCCCACAAAAAAAGCCCTATCTTTGCCCCCTGAAACGATTTAATCACACCATATGAACTATCTCGAAATCATCGGTACAATAGTAGGTCTCATCTACCTGTGGTTGGAGTACAAGGCAAGTATCTGGCTATGGGTGGCCAATGTAATAATGCCAGCCATATATGTGATGGTATATTACGAGGCAGGGCTATATGCTGACTTTGGCATCAGCATCTACTACTTATTGGTGTCGTTTTACGGAATGTTTTATTGGTGGAAGGGCCGCAAACGTAGCAGCAACAGACAAATGGGCAAGACAGAGGAACTACCCATCACACATGCCCCTGCACGATTGTGGGCACAATTGGTCATTGTCAGTGTGGCCCTATTGGTGCTGATAGCCTTTATACTCATCCAATACACTGATAGCACAGTGCCATGGATGGATAGTTTGACTACGGCATTGAGCATTGTAGCCATGTGGATGTTGGCTCGCAAATATGTAGAGCAATGGCTCGTGTGGGTGGTGGTAGATGCCATCAGCGCTGGACTTTATGTATATAAGGAATTATATTTCACCGCCGGGCTTTATGTCCTCTACACGGTGATAGCCTATTTTGGATACAAGGAATGGAGACGATTGATGAAAAATGCATAGGTAAAAGCCCCATACCTACCCTTCTTGAGAGGGACAGGAATAAGGGATTTGAAGCTGTGATTGTGGGTGGTGGGGATTTTCCCACCCATCCCCTACCCTTGCAATTGATGCACGAGGCAGAGCGTGTGGTATGTTGCGATGGGGCGGCCAACGAATTCCTTAGTCGAGGAATGCGCCCATGGCGCGTGGTGGGCGATTGCGACTCTCTATCGCCCGAAGCCGCAAGAGCATTTGCCGACATTGTGCGACGCAATCCTGACCAGGAGACTAATGACCAAACGAAAGCCATCACCTATTTGGCTGAAAAAGGTATGCGCCGAATAGCCATCGTAGCGGGCACTGGAAAGCGCGAAGACCATACATTAGGGAACATCAGCCTTCTCATCGAATACATGCGTCAAGGGTTACAAGTAAGGCTATATACCGACTATGGAGTGTTCATCCCCTGCCAAGGCACTTACACATTTGAATGTCCCGCAGGTACGGCCGTCTCAATCTTCAGTTTTGGCACACAGGGCATGAAAGCCAAAGGACTACGCTATCCTTTGCGCGACTTTACCAGCTGGTGGCAAGGGACACTGAACACGGCAGATGCACCCTCTTTTACCATTGAATGCGAAGGAGAATACCTTGTCTATCTGAACTACTAATACTTGAAAAATTTTTGCGGCCTACCTGAGAAAAATATTTTTCAGGTAGGCCGCAAAATCGATATTCAAAAACGAATCATACGCGGGCAAATATTGCCCTTATGCCATTTACTCCACATATTTCACTTTAGCCTTATCACGAGGTTTGGCCGCAGGTGACTCATCTGCATATCCAAGGCCGACACAAAGGCAGAACTCATAGCCTTCGCTAAAATTCAACCGTTCGAGAATGGTGGCACAAGCAGGATTGTCGTTTATCATGCGTACAGGGCTACCCAAGCAGATGGAACCTATGCCGAGGGATTGGGCAGAAAGCATTATATTTTGAGCCATCAAACCACAATCAAAGGCCGAGAAATCATAGGACTTATCACGTGCAATAAAAACCATGACTGGTGCATCGCGGAAGCAACTTGCTACATTCTGCATGTTGGGATAAGCCTCATTCATAGTATTCTTTATCTCCTCCATCACCTGTGAATTGTCCACCACACGAACCTCCCACGATTGTTTGTTTTGTCCATTGGGAGCATTGATACCACACTCCATAATCTGATCAAGGATTTCGCGACTTACAACCTCGTTCTTATACTTTCTGATGCTACGGCGAGCCATGATATTTTCAATCACTGCATTCTTTCCCTCTGCACAACAATCTTCGCCTTCGTGATTGTGCACATTACCTCCACACGATGTCATCGCCATCAGGCAAAAACATCCAACCAATGTTTTAATCAATTTCATAATCCTTTTTGTTTATAAATATTACATGGTGCAAATATACACATATATTTACTTACACAAAATAGAGATTCGCAAAAATTTACTTTTAACAATAAATCTAACATCCGTAAAAAAAACATCCCCACAAAAGCATAAATCCTTGCCAAATTTACGGGCAAGGAATCGAATGACTCAGGAAAGTGCAAAATTCCACACGTGCAGAGTTTACAAAAAGCAAGAAAAATATGTCATAATATCATCTTTACAACTATATACCCATCGAATTACTCTAAGCATTCGAACAAAAAGAAACAATAATCACAATATTTAAAGCAAAATGTCACACAGAAATTTCGGTTCAAATAAATCAAAGAAAGAGAAGTGCAAGGCTATAACGTCAAAAATTGCACAACTGATTGCGACATTCAACTTTTATCCCTAACTTTGCCACGAAATAAGTTTCGAACGAGAATAGACAAAAGAAGAAAAATAAAAAGAGATGGAATTTACCTACGACGTCATTGTTATTGGTGCTGGACACGCCGGATGTGAAGCGGCGGCAGCTTCGGCCAACCTTGGATCCAAGACTTGTCTTATCACAATGGACATGAACAAGATTGGCCAAATGAGTTGTAACCCAGCCGTGGGAGGCATTGCAAAAGGACAGATTGTACGCGAAATCGACGCATTAGGCGGATATATGGGACTGGTCACCGATCGCACAGCCATCCAATTCCGTATGCTAAATCGTTCGAAAGGACCCGCCATGTGGAGCCCTCGTGCACAATGCGATCGTGAAAAGTTCATTTGGGCTTGGCGCGAAGTGCTTGAAAATACTCCCAACCTAAATATTTGGCAAGACACAGTGAATGAACTGCTCGTAGAAAACGGAGAGGTAGTTGGTGTAAAAACCGTGTGGGGAGTCACTTTTCATGCACGTTGTGTCATATTAACGGCCGGTACCTTCCTCAATGGATTACTACACGTAGGACGCACACAATTGCCTGGAGGACGTATGGCAGAACCTGCATCGTACCAATTAACAGAGTCAATCATACGTCACGGAATCACTACTGGGCGCATGAAAACAGGTACTCCAGTACGCATAGACGGACGGAGTGTGCATTACGAGGATATGGAAATTCAAGAGGGTGAATCAGATTTTCATAGTTTCTCCTACATGAGCGAGCCTCGCAAGTTGAAACAACTTTGTTGCTGGACATGTTTTACCAATCCCGAAGTACATGAAATATTACGCAATGGATTGCCTGAATCTCCCCTTTTCAATGGACAGATTCAGAGTATAGGACCACGATATTGCCCAAGTATTGAGACTAAAATCGTCACCTTCCCCGACAAAGAACAGCACCAACTATTCCTTGAACCCGAGGGTGAAACTACGCAAGAACTTTATCTGAACGGATTCTCATCCTCATTGCCGATGGACATCCAGATTTCAGCATTGAAAAAGGTTCCTGCTTTCCGTGATTTGGTAATCTATCGTCCAGGTTATGCTATTGAATACGACTATTTCGACCCCACCCAATTAAAGCATACATTAGAATCGAAGGTCATCAAGAATTTCTTCTTAGCCGGACAAGTAAATGGCACAACTGGATATGAAGAAGCAGGAGGACAAGGACTGATTGCAGGTATCAACGCACACATCAATTGCCACGGAGGAGAGCCCTTCACATTAGGACGCGACGAAGCATACATTGGTGTATTGATTGACGACTTGGTGACTAAGGGAGTTGACGAGCCTTATCGAATGTTCACTTCACGTGCAGAGTATCGAATCCTTCTTCGTCAAGACGATGCAGATATGCGTTTGACCGAGCGTTCTTACAACTTAGGATTAGCCTCTCGCGAACGATATGAAAGACTCACTCGTAAGCGTGAAAGTATCGAAGGAATCATAGATTTTGCCAAGAAATTCTCCATCAAAGCTGCATATATCAATGGGGCCCTGGAAGGACTTGGCACCACTCCTCTGCGTGGAGGTTGCAAGTTGATAGACCTACTCGATCGCCCTGAGATAACAATCGACAATATAGCCCCACACGTTGGTGCTTTTAATCAATTATTGAACGGTATCAGTGAGCGAAAAGAGGAAACTTTGGAGGCTGCCGAAATCAAGATAAAGTATCGTGGATACATAGAGCGCGAACGGCTAATAGCAGATAAGATGCAACGCTTGGAGAACATCCGCATCAAAGGCCGCTTCGACTATGCGACTCTGCAATCGCTCTCTACAGAAGCCAGACAAAAATTGGCAAAAATCGACCCTGAAACCCTCGCTCAGGCAAGCCGCATCCCTGGTGTGTCGCCAAGCGATGTGAACGTGTTGTTGGTACTCATGGGACGATAAGAATGCAAAATGTTTCACGTGGAACAAAAGAATAAATAAACAAAGATAAAAGACTGGGTATGAACAAAGAATTACTAATGAAAAACCTAAGAACAGTGCCCGATTTTCCTATCCCAGGCATTCTGTTTTTCGATGTAACCACCCTATTCAAGAGCGCAGAGTGTTTAAAGGAATTAGAGGAGGAATTGTACGAGATGTACAAGGATAAGGGAATCACAAAAGTGGTAGGTGTAGAGTCAAGAGGCTTTGTAATGGGCGCACTTTTGGCTTCACGCTTGAATGCAGGTTTTGTATTGGCTCGCAAACCAGGAAAACTCCCCGCAGAAACAATACAAGAAACTTTTGCCAAAGAGTATGGGACAGACACCATCGAGATTCACAAAGATGCAATCGACGAGAACGATGTGGTGCTCATTCACGACGACTTATTGGCCACTGGAGGAACAGTAAAAGCCGCATACAACCTTGTACAAAAGTTCAATCCTTCTAAGACATTCATCAACTTCATCATCGAGATCACCAACCTCAATGGACGCAACGTATTTGATGAAGGAGTAGATGTGAGTGCGTTGATAGAAGTAGAAGAATAAAGGAATAGAATGGTTGAGCAAGACCTGCATACTAACGAATACCTACGCGGTATCGTATTGAATTTACCCGAGACACCTGGATGCTATCAGTATCTTGATGCCTCGGGCACTATCATATATGTAGGAAAAGCCAAAAACCTTAAGCGTCGCGTTTATTCATACTTTTCGAAAGAGCACTTGCCAGGAAAAACGCGTGTATTAGTCAGTAAAATTGCAGATATCAGATACGTGGTAGTAAAGACAGAGGAGGATGCACTACTATTGGAAAACAACCTCATCAAGAAATATCGACCACGCTACAACGTATTGCTAAAGGATGACAAAACCTACCCAAGCATCTGCGTGAGCAATGAGTATTTCCCACGAGTTTTCTCCACACGACGCATCATTCGCAATGGTTCTACATACTATGGCCCCTATAGCCATGTACCCACCATGCACGCATTGCTCGACCTCATCAAGAAACTCTATAAAGTGCGGCGATGCAACCTTGCACTAACTCCTGAAAACATCCGAAATGGGAAGTTTAAAGTCTGCTTGGAGTATCATATCAAGAATTGCCAAGGCCCTTGTATAGGACAACAATCGCACGATGAATACATGAAAAGCATCGCCGAAATCAAGCAAATACTTGCGGGAAATAGCCAAGAACTGACCCGACAGATGATGGAGGAAATGCAATATCTTGCAAGTGAAATGCGATTCGAGGAGGCACAAATCGTGAAGGAAAAGTATCAATTGCTGGAAAACTATCGAGCTAAGAGCGAGGTGGTTAGTAATATCCTCCACAATATTGATGTATTTTCTATTGAAGTAGATGATAATGAGGCATTTATCAACTATTTGCACATCACAAACGGTTGCATCAACCAGGCCTTCACCTTCGAATACAAGAAACGTATGGAGGAGACACCAGAGGAACTGCTCCAACTCGGCATTGTGGAGATGAGAGAGCGTTATAAAAGCCAATCACGTGAGATAATTGTCCCCTTTGAGTTGGATTTAGAATTGGCCAATGTAACAATAACTATTCCCCAACGAGGCGAAAAAAAGAAGTTGCTCGACCTCTCGCAATTGAACGTAAAGCAATATCGTGCCGACCGTATGAAGCAGGCAGAAAAACTCAATCCTGAGCAGAAAAGTGTACGCCTGATGAAGGAGATTCAATCTGCTTTGGGGATGGAAAAAATGCCTTATCAGATAGAGTGTTTTGACAACTCTAACATCTCTGGATCCGATGCCGTAGCTGCTTGCGTGGTGTTCAAGAAGACAAAGCCAAGTAAGCAAGACTATCGAAAATACAACATACGCACAGTGGAAGGCCCTGATGACTATGCCTCCATGCAAGAAGTTGTTCGACGTCGATATAGTCGTGCCATTGAGGAGGGTTCTCCCCTACCCGACCTTATTATAACCGACGGAGGAAAGGGACAAATGGAGGTGGTTCGCCAAGTGGTGGAGGATGAATTGCATCTCCATATTCCTATTGCTGGACTTGCTAAGGATGATCGCCATCGCACACGCGAATTACTCTTTGGTTTCCCTCCATTAACCATCGGGTTGAAGCAAAACACTCCCCTCTTTCACCTTCTCGAGCAGATTCAAGACGAGGTACATCGCTTCGCCATCACTTTTCATCGTGACAAACGAAGCAAGCGACAAACGGCCTCAGCTCTTGACTCTATTAAAGGTATTGGAGAAAAGACAAAGTCCACCCTATTGAAGCACTTCAAGAGTGTGAAACGCATTCGCGAAGCCTCTGAAGAGGAGATCGCATCTATCATTGGCCAAGCTAAGGCCAAGTTGCTCATAGAGGCATTGAAGGAGCAATAATTAAGCACTGGATTTCGCCGTACCACTCTCCAAAATGCTTACAATTGAAAAGAGTGTAAAACAAATGGCACCCAAACCTGCAATTACACGGGCAGGCACGAAATAAGCATCGTGAGTTTGCGACATTTGAAAGAGAAAAGCAGATAGAAACAAGCAGAAAAAGGCCGTAAAAATAGGTACAAGCGGTATTCTGTTCGCCAAAGCAAATGTACGTCGCCATGTTACGGCCAAGAGAATAACCTTACTCGAGATACTATAACACACCATACCTAACCCCATCAAAATGTATCCTATCACGGCATGAGCGACTATGGGAGCCGTAAGAACGACGTATAATCCATCCAAAAAACTGATACTTCCCATCAACAACACAAGCAAAGGCCATAGTTTACTCTCTACCCCCTCGCGATACACATTCCCTATCTGACGTACAATAGTGGTTATAAGCGCTACCAAACTGGTACAGATGCAGGAGAGCCCTAAAAGAACATGTCCCGCTATGTAGCAAGGCGCATAAGCCTCTACATGGCTCAATAACCAGAAGGTCCACACCCACCCCATTAATGCCATCAGCAAGCCTATACCTATAAGTAAAGCAGATTGCTTGCGTGTAAAACATCCTTGAGGTGACTCATGACCAGTCTTTAAAGCATTGATAGGTATCAAGGTAAAACGTGTAGAGGCCGTAGCCGTGGTGGAGATGCAAACCACAATGAAACTAACGCCACACACCACATGGCCAGCGACGAAATGCGTGGTTGACTCTGAATTTGCCATATACCCCCACCCTGCGGCAAAGGTGAAGAGGGCTGCCGCATAGCCAAGTGCAGGCAGAGCGTAACGTGCCGTACGATTATACGTGTGTATAAGTTGGCGAATAATGGTTGCTGCCGTAGAGAAGAGTGCCACACATATCATCCCCAAAGACAACAATACTGGCCCTGCCACCCATCGGGCATCGTTTTCACTTTCATACAAGACAAATGCCCCATATCCAAAACAGAAAAGAGCCATGGCCAAGGGGATGGCTCGAAAAAGAATACTAATGCCGTAATTCATCGATAAAGGTCCTGAAAAGTTTTTCCTTTTATAACATTATCCCCATCGAAATGTTCTAAAGTTTTTTTTGTGTCTGAAAAATATTTTTTCCATACCTGAGAAATAAAATTCTTAGGTAGAGAAAAAACATCCGGATTTACCCTCCTTTCAAACATCGCGAGAGTTGCATATTTCCGCCCCTCGGCAAGGATGATTGAAAATATTGCAAGGAAATCATACCAATTATTGCGTTATCATACTGGCACACAATGCAATAAAGCCATTTTTTAATGATAGGATTTTTGATGAAATAGAAATTTATAGCTAAATAGGGGCATTTCCAAGGAAAAAGCAGTTGGAGAGTACACCATCATTATGCAATAATTGTCGTTTTAGGGCATTCTTGCGAAGAAAGTAGCGAAGGACGTATTTCCTTTCAGATAGAATTGTTTTTGTAAAACAAATATAGTACTTTTGTGCCAATATAACCAACACATGTGAAAATGCATTTTCCTACATTGATAGGAGTACAAGGTACAAAAGTGATGGTGAGGTAAGAAATCATTGGATGTCTGCCCTTCTTTAAGGTATAAATTGAGTTTTTATGGCTTGTCTGCTTCCATGATGGCAGAACTTTTGTACCTTTGTGGGCGAAAAGAGGCATTGAACAATAAAACATAAGAAACACACATGCGAACAGTTATCCAACGTGTCAGCCATGCATCGGTGACAATCAATGGAGTAGTGAAGTCGGCCATTGGGAAGGGGCTATTGGTGCTTATAGGAATCGAGGACACTGATGCAGGAGAGGACATACAGTGGCTCTGTAAGAAGATTATCGGGCTACGAATCTTTGACGACGAGCAGGGTGTAATGAACAAAAACATAATGGATGCAGGTGGCGAAATACTCGTTATCAGCCAGTTTACCCTATTTGCATCTACCAAGAAGGGAAATCGTCCATCGTACATCCGCGCAGCAAAGCCCGACATCTCTATACCCTTGTACGAGGAGTTTTGTACTGAACTTTCCATCGCCCTTGGCAAACCTGTAGGCACAGGCGAATTTGGAGCAGATATGAAGGTAGAATTACTCAACGATGGTCCTGTGACCATTTGCATGGATACGAAGAATAAGGAGTAACAAAGCCCTACTCTAACCCTCCCTATAAGGAGGGGAAAAGAATGATTAGCTATCAAGTTCCCTCCCCAAAGGGAGGGTTAGGGTGGGTCTAAATTTGACAATATGACTTTACAAGAAGCACAAGAGCGCGTCGATCATTGGATAAAGACCTATGGTGTACGCTACTTCAGTGAACTGACAAACATGGCTTGCCTCACCGAGGAGGTTGGTGAATTGGCGCGCATCATGGCACGTACCTATGGCGATCAATCGTTCAAACAGGGCGAAAAGCACGATTTGGGCGACGAAATGGCCGATGTACTATGGGTGCTCCTCTGCTTGGCTAACCAGACAGGAGTTGACCTGACCGAAGCCTTTGAACGAAACTTGGAGAAGAAGACACAAAGGGATAAGGAAAGACACAAAGAGAATGAAAAATTGAGGTAAATCTCTCTCCTTTCCCTATGAGGAGAGCATTAAGAGAATAAAATATAAACTAATAATAACAGACATTATGAATCATCACGATTACGATTGCGAATGTGGATGCGACCACGACCACTTCCACGAAGACGATTTCAGTAGCCAGGACAAGTACCACGACGCTTTGGCTCAGTATGATACTCAGTTAAGCGACGAGCACGTACAAGCACAAGTGGCACGCCTGCTTGAGCGAGTGAAGGAGAATGATACACCTGAGGCAAAAAAGACATTGCTCAGTTGCCTTGACCTCACCACTTTGAAGTGTACTGACAACGAAGAGAGTGTACTTAGTTTCGTAGAGAAAGTAAATGCCTTGGACGAAGAACACCCCGACCTTCCACACGTTGCCGCACTTTGCGTATATCCCTGTTTCGCTGGTATCGTTAGCGAATCGTTGCAAGTCGAAAATGTAGAAGTCGCTTGTGTAAGTGGCGGATTTCCCTCATCACAAACCTTTATGGAGGTAAAAATTGCCGAGACAAGCCTTGCCCTACACGAAGGTGCAACAGAAATTGATGTAGTTATCCCAGTAGGAAAGTTCCTTAGTGGTGACTACGAAGGCATGTGCGACGAGTTGCAAGAATTGAAAGCCCTGTGTGGTGAACATGCACTGAAGGTTATCCTTGAAACAGGTGCTTTGAAAACCGCATCCGACATCAAGCGCGCAGCACTTTTGAGTATGTATAGCGGAGCAGACTTTATCAAGACCTCTACAGGTAAGGAGCCTGTTAGCGCAACACCTGAGGCAGCCCTTGTTATGTGTCAAGCCATTAAGGAGTATTACGCTAAAACAGGTCGTAAAATTGGATTTAAGGCAGCTGGAGGCATAAATACAGTACAAGACGCACTTGCATACTATACCATAGTCAAAGGGGTGTTAGGCGAAGAATGGCTCACTCCTACCCTCTTCCGTATAGGCACAAGCCGATTGGCAAATCTGTTATTGAGCGACATTTTAGGCGAAGAGATTAAGATTTTCTAATATTCTCATCTAGTAAATTATAAGGGGTTGCATTGATTTTTGATGCAACCCCTTTTCGTATATATATCGTGAATATTGGCAATATAAAGTTAATGTAATCCCCACCAATATAACCTAAATATTCATTTAATTATTTCAACAATAAAGTAGAATCTATATAGAAAGGGAAGAATTGGCGTTTTTAAGAGAAAATCTCTATTTATGGCAATTTTATGAACAGAATAGGTATAAATATTGTCGATTTTGATACTACAATAGTCACAAAAGGAGATATAAAGAAATATATCTTTATAGTAATTTATACAAACAACAAATAATGGGATTACTTATTGCGTTTTACTACATAGTCAATATATGTAGTCAACGCCAAGCGTACAGAGTCATCGGTGCATTGAGCAAGCAATTGATGAGCACGTTCTACCAATTGTGCCATGTAGTGGGTGGCGTATTCGATTCCTCCATTCTCCTTGGTAAAGGTTACCAATTGGGCAATTTCCTCTTGCGTAGCATTGCCTTGCTTTACACGTCGAGCCAAAGAATTCATCTCCTCATTCTTAGTAGAGTTGAGTACATGGATAACGGGTAAAGTAAGTTTTCCTTCGCGCATATCGTTGCCGGTAGGTTTACCAATGGCAGAATTGTCGAAATAGTCAAAAATATCATCCTTTATCTGAAAAGCATATCCAATGATTTCGCCTATTGTACGCGCCCACTCAGCCTGTTCAGGAGAAGCATTTGCAGACAAGGCTCCTACTTGGGCGCATGTCTCAAACAATACGCCTGTTTTCTTTCGGATGATATCGAAATATACCTCCTCAGAGATAATATCATTGGAGATATTGGAAAGTTGAAGCAATTCACCTTCTGCCAATCGTTGTCCCAATTGCGAAATCAGGCGAATCACTCGCACGTCATCCGTTTGTGAACCATGGTAAAGCGAAGTGGAGAGCAAGTAATCACCTACGAGCACCGAGACCTGATTGTTGAACAGGGCATTTACTGATGGCTGGCCACGACGTTCAGTGCTTGCATCCACCACATCGTCGTGCACCAAACTGGCTGTATGAAGCAACTCTAACGATGCAGCCGCATGGAAAGCCTTCTCCGTCACCTCTCCAAAGCACTTGGCAATAAGCAATGTCAACATAGGACGCATCATCTTGCCCGATCGTTTACGAATGTGAGCCAAAGCCTCACCCAACAAGGGATTGTCGCTACTAAGCGACTCTTGAATGAGGGCTCGCAACGTCTGCAATTCAGCCTCGATAGGTTTTGTTATGAGTTCCTTCTGAATCATTGTACTTCCAATTTTGGCGCAAAATTAGTAATAAAACATCAAAGTAAAGAGCAATAGCGGGTGAAAGTCAGCAAAATTTAGTACTTTTGACACGAAAATTAGAATAATGGTGGTTGACGAGTTAACAACATGCCAATAAACAGGGGATATGTGGCAATTTAGTCTCTCCCCTTTGCCTCCATAACGCTCCTCGTCAATCTGCCAACTTGTGAACTCGCTAACTTATAAAGAATATGGAAAAACTCTTTCTCCTCGATGCCTACGCACTCATATATCGTGCCTATTATGCCTTCATCAAGAATCCCCGCATCAACTCCAAGGGGATGAATACCTCGGCCATTTTCGGCTTTGTGAACACATTATCCGACCTGCTCAAGCGTCAACAACCCACCCATCTCGGCGTGGCTTTCGACCCTGCAGGTCCTACCTTCCGCCACGAAGCATACGAAGCATACAAGGCTCAACGCGAGGAAACACCCGAAGCCATTCGCCTGTCCGTACCTATCATTAAGGAGATTATAGCAGCTTATCGCATTCCTATACTGGAAGTTCCTGGTTACGAGGCTGATGATGTAATAGGAACTTTAGCCACTAAAGCTGGCGAGAAAGGTATCCAAACCTACATGATGACCCCTGACAAGGACTATGGCCAACTCGTAGGGCCTAATGTGTTCATGTATCGTCCGCGCTATGGCGACAAAGACTTCGACGTGTTGGGTATAGAGGAGGTAAAGGAGAAGTTTGGCATTGATCGTCCTGAACAGGTCATTGACTTGTTAGGATTAATGGGCGATTCGTCGGACAATATCCCTGGATGTCCAGGTGTAGGAGAGAAGACGGCGCAAAAACTCATTGCCGAGTTCGGAAGCATCGAAAACCTATTGGCCAACACAGAGCAACTGAAGGGGGCACTGAAGAAAAAGGTCGAAGAGCACGTGGAGGAGATAAAATTCTCACGCTTCCTGGCTACCATCAAGACGGACGTACCCATCGAACTCGACATGGAAAGTCTGCTCCTACAAGAACCTGACGAAGATAAACTACGTACCTTGTTCGAAGAACTGGAGTTTCGAAACTTGGCCGAGCGCGTACTGAAGAGCGAGAAGCCCTCCACCACCAAGAAGGCGGCAAGTAAGGATGACTCTCCTACCCTTTTTCAAACCGATTTCTTTGGCTTATTTGAGGACGAGAGTACGGACGAACAAAAATATTCAAATCTAAAAGGCCTTGAAGAGACTACTCACAACTATCAATTGGCTGATAACAAGGAGAAAAGAGCGGAATTATTAAGAATTTTGCGGACATCAGATTTTCTTGTTCTAGATACGGAGACAACAGGCACTGAACCTATGGCCTCCGAATTGGTAGGAATGAGTTTCAGTGTATCCGAAGGCGAAGCATGGTACGTCCCCGTACCTGCCGACCGAGCCGAGGCTACGAATATTGTCGAAGAATTTCGCGACGTACTCACCAACCCCAAGACGACTAAGGTGGGTCAAAACATCAAGTACGACCTGTTGATGCTTGCACAGTATGGAGTGTGGCTTCAGGGGCCACTCTTTGACACCATGGTGGCCCACTATGTACTCTCGCCCGAACTTCACCATGGTATGGACTACCTCGCCGAGGTGCTTTTGCAATATCGCACCATCCCCATCGAACAACTCATTGGACCTAAGGGAAAAAATCAAAAGAATATGCGCGACCTCACACCCGAGGAGGTGTACAACTATGCTTGCGAAGATGCCGACGTCACCCTCCGATTGAAGAATGTGTTGGAAAAACAACTTCGCGAACAAGGCGCCTACGAGCTCTTCCGCGACGTGGAAATGCCCCTTGTTCCTGTGCTTGCACAAATGGAGTTCAACGGTGTGCGCATCGACACCGATGCCCTGCGCGAAACCTCTCTGCTCTATACCCAACGACTTCAGGAAATCGAGCAGGAAATATACACCCTCGCTGGCACATCCTTCAACATAGCGTCGCCCAAGCAAGTGGGTGAAATCCTCTTTGATACACTGAAGATCAGCGCTAAAGCCAAGAAGACCAAAGGTGGGCAATACTCTACCTCGGAAGAGGTACTCGAAAGCCTGCGCGACAAGCATCCCGTAGTGGAAAAAATTCTTGACTACAGAGGACTGAAAAAACTCTTGGGAACCTACATCGACGCCCTGCCCGCCCTTATCAATCCACGTACAGGACGCATTCACACCTCATTCAACCAGACAGTGACATCTACAGGACGATTGAGTAGTAGCAATCCCAACCTTCAGAACATCCCTATTCGTAACGAGGACGGACGCGAAATACGCCGTGCCTTTATCCCCGACGATGGATGCGAATTCTTCTCGGCCGACTATTCACAAATCGAACTCCGCATTATGGCTCACCTCAGTGGCGATGTAAACATGATGGAAGCCTTCCGCTTAGGGCAAGATATTCACACGGCCACCGCGTCAAAGGTGTACAAAGTATCTCTCGACGAAGTCACTCGCGAGCAACGTAGCAAGGCCAAGACGGCCAACTTCGGCATCATCTATGGCATTTCAGCCTTTGGTTTGAGTGAACGTATGCATGTGCCTGTAAAAGAGGCTAAAGAGTTGATAGAGGAGTACTTCCATACCTATCCACAAGTGAAAGCCTACATGGATAGTAGCATCACATTGGCACGTGAAAAGGGCTACACCGAAACCATTTGTCGTCGCCGATGCTATCTGCCCGACATTAACTCTCACAACGCCGTGGTGCGTGGCTATGCTGAGCGTAATGCCATCAATGCCCCCATACAAGGTAGTGCGGCCGACATCATCAAGGTAGCCATGGCCAACATCCACCAACGCTTCCAACGCGAGGGAATCCGTTCAAAGATGCTCATCCAGGTGCACGACGAACTCAACTTCAGCGTCCTTCCCGAGGAGCGCGATCGTGTGCATCGCATCGTCATCGAGGAGATGGAAGGTGCATTCCTCATGCAAGTCCCCCTCCAAGCCGATTGTGGTTGGGGAAAAAATTGGTTGGAAGCACATTAAACGTGCTTCTGACCTTTATATGGCTACAATTCGTTACTATTCAATATGAATTTTAATTCGTCTATGGTCAGAACCTTTCCATCTTTTTCCCTATGTAACATCGCATGACAATTGAGGTACTAAGTTTATCCATATATCTTTAAGTTTTCAATCACATCTTCCAAACCGGCAAGACTTCTATCGTCACATCGCCGCGTTGGATGGAAGTCAGCTGATTGTGTGTAATGATTTTACAATCAGTGCACCCTGTAAAAGCTGAAGCAGCAAGCAGGCCTCTTACCTCGCGCTCTGTGTTTGATGCATCCAATGCCCAACACACTTGCAGAAGTTCTGCCACCTGGTCGCCTCGCTGAACCACAAAGTCACACTCTTCCGAGTCGTGGAAATAGAAAATGCGTTCGTCTTCTCCCAATGTGCGTTGCAGCATCATATAGACGACGTTCTCCAATGCCTTCCCCTCATCCTCACTTTGCGGAAGCAGTACGGCCATGCGTAGCCCTATATCGGCCATGTAGTATTTGGGAAGGGCTGTATTCTCTTTCACCAACGACTTGGTATATTTGGGCACTCGGTAGAAAAGGAAGATGTTGCAGGCATAGTCAAGCCATTGGTACAGAGAATCCTTCGACACCTTCATCCCTTGCGACTTCAGTTCGTTGTAGATGGCATTCACACTGGTTGGCTTGGTCAAGTTGTTCATCACCCGCTTCAGTACGTAACGCACCACAGAGGGAGATGCACTGATGCGGTAATGCTCTATCAGGTCGTGGAACAACATGGTGTTGAAATACGACTGAAGGATTTTGGTCTTTTCCGTTTCCCCTTGCGTCAAAACAACTTGAGGAAATCCTCCTTCCTTACAGTAGGAACGGAAAGCACTGGCAAGCACCGCAGCCCCGTCCTCGGTATATTTGTTAGCCTTTATTCCTTTAAAGGAAAGATATTCGTTGAAATTGAGAGGATATTCTCTGTACTCATCGGGCCATCCTCGGAGTGCCGAAGCCATTTCGCCTGATAGCATTTTGGCAGTGCTACCTGTCACATAAATGTTCTTACAGTAGTTCTTGTAAACCCTAAGCACGAATAACTCCCATCCGTCAATGAGTTGAATTTCATCGAAGAACATATATACATCCTTCAATGATTGCCCCGGATACATCTCGCGATAGGCTTGAAGTATCTCGTCGAGCTGTTCTGCCCCCATAGATAAGAAACGTTCGTCATCAAACCCGATGTAAAGAATCCTTTCGCGAGGGACTCCACTCTCAATCAATTGATTGATGGCAAGTCCAAGCAACGACGATTTTCCACAACGACGAATGCCAGTCACCGTCACGATACGTTCCCCATTGATGGGAAGTTTCTGTTCCCGCTCCCGCAGATTCAGTGGCAATTCCTCCTGATGTAGGGATATAATGGATTGAAATGTACTACGATATTCCATAATTGTCTCCTGTTTTGCGTGCAAAGATAACAACTTTCCTTCTGAAAAGGAAACTTTTGGGTAATATTTTCCTTTTCAAAAGGAAACTTTCGCGAAATCTTTCCTTTTGGGAAGGAAAGTCGCGTTGCTTTCATGACTTTAAGGTCAAAACATCGGCATGAAAGGGAAAGGGGAGGGGAACGCGCCGTTGAATTGAGGTGTACCGTTGAATTGGGGTACATTGTTTCTTCCTGTTGTCTGGATGCGCGGTTCCCAACCTTTGTCGAACTGCTCAATGTTGCGGTCAAGGAAGGAGAGGCGGTTGGAAATCCACTGCTTCAGTACCGCAATCTCCTCTTCGTATGAACTTACGCGGTAAGCAGCAAACCAACTGATGGCATCGGTTTGGCCCAAATTGCCCATCCCAAGAAATCCACCCATGTTAGGGAACATGCCAAATCCGTTTATCTGAGGTGTTCTGCCCATATTCGGGAATCCGCCCATGCCCGATGTTCCAAAGGGTTGTTGCTGACGGGGATTCTGTCTCCTCTTATCGACGAACAGCTCGGGGAACTTTTCAAAGTGCCGTTTTATGCAAGGCGAAAGCAGTTTGACATGTCCGTCAATATAGCCATTGATAGCCTCGTTGCTCAGTACTCCTTTCCGAAGTTCTTTGTAACGCACTTTCACGGCTTTTCTGAATGCAGGGTCTTGTAACAACCGTTGCCATAGTGCCGGGGTAGGTTGTGTGTTTCCGCCCTCGAAACACCACGCTTCGGGATTGTCGGCATTACAGAAATTGCAGTTTCCATAGGCCAAGTTATAGTCCCACACAGGGCCTGCCACCAGTTTTCCACCCGTGCCGTCGGCATGGAGTTTTTCTTTGTAGAAATAGGCACTCCGTTTGTATCCGTCGGCATTCAGGCTCAGTTCGGTATGGATGAAATAATCCACAAACGATGGCACGTCGATGTAGCGGGCATAGCCCCATTCAGGGTCGGTGAAGTGCTCCGACTGGATGGTTAATTCCACGGAATCGACAAACTCCTGGATATAGGCCAGCTGTTCGGGTTGTAGTTTCCCCTTCTTGGGATAGATGCACGACCATGTGATCTGGCTTGTCATTATCCCTTCACCGATGCCCGGCACTTTGGAGGGGAAAGTGGCGTCATCCTCGTCGTAGGTATCAATCCGCAGGATGTATCCTCCTGTGATGTCGCGCCCTTCCACGTCAGTTTTCTTCAGTTTGGCAATATTGACGCGTTGTTCGCCCCGTTTGATGGCTTCCGACAGGATGTACACTCCCCGATATTCGCCATTGATTGCCAACTCCACCATCCGTGTACGTGGTGCCCAGTGTCCCATGTCGCGCCACAACTGAAAGGCCAAGGGGTCGCGCACGGCTGACACATCGTTGTAGGGGGCCAGCAGCACCCAATCGGTGTGGGCAGGCATTCCCGCCAACGGGGCCACCACCTCGTTGCCTTGATTGTCCCTCAGTTCGATGGTATATTTCTTCTGATTGAACGAGAGCGAGCTGTTTCCGCGTAACTTGATACCTATAGGTCCTTCGTAACCATCGGCCTCCATATAGGCCGTCACCTTTTTGTCAGCATTCAGCACCTCATCAGTTTTTATGCTTATCTGCCCCACTGTAGCTTTTTCCTGTCCGTATCCAGATAGAGCTACCCAAACGAGCAAAAGAATGAATATAGATTTCCGTCTCATGGCCGTTTAAATTTCTTTATTTATTAAGAGAGGTTCTATAAATCAGTTTCTGCGTTTATTCAGGTTGATTATCAGCACTTATCTTACTTCGATAAAATGCTGATGATATCATTTATAGTACTCTGGTGCAATTGAGAATTTACCTGTTTTTTCAACAAAATCAATTCATCGTACACGTCATTGATAGTCTTTCCATCAAGGTTCATCTTTTTTAATGAAATTACATAAGATTCCAAGTTATCCAAAATCTGACTTCGATGAAGTTGTGAAGTGGTTGAGAGGTAATCCTTTCGATAAAGTGCGATTCGTTGTTTTACGTTAGCACCCATGACTATCGGATTCTCTTCCCTCATCATTTCCTGTGAATTCTTTAGAAATATGCCGATGATATCGTTTAGGGTGCTCAGTTGTAATTGAGAAGTTACCTTCTTTTTAAAAGAAATCAACTCATCGTACACGTCATTGATAGTTCTTCCATCAAATACCATCTTTTTCAATGATACTATATAGGATTGCAGATTATCCAAAATCTCACTTCGTTGAAGTTGGGAAGTAGTTGCGAGATAATCCTTTTGATAAAGTGCGATTCGTTGTTTTACCTTAGTACCCATAACTACCACCTCACTTTCTTTCTTACTCGTTTTCAACGAATTTTCGCATTGCTTTATAAGGTTTTTGTGCATCTCTGCCCTTGAACGATTATGCATGTCATTCAAAACAACCATAATCATATTCCTTTCAGAATCAGAGGCTTTCTCCCAATTGGTATTCAAGTACTCCGTCATATTCAACAACAGGGCACTATTGTCAGAATCATCTTCACCATTGAAATTATCGCGATAGAAGTGCATACGAGTAACAATGTCGTCCTTACGTTTTTCAATTACCGGTACCTGATAGGGCGGAAGAAAGGGATTGGGATTGAAGGACGACTCTTCCCACAGCGACTCGTTCTTTCCCCTGATTTCGTACAGGCGTCCTTGACACCCACGTCCGGGAGTTGTTTTCCACTCGATGGCCACCACCGTGCGGCTCATGTTCGGGGCACCCGACTGACAGCGCAGGACAATGGCATCGTAAGAGGGGTCGATGCCAATGGTTATGGGAACAGACACGTGGTCGTATTTCACCTGAATCTTCTTGTAAGCCTCTCTTTCCGCGGCGGTGGAGTTCTCGGTGAGTGCCTTCATCCGTGTATAGTAGGTGACATTCCCCTTTTGGCTATCCTTGATAAAAGCCTCTTCAATGCGGGCAATGTGTTTGCGTGCCTCTTTCATATCGGTAATATGGAATTCTATCACTTCGGATGACCATGCTCCTGGTTCGTTGCTTCTCGCGTTGTTTCTTTTATCCACTATTACGCCTTTCGATTTAATTATCTTATCAAAAGCATTCAATACATTCTTTTGTGCCGACATACCTGTTGTCATTGCCATGGCAAGCACCCACATTATCCAACGGATGTTTTTTGTTTTCATATCTTCTGTTGTTTTAATGATTTATATTTCTATGATCTCTTCAGCTAAATAAGCCTCGTACTTTCTGTTCAGTTCGCGGGTGGCAATCTCCAACTCGATACTCTCTTGTTGGATGCTCTGGTATAGTTGCCATTGCTCAAACTTCTCTTCTACCTGCGCCAAAGCTGCTTCATCCACTTGTGCCCTAAGGGTCTCAATGGCTGTTTGGAGTGTCACTTCGACAGGAGTTGCTGGTTCAATCGTCTCAGGCTCTTCCATTTTGGTAATCTTCGCTACGGGTTGAACCTTTACCTTCACCCGTTCCATTGTGGGTTTCTTGGGCTCCGGCTGCACTTCGGGTATCGTGGGAGTGGGAGAGGGGAGTTGCGGTTCCTCTACGGTCGTTTCGGCCACCATTGTAGTCTTTACCCCCTCCAGGGGCTGCTCTTCCTGCACCTCCTTCGGGAAGAGGCCACCCATTGCCAGGCAGAGGAGCAGCGAGGCTGCAATGCCCCATCCACTATAATAAAGACGGCGGCGGTGCGTACGACTCCTTACTTCCTTATTATATATAGCTTCGCCCAACGTCAGTTCGCCCAACATTTCGCGAATGATGAGCCACTCCTGTGGGGCATCGGCACGGTTGACTTCCAAGGCCAGCCTCTGTTCCTCCTCGGGCGAGGTTTTGCCTTCGAGGTATTTGTCTATCAATTGGTTGATTTCCAATATTGTCATCTGTTCATCCTCTTTTTCAGTTCATTAAACACTTTCTTTCTTGCCATGGATATCATACTCTGCACCGATGCCCTTGGGATTCCTGTCTGCTCGGCTATCTCTTCGGTTGATAGTCCCTCCTGTTGGCGCATTTCAAAGAGTTGTCTCTCGCGTGGTTTCAGTGTATCTACGGCCTCGTCCAGTGCCGCGACTCCCTCCTTCTGCTCCAGTTCTTCGTGTGGCGATAGTGCGAGCGAAGGAATTGTCACAGGGCCATCGTCATCCTCCCTTATCGTCTCTATGCGACTCCTGCGTTGCATGTCCACACAACAGTGCTTGGCCATCCTCACCGCCAGCGCCTCAATGTTCCTGCTTTCGTCCAACCTTTGACAATATTGCCAAAGACGTATCAGCGTTTCTTGTGCCACATCCTCTGCATCGTCCGCCGAGCCGAAGAAGTCCCGGCCAATGCGGAGTATCAGAGGGCGTAACCGCTCCATCGTCTGTTCAAAGGTTGTCTTGTCCATGTGTTTTAAAAGGTGCTTTTACCCCTTATACGCAGGTTTTATGGGAAACTTAAGTTGAAAAATCATTTTTTTCACTTGACAAAGATAAATAATCCTATACGAACCTACAATTTTTTCCTAACCTAAGAAAAATATTTTCCCTACAGAAAAAAATAAAAGGGTGGGGAAGAGGGATATGACTCTAAAAAATTATTCTCCATCAACTGCATATTTAGAAATTTCTTGGCACACTATTCAAAGAATTCTCCTTACCTTTGTCCGCAACAATACATAAAAAATTTCGACGGACATGAAAAAGAATATCTATACCTTAGCATTGGCCGTGACAATGGCCATTGGAGCGAAATCCGCACCGCTGAACGTATGCGACTTTGAGGATTACCCCATTGGCACAGAGTGGGTCATGTGGCAAATGGAGGGGAACACCATCAGTTCGATAGCCCGCGTAGAGGCTGACCCCAAGAATAGCAACAACAAGGTACTACACATCACACTGAAGGAGTGGGGTTGTCACCCTGAGTTCGTCATTCCCTGCGACTTGCGCGGAGCAACATTGACGGAGCGCTACTCTATGGTGCGCTATAAACTCTATCGTAGTTCGAGCTACACTGATAACTGGAAGCAGTTTGCCGCCTTCGTAGGAGAGGAAGAACTATATCGCGACGAGGGTTACCCCGAGCAGGGAAGCACAGGTGTGTGGCAAACAAAGACCTATACGCTGAAGCAGGCTTCGGCAAGCAACTCATCCGACAAACTCCGACTGGGCATACACCACAACAATTCGGACTTCTACATGGACGACATCGAGTTGGTAGGTGCGTGGGACGACTACCTGATGCCCGAGGATGGAGCGACATTGGACTATTGTGTAAAGAACTCGTCGGATTCCTACAAAACCATCTCGGACAACATCTACATCTCTGCTGGACAGGCGGTGAACGTACGCACCTCGCGCTACTCGGAGTGGACAGGTAAGGTAGCAGGCGAAGGCACGCTGAACATCTATGCAGGTGGCGAACGCTCCTATATGGGTACTAAGTCGAGCAAAGGCTCCACCTACCCCGACTGGAGCGCCATGAAGGGAGAAATTCACGTCTATCCTTACAAGGAGGTCATCGGCTCATGTGGCTTCTACGGCCTGCTGATGAGTAGCGGAACTTTCCAACCAGACAACATCGAAGCATCCAACTACAACCGATTGTTCGAGGGAAAGAAGGTGGTGTTGCATGGTGGAAGCACCATCGCCATAGAGTCGAACACTCGAGGCGTACGCATCGGAGAATTGCAAACCGAGGAGGGTAGTACGCTGAGCGGATATTACAAGAGCGGTTCGGCCAACTCCTATTTCGTCGTAGGAGGACTGAACACCGATGCGACATTGGCTGGACAAATCATTGCCACACAAGGCAACAAGATAGGTTTGATAAAGGAGGGAACAGGAAGCCTTCGCATCACAGGCAACGACAACGACATCAATGCAGGCATACGCTTGTTGGAGGGAACATTGGTAGTGGACAACGATGCACAGGTAGCCCAAACAGAGGGAAAGAATGGCGCCACAGGTGCCACTGGTACACTGACAGTATTTGGCAAGAGCACATTGAGTGGCCAAGGCTCCATAGCTGCTCCTACCGAAGTATATGGTACCATAATCCCTGGTACTGAGGCATTTGGCACCCTACATTTTGCAAACTACACCACCACTTCAAATGTGAAGGTGACCCTTCACCCCGAAGCAAACATCATCTGCCGTGTGAAGAGTGCCAATGAACGCGCCCTGCTGGACATTCGTGGCACATTGGCTCGCAATGGAAAGACAGAGGAGTTTGAAGACTCTGAAGAGATGCCCACCCTGGCCATTGCCCTCACCGAGGATGCCGCACTGAACGTAGGTGACGAAATAACCCTATTGACGGCTACAGAGAAGAGCGGAGCCAATTGGCAACTCGCCATCAACTATCCGAAGGCTTATACATGGAGTGTAGAGCAACGCACAGGCGAAGATGGCACATTCAGCATAGTAGCATGCGTGACCTCCCTTGAATACGGAAATCAAGGAGAAGGCAACGAAAACGAAGGCAACGAGGAAGAAGACAAGGGTTATCCCGACGACGATTGGACACTCGACCTCACGGACAATACTCCCCTGCGTACTTACGCCGAACAACTGGGCAAGTACATTGGTGTAGCAGGTGCAAGTTATCGTTATGATTGTAGCCAAAACGATGGCGAGACAGGCCTCGTAGGTAACCAGTTCAACATGATTGTGGGCGAGAACGAGATGAAGTTCGACGCCACTGAGCCTAACCAAAACGACTTTAACTATGGAGGTTCGGATGCCATCCTATGGGTAGCAAGCCGCTTCGACCAAGAGGTACGCGGACACACCTTGGCCTGGCATTCACAAGTACCTGCATGGGTGAGCCAGGATGGCAAGAAGAACAACCACGGCTATACTCGTGAACAATTACTCGATATCCTGAAGAATCACATCTTCAATGTAGTAGGGAAATACAAGGGTCAAATCCGTGAATGGGACGTATGCAACGAGGTGTTGGACGACGATCAGAGCATTGTACGTACCGATCCCACCGCCTACAAGTTGCGTCCCAGCATCTGGGCCACTTACATAGGCGAAGAGTTCATCGACTCGGCTTTCGTATGGGCACATCAGGCCGACCCGCAAGCCAAACTCTACATCAACGACTACGGCGTGGAGTTTGCAGGCAATACCAAGACAGAAGCATATTACAACCTGGTGAAACGACTGAAGGATGCAGGACTTCCCATCGACGGATGCGGCCTGCAATGTCACCTCACCACAGGTGAACTGGACACACTGAAGTTGGAAAAGAACATTCAACGCTATGCTACACTGGGACTCAATTGCATCATCACTGAGCTGGACATCGCTTTGGCCGACCCCTCAGCCACAGATGCATTGGACATTCAAGCCAAGGAATATGGCGCCATCACACGTGTGTTCCTGCGCAACGACAATTGTCCGAGCATGATCCTGTGGGGAATATCAGACAACCACTCGTGGCGTCAGAACCAACCGCTTCTCTACAATAGCAGCCTGCAACCCAAGCCTGCTTATTACAACGTACATGCCCAACTTCGCTTGGCAGCCGAGAGAAACGCGGACGGTATCGTGGAGGTGCAACTTGAGGGGGCTACCACTGCTCCTTTGCTCCACACCACCTACTATAATATGTATGGACAAGCCATCAGCACCCCCCAAGGAGTGGTCATCGAACGTCGTGTGTACACCGATGGTACCGTGAGGGTAGGGAAGAGGATGGTTCCTTAAACATTGTGAGTTCTAAATAAGAGATGTATTTTCACTTGTCGCAAAATAGTTTCCAATAATATAATATTTAAATAAGGTTATGAAAACGTTGAAGTACTTTTTCGGAGCAATGCTGATGGCCTGCATACCATTTACTGCAAATGCACAGTTTATGTTTGGAGGTGGAAATCGCCCAAATCAAGATAGCCTACGCAAGATTATAGCAGCCGACTATGCCGATATGTTGGCTAAAGTCGGAGTAGACCAACCTCGTGAGGGACGCCAACCTAACAATCCAGACGAGAGCAAACACCCCAACTATGATGAGTTGATAGCCAACCCTTATCCATTCTATCCTGATCCACTGGTAACTGAAGGCGGTAAGAAGGTCACCAGCGCCAAGATGTGGTACAAGGTGCGTCGCCCAGAGATTGTGCGCCTGTTCGAAGACAATGTCTATGGACGTATTCCCAACAACGTACCGAGTGTGACGTGGGAAGTTACCAACGAGGAGAAGAGGGAGTATGCAGGCAAGCCTGTGGTGGTTCGCTACTTGAAAGGTGTGGTCGACAATGCCAGTTATCCATCCATCAAGGTGGAGATTCAAGCCAATGTGGTCTATCCTGAGGGCAAACAGAACGTGCCTGTTGTCATAGAATTCGGATTTGGAGGTAATGACCCTCTTAGCAGCTTTGGCGGAGGTGTATCATGGAAGCAGATGGTGATAGAACGCGGATGGGCTGCCGCCACCATCAACCCTTCATCCATTCAGGCCGACTCAGGTTCTGGTTTGACCAGTGGCATCATTGGCCTCTGCAACAAGGGTGAACACCGTCAGCCCACTGACTGGGGTTCGCTCCGCGCATGGGGATGGGGACTCTCACGTCTGATAGACTACTTTGAGACCGACAAGACCTTTGATGCTACCAAGTGTGCCATTGAAGGAGTTTCACGTTATGGCAAGGCCTCGCTCGTGGCTATGGCTTTCGAGGAGCGCATTGCAGCAGGATTCATCGCTTCATCGGGTAAGGGCGGTGCCGCAGGTTGGCGTCGTGACTGCGGTGAAAGCATCGGTAACATTGTCTCCAACGAAGAGTACCACTGGGTATGTGGCAACCTCATCAAATATGGTACAGACCCCATGACGGAAGACGACCTGCCCGTGGATCAGCATGAGCTGATAGCCCTTTGCGCTCCGCGTGCCTGTTTCATCTCTACTGGTAGTTGGAACGGCGACAAGTGGCAGGATGTGGTGGGTTCGTTCATATCGGCCTCAAAGGCATCGCCAGTCTATGAACTACTTGGCTATAAAGGCGTGGGTACAGACCTCTTCCCTGGCATGGACAATGGCCTGATGGAGGGACGTCTCACCTATCGTCAGCACCACGGCGGTCACGAAGCAGGTCCCAACTGGCCCTTCTTCTTGGACTTCTTTGAACGTGAAGTAGTCAACCAGTAAGGAGCCCATTCAATTGTTATTTATTGTGTTGACTTCTTAAAAGTCAGTACCATATAGTTCACATATAGGGAGATAAACGGGTGAAGAAATACCCTGTTTATCTCCCTTATTCTTTATCTCTATTTTCTTCTTTATGATTCCTAAAGACAGAAGATTTAAAAGTTAACGCACCTTCCTAAAGTTTAAAATATGCTAATAAATCGCAACTTTATGTCGTGTTTACTTGTATGTATGTATAGTTTGCTTTACATTTGCAGCGTCGTAAAGGAAAAGACTGCAGCTTTTCTTTGCACGAGCAAACTGTTATGTTTAACTTTAAATGAAAAAATGAAATGAAGACGAATCATTTGTTTCCTCCCATCTGCAAGCGGATTGGTTGGATGGTGTTTATTCCTTTTGCCATTATCTATGTGTTGACACTCGGTGATGTGATAAACGACTACCTTATTTCCTTCCCCACCTTGTGCCTTTCCATCGACAAGTATTCCACCCATGGGAGTGGTCTCACTTGGGAATCGCAAGGAATGTTGATGGAGATAAGTCTGGCCATGGTCATGATAGCATTGTTACTCATCTGTTTCTCCCGCGAAAAGGAAGAGGACGAGATGATTACCGCCCTCCGTTTCCGTTCCTTCGCTTGGGCAGTCAAGTTCAATGCCGTACTACTGATTGTGGGCACATGGATAATCTTCGGTGGTCTCTACCTGTACTTCATCATCTTCTGCCTGTTCAGTATCTTCGTGCTCTACATCGGACGATTTGAATACGAACTTTACCAATTAAAAAAAATGAGCCATGAAGAATAACCTGCGAGTAGAAAGAGCCAAACTGCGCATGACGCAACAGGACTTAGCCGACCGTGTGCACGTGAGCCGACAGACCATCGTGGCCATTGAACAGGGAAAGTTCAACCCCTCCACCGTATTGGCCCTGCGTATGTCGCAGGTGTTCAATACCCCTGTGAACGAAATCTTCGAACTGGAAGAGGGGGATTGGAAGGAATAGAACCTCATAACAGGTATATCCCACCTTTCCTTTATAGATAATTAGTTAATATCATTGTGTACAAATGCCAAGGATATCCGCGAGGTTATCCCTGGCATTTTATTATAAACATTCTCTCATTATGTTCATACTTACCTCCTTGTTTCTGGGATATGAGGGGATTTCTACTTACAATTTGATATTTCCTCGTGTGTATAAAAGGAGGGTGGTTAACGCATATTTATGCAAATGGGTAGACTGTTTGTACATAAATATGCAGAAACTTGCTCCTCTGAAAGCTATCCATTTACAATATTTCGCACCATCTACGCGCGAGAAATGGGATAAAAGAGACGAAAAGTCGCGTTTCTGTCTCAGACGAATGGCTATTCTTCTGAAGACGGATGGCCATCGGTGTGGTACATAAATGGCCATTCATCTCGACTCAGATGGCTATCGGACTCAACACGGATGGCCATCGGACCACCCATAGTAAATGTGCGAGTCGCAAATCACACGTTTTACTACTCTACAAAGGAGGAAATCAGTACGTAGAATTTATGCATTTTATGGTATGCTGTTTCTTATATACACTATAACACAATGACTTACGTGGATTTATCGCATTAAAAATCGCGTATTTCTGCACAAGGTTCGCCTTGAAAGGAAATACGCGATTCTCGCAACTCAAATATGCATTTTGACATTTTGTCAAGTTCCCCATCCATGAATGGATGATACTGATAAGTCCTGTCGAGTGGGGGGAGTAACTATTCAACCAAAGACGACATCCTGAGGAGTGAGGAAAGGTTACTCTGTTACCCAATTGGGGTCATGGGGAAGGGTGGAGGCAGGGTCGTAACTCCAACCGTCCGTTCCTTCCCACTTGTATATATATGTAAAAATGTACCCGTTACGTAACGTTTCCCTTTGATGAAATAGGAATAAAACAGAAATGCAAGATTTGTTACCAACCAATGTAAACTTCTGAGATATAAAATATCTTCCCACATCCTTTGCTTGTTCCATACAAATGAACTACTTTTGTAACCGTCGTTACAGTGACGGAGGTTGTGAACAAAGAGGAGGAATAAAGGATAGCATTCTTTCAAGCGGAAGAATAGCATTCTTCTGACCGTATGATTACTATTCTTTTATCTGCTTTTTTGCACGAAAATCACATTTCTCCTGTTACAATTCGTATGATTCATCGTTTACCCTTATAGAAGCGACAAACTGACGCGTATCAACAAAAATGAATCACCATTCATGAGCGAAGAACATCTCATATCCGTCTTTTCCCGCATGAGGGAGCGGTTCAGGCGACTGGCCATGCAGTTCCTGCCTAACGAGGAGGATGCCGACGATGCCCTGCAAGAGGCTTTCTGCCGCTTGTGGCCACGGGCGGATGCGCTCACAAATGCCGAACAGGCCGAAGCGGCTACCACCTTGACGGTGCGCAACCTGTGCATCGATGAGGTGCGACGACGAGACCGACGACCGACCCTGGAGCTGAAGCCTGAACGGGACAGAGGGGACGAGACAGGACCTTCACCCCAAGAAGAGATGGAACGGAAAGAGCAATTCGCCCTGATTGAAGAAATCCTGCACCAACAACTGACACCCCTGCAACAACAGGTGTTCCGCATGAAGGAGTACGAGGAGATGAGTTACGAAGAGATTGCCGCCCACTTGGGCATGGAGCAGACGGCCGTCAGGATGAACCTGTCGAGAGCCAGAAAGCAACTGAGAGAAGAATTTAGAAAAAGAACATCATAAAGAAAGGAACCATCATGACGAAAGAAGACAACCGCTATTGGCACGACTTAGCCCGCCGATACTTCGAGGCTGAGACGACCGATGAGGAGGAACGTGCACTGAAACGCTTTGCCGCCTCGCCCAAGGCTGACGGAGCCGAATGGGACGAACTGCGTGCCGTGATGGGCTATGTCGTCGCAGGCAGACGAGTTCACAAAGGGACGGGCAAGAAATCCTCCGTCCATCAACTGACGCACCGCACACGCATAGCAGTGGCCGCAGCCATCTTGGCTGGTTTGGTGGCCATCCCCGCCATCCATCGGATGACGATACAGGAGGCGGAAGAGCAAGACATCTGCTTCGCCTACGTCAACGGTCAACGGGTGACCGACCCTGCCCTGGTGATGCAAGCCATGCACCGCGCCATGTCGCACGTGCAACAGGTGGATCCGATGACCACCATGGAGGGACAATTGGAAAGCATATTTGAACTGATGAAATAATAAATCCTTGATTATATGAAACGACTGAAAACCATACTGATTATCCTCGTGCTGGCCGCACTACCAGCCTTGGCACAGGAGGACTTGAAGATAGGGAAATTATTCGACAACGATTACATCAACGAGTACAAAGCCACGGAAGTGGTGGTGCAGGGCAAGGAACTGAAGCCCTACAACCTGACCCTCTTCCACAGTGTAACCTTTGATAATGTAAAAACCTCGTCGGAAAAGATAGAAGAATGGATTGAGACAGACAGTCGCGAGGCCTACGACAAGGAGGTGGGACGGATAAAGGGAAAACTTTACTACGGATTCTTCTGCCTGCCACCGCACAAGGGAAAGAACCGCTACCTGTTCTACCGCAATGCCGCCCTGCAAGCCGACAGCAAAGACCAAAGCCTGACAGTGGTATATATGGAAGGATACACCACACTGGAGCAACTGAAGAAAATGTTCAAGTAATAAACAATAAAAAATATACTGACTATGAAGAAAAAGATTTCTACCCTGATTGCACTCGCCCTGCTGACAACTTCGGCCATGGCCCAACAAGAGGTGACACGCGAAACATTTCTGCAACCCAATGAAGTGATTATCGAAAATTCAAGCGATTCGCTGAGCATCACCATCCATGGACGACAAGGGGAGCCCAACTTCCATTACAACCACACCGTCGTACTGGCACAGAATGAGGTGGTGGTAACACGCGAACGCCGCACAGACATCATCGAGTTCAACATCCCCTTTGGGACAAAGAAAAAGAAAGAGAAAAAGAGCCGCAACAACTATAACTATCCACGTATTGAAGGCACCATGCGCGGCTTCGGTGTAGGCTTTGTCGATGCACTGGAAACACCGGCAGGGATGAGCGTTGACATGGGTGCATCGTATGAACTGATGGCTCCCTCCATCTTCGAGTGGGCTTGGTATCCGGGACGCTCGTCGTTCAACCTATCCATCGGTATTGGCCTCAACTGGAAGAACTATCGCATGACCGACCGTAACCGCTTCATCCCCGAGGGGGACGACATCCTCATCGGTCCCTATCCCGAAGGAGCCGCCATCGAGTTTTCGCGCCTGAAGGTATTCAGCTGGATGGTGCCCATGCTGATGAGCTACGAGTTCAACGACTGGGTAGAGTTGCGCCTCGGCCCCGTGGTGAACATCAACACCCACGCCAGCCTGAAAACCCGCTACTCCCTCAACGGGGATGGGAAAAAAGAGACCCACGACCTGCAACACTACAACCGCCTGACCGTCGATTTGATGGGCGCCGTATGCATCAAGCGCTTGGCCTACTACGTGAAATACTCGCCCTGCGAGGTGCTCGACATTGACTATGCCCCCAGCTTCAAGGGCATCTCCACCGGTCTGATTTTAGGATTCTGATTAAAGATGGTCCGCTAAAAAAAGTTCCGTTGGTTTGTTCCCATACAAGTTTATGCTGTCTCTGTCATCCTGAGCGCAGCGAAGACGAGTTGTTGAGCTATTGTGAAAAATCTAATAACGTATTCTTTAGAAATATGTTGCTTATGTTTAAAGATCCTTCACTTCTGTGATTCGCTAAAGGCTCATCGAGAAACTCTTTTGATTCTTTCATTAAGGTATGGTCAGGATGACAAGAGACCGTCGGTAGAAACAAAGAGGGGGTTGGAGGAAAAATTAGCGTAAGAAGGTCTCGAAACGCTATAATATCGAACTATATAGTTAGCCCACTAATCCTTTATAGTTTACAGCCTTACCCTATATAGTTCCTTGATGATTCATTCTGTTACCCAATTGGGGTCATGGGGAAGGGTGGAGGCAGGGTCGTAACTCCAACCGTCCATGAGGGGTATCTGGATGACGTAGGTCTTTCCTCCAGGACGTACAGGGAGTGTGTTACTGATGAGCCAGGGGTTAGCCTCCTTCAACAACGACATGGGGACTCCCTGTCCCTTGGCAAAGGCTCCGAGGTCGGTGATGGTAGTCTTCACCTCATAAGGTTGGGTGGGAAGGGTAGGATAGAGGTCGGACGCCCGAAGGATGAATCCGTAGAGACGAGGCGATGAGAACACCTGCTTGGCTGCAAGGATGCGGAACATGTAGCGCGAAGTCTCCTTGTTGAGCCACATATCCATGGAGGTACTGCTCTTCTGATTTGCTAACTCGGAAGTGATGCGGGCAAAGCCGGCATTGTAACTGGCCGCTACAGTGAGCCAGTCGCCATACTTCTCGTAGCCATCCTTCAGGTATTTACAAGCGGCACGGGTGGCCTTCTCCACGTGATATCGTTCGTCCACGTTGGCATTTACCTCGAGACCATACTCCTTGCCAGTAGCTTGCATGAATTGCCACAATCCAGCTGCCTTGGCGGTCGAAAGGGCGCGTATGTCAACACTACTCTCGATGGCCATCAGATACTTCAAGTCATCGGGCACTCCGCACTCCTTCAGGATGGGTTCGATGATGGGGAAATATCGGTTGGCCCGCTTTATCATCAGCAGGGTATTGGTGTGTCCATAGGTGAAGGTGATGAGTTCACGATCGAGTCGTTCGCGCAGGTCGGCACGACGGAGGTCAACCTTCACACCGGCAAAGGTCATTTCTGTGGGTACATAGGGATTGATGACCGTACTGGGAGGTATGGCCTGTATGTTTTCATCGTGGTGAAAACCATCCTGATATTTTGTTTGCTGGGCACAGGCTTGTTGCGACGTCGCCAAAGAGGTCAATGCCAATGCTACGAGGAGTTGCTTCAGTTTCATAGATATAATCGATTTAGGGGCAAAACAAGTGTATATTTACCCTATTCAGGTTGTATTCTTATATAACCACAAATAGAAGAATATATTGTCACACGGACAAAAGTTTCAGTTTTTTAACCTGTGAATGGCGTGGATGGCACGGCGGACAGACACGACAGGAGGAAGGACTATGCCTCCAAGATATCATCCTCCTTGGTATAGACGTTTTCCTCAATGAGGGATTCTACACCGATGGATATGAGTGCGGGTGAAGGCACAGAGATAATCTCCGCCTCGGAAAAATAATGGGTATCGGTATCCACCGACAAAGGCAACACAGAAGTTGTCTGTTCCTCGGCTGACGTCTGAGCAACTGGGGTAGGAAGTGCCAGGCGGGCATCCTTGGCAAGGAATACCTGTTCGGCCAGTTCCTTGTCACTACGTATGCGCTTGTATGCGGCTTTGGCGGCAATCTGGTGGCTCTCCTTCTTGCTATAACCCGATCCTTCGCCACAAACAATACCTTCGAGTAGTACCTGACTATCAAATACCGGGCTGTACGACTCGCTACGTTCGCGATGTTGTCCCACAAGTTTGAATTCGAAGTTCAACTTCTTCTTCTGACACCACTCGATGAGCTTGCTCTTGTAGTTGGTCTCCTTGTTGGCCATCTTGTCGAGGTCAATCAAGCGATGGAGAATGCGCTCGTTGATGAACTTCATACAACAACCGTATCCACGATCGAGATAAATGGCTCCGATGAGGGCTTCAAAGGCGTTGCCACACATGTAACTATTGTGGCTGCTACTTGAGATGGAATACTGGATGAGTTTGTCTAATCCCATTTCCACGGCCAAGTTGTTCAGCGTCTCGCGTTGAACAATCTTTGAACGTATGTTGGTAAGGTATCCCTCGCGCTTGCCTTGGAAATGATGGAAAACCAAGTCGCCCACTACTGCTCCCAAGATGGCATCGCCCAAGAACTCCAGTCGCTCGTTGTTCACACGCTTACCATCAGCCGTGCGGGTTTGCATGGATTTGTGCATGAGTGCCTGCTGATAATAGTGCAAGTGACGGGGATAGAATCCGAGGATACGCTTTAATGCACAATAAGCCTTCCTCTCCTTACGGAAAAGAAGGCTTATCGGGATAAGGATGTTATCTGTCAGAAACACAGTATTATTCAACGTATTTCTTAAGGATTACACATGCATTGTGACCACCGAAACCAAATGTGTTCGAGAGAGCGGCGTTAACCGTACGCTTCTGCGCTTTATCGAAGGTAAAGTCCATCGCATAGTCGATGTTCTCATCATTATCACCTTCGGGATGGTTGATGGTGGGAGGAACAATGTCGTTCTTGATTGCCAGCGTACAAGCAATAGCCTCTACCGCACCGGCGGCTCCCAAAAGGTGTCCGGTCATAGACTTGGTAGAACTGATATTGAGTTTGTACGCGTGCTCACCGAACACTTCCTTGATTGCTTTACACTCTGATACGTCGCCTACGGGAGTCGAAGTACCGTGTACATTGATGTAGTCGATGTCTTCGGGTTTCATTTCGGCATCAGCCAACGCATTTTGCATCACCAACTTTGCCCCCAATCCTTCGGGATGTGAAGCGGTCAGGTGGTGCGCATCGGCAGACATACCTACACCGGCCAACTCGGCATAAATCTTTGCTCCGCGTGCTTTCGCATGCTCCAACTCCTCGAGAATGAGACAAGCAGCACCTTCGCCCATCACGAATCCATCGCGACTGGCACTGAAGGGACGGCTGGCCGTCTTCGGGTCGTCGTTACGAGTTGAAAGCGCGTGCATAGCCGTGAATCCACACACTCCGGCAGGGCAGATAGCAGCCTCGGAACCTCCGGTAACGATAGCGGTCGCTTTGCCCAAGCGGATGAGGTTGAAAGCATCGGCAATGGCGTTTGATGATGAAGCACACGCTGATGTAGTGGTATAGTTGGGGCCATGGAATCCGTACATGATCGAAATCTGTCCGGATGCAATGTCGGCAATCATCTTGGGAATGAAGAAGGGATTGAACTTAGGGGGTGTATCCAACCCACTGAGAGCCCAATTGCTCACCTCATCCTGGAAAGTTTTGATTCCACCAATACCTACACCGAATACAACTCCAATGTGAGTCTTGTCGATACCCTCAGCATCCAATCCTGCGTCACCCACAGCCTGCT
Organism: Bacteroidaceae bacterium; assembly: GCA_017560945.1. Taxonomy (GTDB): domain Bacteria; phylum Bacteroidota; class Bacteroidia; order Bacteroidales; family Bacteroidaceae; genus Phocaeicola_A. Next base: position 66,762 of record JAFZDY010000037.1, on the reverse strand, counting down.
TGGCTACGGCTACAGCATATTGGGTGTAGAGGTCCATCTTACGGGCTTCCTTACGATCGATACCATAATCTACCGCGTTGAATCCCTTTACCTCACAAGCAAATTGTGCTTTGTACTCCGAAGCATCAAAATGCGTGATAGGCCCTGCTCCACTCACGCCATCCACAAGGTTCTTCCACGTCTCCTCGACATTGTTACCCAGCGGAGTGAGTGCACCAAGGCCTGTCACTACCACTCTTTTCAATTCCATATTTTAGTATGAAATCTTTCTTTTTTCTTATTTGTTAGCTTCGATGTAAGAGATAGCATCACCTACAGTACCGATCTTCTCAGCCTGATCATCGGGAATAGAAAGACCGAACTCCTTCTCAAACTCCATGATGAGCTCTACAGTATCCAATGAATCTGCACCGAGGTCGTTGGTGAAGCTTGCTTCGTTTGTAACTTCTGATTCTTCAACGCCCAATTTATCAACGATGATAGCTTTTACTCTTGCTGCAATTTCAGACATAACTTTAATCTTTTTAGTTAATTAATAGATTTGATTATTTAAATTCTGAGTGCAAAGGAACACATATTCTTTCAATTGACAAAGAAAAATGCAAAATAAACGCACATTTTTGCACATTTTTTATCTATTTGTGCAATAAAATAAGTAGTATTGACCAGTTTTAATGCTTTTTTCTTCAATTTGTTTCCACATTTTGCACTACACTTTTTCACGACGAAGCGGATAATTTCCGCGCAAATGTTCAAAAAGTTCAGGATGTACCTTCAGTGCTTCACTATCATTTCGAGGGTCGTAAAGCGAGAGGGGCTCATCTCGATGAGCACTTGAGGGTGCGGGTGGGGGAGTAATGCCAAAGTCGCCATGAGTCACACCAAAATGTCGACACAAGGCTTCGAGTGACATACGAGTAGCATTGGCCTTTCCATCAGCCGAATATCCTGCGATGTGAGGAGTACCCAGATACACTCTCTCCAACAGATGGAGGTCAATATCAGGTTCGTTTTCCCACACATCCACGATGGCCTCCTTCACCCAACCTTCATCTAATGCCTTCAGAAGGGCTTTTCCGTCGACTACCTCACCACGGGAGGTGTTAATAATAATAGGTTTACGCGCGAGCGCGCGGAAAAAGGCTTCATCGGCCATGTGCAGGGTGGGATGATTCCCACTTCGCACCAGTGGGGTGTGAAAACTGATGACATCAGCCTCGGCCATCAATGTCTCCAGGGGTAGAAAACCCTCTTCGCCCTGCTCGGCGCGCGGAGGGTCACACAGTAGGACATTCATCCCCAATCGCTGGCCTACCATAGCCACAAGGGTGCCTACATGACCTACCCCTACCACGCCTAAGGTGGAGTGGGAAAGACGAAGTCCTCGCTCTTGTTCGAGGAGGAGGAGCGAAGTGTGCAGATATTGAGCCACGCTACTGGCATTGCATCCAGGACAATTTGTCCACACAATGCCTGCTTGGCGAAGGTACTCGGTATCCAAGTGATCGAATCCTATGGTAGCCGTTGCAATGAATTGTACGCGACTACCCTCGAGCAGACGTCGATTGCACCGAGTACGAGTGCGCACAATCAGGGCGTCAGCATCGTGAACATCGTCGGCAGAGATGGCACTTCCTGGCAAATACACCACTTCATCGGCTACGCGCGCAATGACTTCGCGAATATAAGGAATCTTGTCATCTACGACTACTTTCATCGGACTTTATAGTTTAATGAACCTCATCCTATGGATAAGGCAGGCTTAGGCTTGGGACAAGCCACACACATCCACCACCTTTGCTACAATCATTTCAGGGGTGATGCGGGTGAGGCAACGATAGTCGCCGTGCAGACAGGGTTTGTTGCCAAACACAGAGCAGGGGCGACAATCCAAATCCTCTATCTGAACGGCATTCTCAGCCTTTTGTCCATATCCCATGAATCCACAATAGGGATGGGTGGCTCCCCAGATGGAGACTACAGGAGTATTCACCAATGAAGCCAAGTGCATATTGGCAGAGTCCATCGACACCATCGCGTCGAGGTGGCTCATGAGGATGAGTTCGCGCTCCATACGCAATCCCTCAGGGATGATGGCGCGGGGATACTTGGCGACCCACTTGCGTAGGACACTCATCTCCTTTTCGCCTGCACCGAAGAGGTAGACGCGCACGTCGGCTCTCTCGTTCAGGAGGGCCACCACCTGCTCCATCTGCTCTAACGGATATATCTTTCCCTTGTGGGCGGCAAAGGGGGCTATTCCTACCCACTTTTTTTCTTCCCCACGGGGCGGTAAAAACTCCTGGACACGGGAAAAATCTCCACGCTCCTTTTCCCCATAAACGCTGGTGAACTCTATTTGTTCAATGGTAAGACCCAATGCGGAAAACACCTCGCGATAGTGGTCAAACGAGGTGGGCAACTGCTTCATCACCTTGCCTTGCGGGCGGGTGAGCAGTTCCTTCTCCTTTCTACCCTTGTCGATGCAAGCCACACGAATACCGCACACCTGAGCACAGGTGCGCAAAATCTTGGTGCGGAGCACATCATGAAGGTCGGCCACGGCATCGAAGTGCAACTCCTTGCGCAATTCGCGGAAAAGGCGCACCATGCCGAAGATTCCCTTGTAGCGCTCGGCCTTGAGGTCAACCCCACGGAAGGCAACATTCTCGGGCATCTGCAGGAAGAGTGGGCGCATGGATTCGCGACTGAGCACGGTGAACCGATGCTGAGGATACTGACGAGCCACGGTGATGAGGACGGGTACCGTCATAGCCACATCACCGAAAGCTGAAAAGCGGGTAACGAGGAGATGCATTTTACTCTCTTATTTTTTTACTTTCCTCCGTAGAGTACAGGATTAAGGGCGGGGTCGTTGTACATCTTCATCTGCTTGTACACCTTCATGTACTTGCGTCCTGCCTCGATGTCGGCAATCAACTGGTCGATAGCAGATGAGAGGTCGCGCTGTTGCTCGAGCAACACATCCAACTTAGCCTGACAAGCCGAGCGGTGAGCATCGTCCACATCGGTGCGCTCAGTCTCCTGACGCATGTGGTAAATCTTCAGAGCCAGGATAGAGAGGCGGTCGATAGCCCATGCAGGACTCTCGGTGTTGATAGTAGCCTCGGCCAGGGGAGCCACATCCTTGTACTTGTCAAGGAAATAGCTATCGATAAGCTCCACCAAGTCAGTACGATCCTGGTTGCTCTTGTCGATACGGCGCTTGAGCACAAGGGCAGCGGCGGGGTCAATTTCGGGGTCACGGATGATGTCCTCGAAGTGCCACTGAACGGTGTCAATCCAGTTCTTCAGATAAAGATAATACTCAATAGTTTTCAACGGATAGGGATTGCTGATAGGAGTATCCACATTGTCCGTCACATGATAATCGGCAATCGCTTGCTCAAAAATAGGCTTGCTGAGTTCTGTAAATGTCATATTTTCGCGATGATATGATAAAAAACTTTTTATAGGTGCAAATATAGGCAAACTTTTCAGATGCGACAAGAATTTGAGGGAAAAGTACGCACACAGAAGACAATTATGTACACGCTCGCGTTAAATAACCCTAACGAAACCCCATAAATAGGGGAATAATTTGTTATTTTGCACCAAATTTAGGTGTATTGTACCCCATGAGTAATAAGCATTATTCTTTCTTCAATATGCAGTTCATCACATCCTGCATCAGTACCACTATGGTATTGCTGTTGCTGGGCATGGTGGTGTTCTTTGTATTATCCGCCGGTAACCTGTCGGTGTATGTCCGTGAGAACATCTGTTTCTCCGCCCTTTTGAGTGACAAGATGAGGGAGACCGACATCATGAAACTCCAAAAGGCACTGGACGCACAACCCTATGTGAAAGCCACCACCTACATATCCAAGGAGCAGGCATTGCAGGAGGAGACAGAAGCCATGGGTACCGACCCTCAGGAGTTCATCGGATACAACCCCTTCACTGCATCTATCGAGATTCAGTTGAACTCCGAATATGCCAATTCCGATAGCCTTGCTTGGATAGAGAAAGACATCTTGAAGAGGGGCAACATTCAGGAAATCATCTACCCCGAGGCACTGGTCGACACAGTGAATCGCAATGTGCAGAAGATAAGTGCCGTACTGTTGGCCCTGGCCGCATTGCTCATGGTCATCTCCTTCTCGCTCATCAACAACACCATTCGATTGACCATCTATGCCAAGCGTTTCCTCATCCACACGATGAAGCTGGTAGGTGCCGATTGGAGTTTCATCCGCCGCCCCTTCCTGATAAGAAACCTGTGGGTAGGCTTCATCTCAGGATTGCTTGCCAACGGATTGCTGATAACCGGCGGACATTGGTTGGTAAGCTACGAGCCCCAACTGATACACATCATCAACACCGACACGATGCTGATGGTGATGGGCGCAGTCATGATATTCGGAATCTGCATCACCGTATTGTGTGCCTACATCAGCATCAATCGCTACTTGCGGATGAAGACCGACACACTGTACTATGCGTAAGCAACGAATCATTTTTCAACAAAAAGTTAGAGAATAAAAAAAAGAAAAAATAGATATGGACAAAAAGACATTGGCCTTTGGCAAAAAGAATTACATCCTGCTGGCTATCGGCATGGTTATCATCATCCTGGGATTTATCTTGATGAGCGGACCTGGCTCTACCGAGACACACTTCGAGCCAGACATCTTCAGTGTGCGTCGCATCAAAGTGGCTCCCGCCGTATGCTTCTTCGGATTCATCTTCATGATTTACGGCATCTTGTGCAAACCCAAGTGCAACTGTAACGAAGTAGAAGGAAAAGAGGATTGATATATAGCCAATGGATACACTACAAACCATCATCATCGCCATCGTGGAAGGACTGACAGAGTTTCTGCCTGTATCGTCCACTGGCCACATGATTATTGCACAAAACCTATTGGGTGTGGAGAGCACCACATTTGTGAAAGCCTTCACATTCATCATTCAGTTCGGCGCCATCCTGTCCGTAGTATGCCTCTATTGGAAGCGTTTCTTCCAACTGAATCACACACCAGCCCCCAAGGGCGCTTCAGCCTTCAGGAAGTTGTTGCACAAGTACGACTTCTATTGGAAACTGTTCATCGCCTTCCTTCCTGCCGCCGTCTTCGGACTTCTGTTCAGCGACGCCATTGATGCCATGCTCGAACGCGTCGAAGTAGTAGCCATCACCCTTGTATTGGGTGGTGTGTTCATGCTCTTTTGCGACCGCATCTTCAACAAGGGAAGCGAGGATACACCGTTCACCGAAAAACGTGCATTGATGGTGGGTATCTTCCAATGCATCTCCATGATACCTGGCGTGTCGCGCTCGATGGCCACCATCGTAGGTGGAATGTCGCAACGCCTGACACGCAAGGCTGCAGCCGAGTTCTCGTTCTTCTTGGCCGTACCTACCATGTTGGGAGCCACTGTGTATAAGGTGTACAAACTCATCAAGGAAGGTGGAGTAGAACTTATCACCGACAACCTCACCACCCTCATCGTGGGCAATGCCGTGGCTTTCATCGTAGCCCTGCTGGCCATCAAGTTCTTCATCAGTTTTGTCACCAAATATGGTTTCAAAGCTTTCGGATGGTACCGCATCGTGGTGGGTGCAGTTATTCTTATCCTGTTAATGACCGGACATAGTTTAGAGATTATCTGATGAATTTCATAGAAGGAGAAGTACTTTGTTTCAATAAGCCCCTGCGTCTCACCTCGTTTGCTGTAGTGGGGAAGGCACGTTATCACTTGTGCCGCAAGTTGGGCATCAAGAAGATGAAGGTAGGACACGCAGGCACACTGGATCCATTGGCTACAGGTGTCATGATTGTGTGCACTGGCCGCGCCACAAAGCGCATCGAGGAATTTCAATACCACACCAAAGAGTACGTAGCTACCCTGAAGTTGGGAGCCACCACACCCTCTTTCGATTTGGAAAAGGAGATTGATGCCACCTATCCCACCGCACACATCACCCGCCCTCTGGTGGAGGAGGTGCTGAAGCGTTTCCTGGGAACCATCGAACAGATACCGCCCGCATTCTCGGCCTGTAAGGTTGATGGCAAACGCGCATACGACCTGGCTCGCAAAGGTGAAGAGGTGGAATTGAAGGCCAAGACCCTCGTCATCGACGAAATAGAACTGTTGGAATGCAACCTCGAGGAAATGGTCATCAAGATACGCGTAGTGTGTAGCAAGGGCACTTACATCCGAGCTCTCGCACGCGACATCGGCCAGGCACTCGACAGTGGTGCACACCTCATCGGATTGTGCCGCACCCGTGTAGGAGAGGTCAGATTGGAGGATTGCCTCGACCTCGAAACCTTCCCCCAATGGTTGGATGAACAACAGATCGAAACGACAATAAATCAATAAATACATATAAGGTATGAAACTATCACAATTCAAGTTTAAACTCCCTGAGGAGCAGATAGCACTTCACCCCACCAATCATCGCGACGAATCGCGTCTGATGGTGGTACACAAGAAGAGTGGGCTGATAGAGCACCGCATGTTCAAGGACATCCTGGAATATTTCGACGAAAAGGATGTGTTCGTGTTCAACGACACCAAAGTATTCCCCGCTCGTCTCTATGGAAACAAGGAGAAGACCGGTGCCCGCATCGAAGTGTTTCTGTTGCGCGAACTGAATGAAGAGTTCCGCTTGTGGGATGTATTGGTAGATCCTGCCCGCAAAATCCGTATTGGCAACAAGCTCTACTTCGGCGAGGACGATTCAATGGTAGCCGAGGTCATCGACAATACCACTTCACGCGGACGTACCCTGCGTTTCCTCTATGACGGACCTCACGACGAGTTCAAGCGTGCATTGTACGCACTCGGTGAAACACCCATCCCAAAAGAAATCGTAAACCGCCCCGTGGAGGAGGAGGATGAAGAGCGTTTCCAAACCCTCTTTGCACGCCACGAAGGAGCAGTAACGGCTCCTACAGCCGGCTTGCACTTCAGCCGCGAGTTGCTCAAGCGCATGGAGATTAGAGGTGTGGATCGCGCCTTTGTCACCCTGCATGCAGGTCTTGGAAATTTCCGCGACATTGATGTGGAGGACCTGACCAAGCACAAGACCGATAGCGAACAGATGTTCGTAGAGCGCGAAGCCTGTGACATAGTAAATGCCGCCAAGGAAGGCGAACACGAGGTATGTGCCATCGGCACCACCACCATGCGTGCATTGGAAACTGCTGCCGGCACCGACGGAAACCTGAAAGAGTACGAGGGCTGGACAAACAAGTTCATCTTCCCTCCCTACGACTTCAGTGTAGCAACCAGCATGGTGTCAAACTTCCATCTGCCACTCTCCACATTGCTTATGATGGTAGCGGCCTTCGGTGGATACGACCTTGTGATGAATGCGTACAAGACAGCCGTGAAAGAGGGCTACCGCTTCGGTACCTACGGCGATGCCATGTTGATTATCAACAGATAACAAATGACAAGCCACCTTGCCTACTTATCCTTAGGAACAAATCTGGGCAACAAGGCACAGAATTTGCACATAGCTCTTACACTTATAGAGGAGCAGGTTGGGACCATTGTGTCCCAATCTGCTCCTTATGTTTCTGCCCCATGGGGATTTACCTCGGAAAACTCATTCCTCAACAATGCCGTGGTGGTGGAAACCAATCTCAGTCCCGAAGAGTTACTCGAAACTACCCAACGCATCGAACGCTCGTTGGGGCGCACACACAAGACCGTAAACCGACAATACTCCGACCGCCTCATCGACATCGACATCCTTTTCTACGACGATGTGGTGATGGACACCCCTGCACTGACCCTGCCACACCCCCTGTTGCACCGCAGGCTCTTCGTACTACAACCGTTGGCAGAAATTGCACCCACCCTCGTACACCCCGTTTTGCAAAAGGATATACATACCCTGTGCAGCGAACTACAAGATGAAGAGGTATGTTGAAAACATTGTTTATAACCTTGTGCATAACCCTCACCGCCATCATCCCCACGATGGCACAGGACGATTGGCAACGCATTTATGAAGAACTGCTCGAGGAGGGTGGTGAAGAAACCACCGCCGCACAACAAGAGTTGCTTTTCGAGGAACTGAGCCACCTGTATGCACATCCGTTGAACATAAACACCGCCACGGCCGAAGAACTCGGCAAACTCCCATTCCTGAACCCCTCACACATACAAGCCATACACCGTTATATTCAGTACAATGGCGAACTGCTCAGCACAGGCGAACTACTGCTCATCGATAGCATCGATTACCACACACGCCACCTGCTCCGACACTTTGTTTACACCGCCCCAATCTCCAAGGACGAACCTGCAAGCAAGCGACTTACACTCGACAACTTGCTGAAGTATGGCACACACGAGGCCATCACCCGACTCAACATACCCTTCTATAAAAAGGCTGGATACCAAACATACCCCGAGGAGATACTGACCCAATACCCCAACCGCCAGTACCTGGGCGAACCCTTTTACCACAACCTGAAGTACCAGTACCGCTTTGCGAACAAACTTGCCATAGGATTGGTGGTGGAAAAGGATGCCGGCGAAGCCCTGTTCAAGGGCGGATTCAATGGGTACGACTACACCAGCCTTCACGTGATGCTCAGCAATGTAGGCCGATTGAAAAACCTTGTAATAGGCGATTATCGTCTGCACTTCGGACAGGGCGTAGTGATAAACACCGGGTTCAACATGGGAAAGACAGCCACCCTCAACTCCATAGGGTGGGGTTCACGAGGCATCAAACGACATACCTCCACCAGCGAACAATCGGCTTTTCGCGGTGTTGCCACCACCGTCAATCTGTGGAGTGGGGCAGAGGTCACAGCCTTCGTTTCACACCGCACAATGGATGCCACACTTAACAAGGACCTGTTAATAACTTCGTTGAAAACTGATGGACTTCACCGTACTCCACTCGAATACAGCAAGCGTGAAAACATACGTAACACCTTGTATGGCGGCAACTTAACCGTTCACCATGGAGGTTTTCACGGTGGATTAACAGTTGTTCATAACTTTTTCAACCGCGCACTGAATCCCGGTGAACAACTATATCGAAAATACTACCCACAAGGCCAGAAGTTCACCACCATGGGCATGGATTATATGTACCTCCATCCACGCCTCCAGTTGGCAGGTGAGACAGCCATCGACCAAGGCGGTGCACTGGCTACCGTCAACAAGTTGCAACTACGCCTGGCCGACAGACAAACCCTCACATTGGTACAACGATATTATGCCCACCACTACACCGCCCTGTGGGCAAACTCGTTCAGTGAAAATAGTGTTCTGCGCAACGAAAGTGGTCTCTACCTGGGTCTCGACACCCCTTTGTGGACCCACTGGCAACTATCAGCGTATGCCGACTTCTGCTATTTCCCATGGGTCAAATACCTGGTGAGCAACGCCTCGTACGCTGGCGAAGGCATGGTTCGACTCGTCTATACCCCCAACGACACGCACCGCACCACCGTACGCTACAAGCTCAAACTGAAGGAGCGCGACAATACAAACCACCCCTCACGCCCCCTGACCCTTCACACCCAGCACCGCTTGCTCTTGCAACACGACTATACTCCCATTCCCTCACTCTCAATGGGGACTCTCGTCAATGCTACACGCCTCGACTTCGCGGGAAAGACCTACTACGGAGCCATGTGCACCCAGCGCATCACCTGGCAACCTCAGGCATACCCCTTGTCCCTCTATGCCAACCTATCGTACTTTCATACCGACAACTACGATACCCGCATCAGCATCTACGAACGTGGCTTGCTTCACACCTTCTCTTTCCCCTCGTACTATGGTCACGGCCTACACACCTCCGCCACTTGCCAGTGGAACATCTGTTCGCAATTTACACTCCTTGCACACCTCTCGCACACCCATTACTACGACCGTGCAACCATAGGCAACGGCACCGAACTTATCAACCAACCTCACCGCGAAGACATGGGTTTACAGTTGAGGTGGAGGATGTGATTCAGTGACGAACTACAAGTTACGAATGACACGTCTTATTCAAAGGTTCAAGGTTCAATGCGCTAAAGCGCGGGGTTTCAGGGTTCAAGGTTCAATAAGACGAAAAATCCGCGTATAAAATAAGCCACCTGGATTTGAGCCATTCATTTCTGTTTTGATTCCTCCCCATTCAGGAGAATTGGAGGAACTTCCCTTCTGTAAAGAATTTTATTTCCCCATTGTCAAGAAATCGAAAAAAGCGTTTTTTCATTACCTTACCTCAGAGACAAAGAAACGTTAACTCCGAGGTAAGTTTTATTATCTTCCTGCTGATAGTCAACGACATATCCGCCTTTCAAAATTCTCGCTTATATTCGTCCGAAAGAAAAGTCGCGCCCATATACGCGATTCTCGCGCGGTCAGTTTTGCATATTTATACAGTCGGATTGTATAATTATGGGAGTTATACATTTCACCCGTTTGCAGTCACATTTCCCCCTGTCCGTGTGCACAACCTCTATTGTCCGTCTGCAGAAGCTATAGTATAGTGTCTGCAGAAACTCCGCCGACCGTCTGCACACAGCTGGCAGAACTTGTGCAGACGCACTTCCCGTCTTCTGTCTTCCGGCCTTCGGACATTGCATATATATACCCCAAAAAAACTCTCACAGAGCCTTCTCCTTGGATGAAATAGAAAGGAAATAGGAATATGGGATTTATTACCAGAGGGTGTAAAGAAAAAGAACACTTATATTTCACATTGAATGCCAATAATTCGAAAAATAACCCGAAACAAAATTATGTTCTACACACATCTTCTTAAATTCTTTGTTTTTCAGCTCATTATTTCCGGTAAAAAGCATTATCTTTGTCGCATTAATAATTTCCATTGTAAATGCTGAAGCTCAGAATATCCGCGTTGCAAACTCGAATGGACGAGGAATGTGTACTTTTGCCCATGGTTATATTTTACTCAAAGATAACCACAAAGGGAAGCTCCTTCAAAATAGGAGCTCTGCCCTAACTTTAAAATCGTACATTATTTTTAGCAGACACTAATAATTTTCTTTGTTGTTTGAAAGATTATAGTTACTTTTGCGACGAATGAAAAAAATTGAAGCCTATGTAACATAACGGACAAAAGACATATTGATAAAGAAGCGTTAGCTTTATTCTTGCTTATCGAAAATCGCCAATTGAAATAAGCACCGAGAGTAAAAGTTGATGCTCACGCTCTTTGGCGTGGGCTTTTACTCGTATATGGTGCAATGGTGTTTGGCGATACCTCGATAAGCGTAGACGAAGTTTGAGTCCACGCTTTTTTATTGTTGTTTTCATCCAGTCCTAATGAATGAATAATTTAAAATATCGATAATGAAAAGAATACTTATTTATTTTTGTTTGTTAGTTTTGTTTATTCCTGCGATTAATGCACAGGATATATTAGTGTTGAAGAATGGAGAAGTAAAAACCGTCTATAATGTAGAGATTGGAAAAGAGTCAATTTTCTATACTACTGAAAATAAACATGGTGCAACTATACACAAAATAGGAAAGACGGATGTGTTTACCATTAAAAAGAATGATGAAGTTGCTCTTGCGGAAGATTGTGAAGTTGTTGAAAAAAAGATTCTTCCTCCTTTAGAAAAATTCTCTGTTTCGGGAACAGGGCTTTCAAGTTTGATGTTTTCGTATATACCGGCGGTTCGTAAAGCAAATGATGCGATTGGGTTTGGTTTGCTTATTTCGGAAAAATATAATTTGTCGAAGCTACATCCTTTGTACCTCGAAACTTGTATTGGTATTCAATATACAGAAGTGCAAGATTATCGTATAAAAAAGTCTGACACGCGTTTGGTTTCTTTGAGGTTACCTATTGGGGTAGGATACAGATATTCATTAGGAAAGGATGTTTCCGTTTTACCTAATATAGGATTGAATTTTCGTTGGAATGTGGCAGGGTGGATTGATTCGGAGTCTAAAACCTATGATCTTTTTGATGATGGGAAGAGAAGTTCTGATTATGCCATGGGGGATGACGCTTGGGGAAGATTTCAGTGTGCCTTGAATGTGGGAGTCGGAATGGAGTATAAACGTATAGGAATAGGAGTCTCTTATTGTCAGGATTTTAACAAGGTGGCTGACGATATGGACATATCTTCATTACATCTAAATGTGTGGTATAATTTCTGTCTTTTTAAACGTCCTAAGTAATCGTGAGGTTTTCACCTTCCCCGAGAGTGTAAAATAAACTGTATCAAGCTACAATAATAGTAGTAAAAAATAGTTTACAAACGAAGAGATTGGACACCCCCATCCCTTCGCGTTTGCAACGCGAAGGTTGTGAGTATAAGCATTTGCAATGCGCTGAATTTCAAACAAATGTCAATATAAGATTGACAAAGAAACTCATAAGTGCATTATAAATGCTAATACTCGAGACATCCGAGCTACAAACTCGGATGGACGAGGAATTGGGAGGAACTCTTATCATTAAATAGCTACTAATAACGGATTGTCATGAAGAAAAATAAATATTCAATCTACCTAAGCATTCTTTTATGTCTCTGTTTCACATCAATGAGAGCACAAGAGAAGGAGTCTGTATGTTCATGGGTAGGAGCAGTGTGGAGTTATTACGACTATGACTTTGAAGACTATTCGTATTTCAGATATACTGTACTTGACCGACCGGAAGTAATTGACGAACTTACTTATTATCCGTTGGTTGAGTACACCACTTGTGAATATGAAGAAGGGAAAGAAAAAGCCGTCTGTCGTATACGTCAAGAAGGAGAAAAGGTTTATATACGAAAAGAAGATTTTGATAATTATTCACGTTTTAAAGATTTCATACGATTTAAAGAAGAAGGAAACGATTACATTCTCTATGATTTCTCACTGAATATGGGTGACGAATTTTGTCAAAGAACGACTTTGGAGGGTAATCCTGTTGATACAACAATAATATTTAGGGTTGATACTCTTCAAACGGATGATAAGCATTCTTTCAGAAGGATGGGGATTAAGGCTAAAAACCACAAATACTATATAGATATTTGGATTGGAGGAGTTGGTTCTACGTATGACTTGCTTGTTCCATTTGGCCATGCGATGGTAGATTGTTCTTGTTACCGAACATTAAACTATTTCTGTTCAGCAGATAGTAGTGTGGTCTACTGTAATCCACGAATAAAAGATGTGTATGACTCCCGATTTGGTTTCTATTTTGATAGTAGTCATTACGATCACTTCAAAGAAGATGATTGCGCATTGAATCCTTCCACTATTGGTGAGGTGGCCGATGTAAGTCCGTTCATTATCCAAGCAAATAATGGAGTGGTTTCTTGCACCTCTCCTAATGCCGTGAAACTGGAGGTCTACACCATGGATGTTGTGAAGGTAGGTGAATCTGTCTTTACAAACGGTGAAGCCATGGTAAAGGTGGGCAAGACTCCCGCCACGTACCTCTACATCGTAACCTACCCCGATGGACGGCGCGAGAGTGGAAAAGCGGCAATAAGAAACTAAAGCGAAGACATGGGTTTACAACTTCGATGGAGATGGTAGACTATCCACTTTTCCCACCATCAATATGGAGGAAATATAGTCAACGGAAATCGTTACTCTGCAATTTTTATCAAGATCCTCAAATTCAGCGAAAATCACTGATAATCAGCAAAAATTAGTACTCCTAAAAATTCCGTTTAGGGAGTACTCCAGTACCAGCCTATTGGTACTCGAGTACTTCCCTTATGGTACTACAGTACTTATTAAGTAGTACTGCAGTATCTATTAAGTGTGATTGCAGTACTTATTGATAGTATTTTGATGACTCAAAATTTAAAATTAGTTCGCTATCGTTCATCAAGCTGCGCAAGTCAAAGTTTATGGGAACGATTGCCTGCTACTTTGCCTCACAAAATTATTGAAACGTGCAAAAAAAATCGAAAAAAAACAAAAATCGTATTTTTAAGGGCAAAATTGTATGATTTTCATACACTCGTTTTTTGAAAAATTGGATTTTTACCTGTTTTTAGTGAAAATGGAGGGGGATGGGTAGATGCGTTTTTTCTTATGTCAGGAAAATATTTTTCTCAGACAAGGGAAAAATATTTCTCAGGCAGGGGAGAAAAATGGAGTGCATAAAGACATAAAAAATGTGCCTTTGCAGGGGTGGGGAAAATGCCCTTTGGAGGAGGGAGACTTGCCCATATCGTATGGCTACATCGTCACTGGGCAAGGGTGACAACATCCCTATCTTTTGGTCGCATGGAGGACAAACTGATGGAGGATGGGATGATTGTGATAAATTCTTGAACACGACAGGCTTGTAATCGGAAGATTTTACCTATCTTTGCACCCTGTTGAAAGTACAAAAGTATAATCATTAAAAACTAACTATATCCGCTATGGAATATAACTTTAGAGAAATAGAGAAAAAATGGCAAAACCAGTGGGTGGAAAAGAAAACCTACAAGGTGACCGAAGACGAAAGTAAGAAGAAATTCTACGTACTCAATATGTTCCCCTACCCCTCGGGTGCGGGACTTCACGTGGGACATCCGCTGGGATACATCGCCAGCGACATCTATGCCCGCTACAAGCGCTTGCAAGGATTCAACGTGCTGAACCCCATGGGCTACGATGCTTACGGATTGCCCGCTGAGCAGTATGCCATACAGACAGGCCAACACCCCGATGTAACCACCAAGGCCAACATCAACCGCTACCGCGAACAGTTGGATAAGATTGGATTCTGCTTCGACTGGGACCGCGAGGTGCGCACATGCGAACCGGGCTATTACCACTGGACTCAGTGGGCCTTCCAGCAAATGTTTGAACACTTCTATTGCAACGCCTGCCAAAAGGCTGTGCCCATCACAAAATTGGTGGAACACTTTACACAGAAGGGTACCGAAGGACTGGACGTAGCACAAGGCGAGGAACTCACTTTCACCGCTGAAGAGTGGAATGCCAAGAATGAAAAGGAACAGCAGGAAATCCTGATGAACTACCGCATCGCTTACCTGGGAGAGACCATGGTAAACTGGTGCCCTGCTTTGGGAACTGTGCTTGCCAATGATGAAGTGGTAGATGGTGTGAGCGAACGTGGTGGACACCCCGTGGTACAGAAGAAGATGCGCCAATGGTGCTTGCGCGTGAGTGCATACGCCCAGCGCCTGTTGGATGGATTGGACGGAATAGACTGGACAGAATCACTGAAGGAGACACAGAAGAACTGGATTGGCCGCTCAGAGGGTGCCGAGGTGCAGTTCAAGGTGAAAGACTCGGACATGGAGTTCACCATCTTCACCACCCGTGCAGATACTATGTTTGGTGTGACCTTCATGGTGTTGGCTCCTGAAAGTGAATTGGTTCCCCAATTGACTACCGATGAACAGAAAGCTGAAGTGGAGGCTTATCTCGACCGCACCAAGAAACGTACCGAACGCGAACGCATTGCCGACCGTAAGGTGACAGGCGTGTTCAGCGGTTCGTATGCCATCAATCCATTTACAGGTGAGGCAGTGCCCATCTGGATCAGCGATTACGTGTTGGCCGGATATGGAACAGGAGCCATCATGGCTGTGCCTGCCCACGATAGCCGCGACTATGCCTTTGCCAAACACTTTGACCTCACCATCATCCCCTTGGTAGAGGGTTGCGACGTGAACGAAGAGAGCTTCGATGCCAAGGAAGGTATCGTAACCAATTCTCCCAAAGAGGGTGCAACCCCTTACTGCGACCTTGTACTGAACGGTCTTACCATCAAGGAAGCCATTGCCGCTACCAAGAAGTATGTGAAAGAACACGGATTAGGTCGTGTGAAGGTGAACTTCCGCTTGCGCGACGCCATCTTCAGCCGCCAACGCTATTGGGGCGAACCTTTCCCCGTATATTACAAGGACGGAATGCCCTACATGATTGACAGTAGTAAATTACCCCTCGAATTACCCGAAGTAAGCAAGTTCTTACCCACAGAGACAGGCGAACCACCGTTGGGCAATGCCACACGTTGGGCATGGGATGTACAGAAGGGTGAAGTAGTGGACAATACACTCATTGACAATGTGAACGTGTTCCCCCTCGAACTGAACACAATGCCTGGCTTTGCAGGCTCGAGTGCCTACTATCTGCGCTACATGGATCCCCAGAACAACAATGCCTTGTTGAGCGAAAAGGCTGCCGAGTATTGGCAGAACGTGGACCTCTACGTAGGTGGTACTGAACACGCTACAGGCCACTTGATATATAGCCGTTTCTGGAACAAGTTCCTCTATGACTTGGGCGTAAGTGTGAAGGACGAACCCTTCCAGAAACTGGTGAACCAGGGTATGATTCAGGGACGAAGCAACTTCGTATATCGAATCAAGGATACAAACACCTTCGTGTCACTTGGTTTGAAAGATCAGTACGATGTGACTCCGCTACACGTGGATGTGAACATCGTGAGCGCCGATGTGCTCGACGTAGAAGCGTTCAAGGCTTGGCGTCCCGAATATAACAATGCTGAATTCATCCTTGAAGATGGTAAATACATCTGTGGATGGGCCGTAGAGAAGATGTCAAAGTCGATGTTCAACGTGGTGAACCCCGACATGATTGTAGAGAAATACGGTGCCGACACACTGCGCATGTACGAAATGTTCCTCGGTCCTGTAGAACAGAGCAAGCCATGGGACACCAACGGTATCGATGGCGTACACCGCTTCCTGAAGAAATTGTGGGGATTGTTCTACAGCCGCACTGACGAGTTCCTGCCTACCGACGTTGCAGCCACCAAGGAGGAACTGAAGAGCATTCATAAGCTCATCAAGAAGGTGACAGGAGACATCGAGACCTTCTCGTACAACACCAGCATCAGTGCATTCATGATTTGCGTGAACGAACTGACTTCACTCAAGTGCCGCTCGACAGAGGTGTTGCGTCTGTTGACTGTGCTGATTGCACCATTTGCCCCTCACTTGGCAGAGGAGTTGTGGGAGATGCTGAAGGGCGAGGGCAGTGTGTGCGATGCCCAATGGCCCGTGTGCAACGAAAGTTACCTGGTGGAGGACACTGTAAAGTACACCATCTCGTTCAACGGAAAGGCACGCTTCACCATGGAATTTGCTGCTGATGCTGACAATGCAACCATTGAAAGTACCGTGATGGCCGACGAACAGAGTCAGAAGTGGATCGAAGGAAAGACTCCGAAAAAGGTTATCATCGTACCGAAAAAGATTGTAAATATCGTACTATAAAATTTGATTGACAAGAACAAGTTGAGGAGGCGACAAGGCCATGGTGGCACAATCTCCTCGTCAACTTGTTTTTTTAGTCAACTCGTCAACTAAAAATTATGAATAATTCCTCAAACCTTTGGCGCGAAGCCAAAGACTATACCATCATCGCATTTGGATTGATGGCTTATGCGCTTGGATGGGCTCTGTTTCTGCTCCCTTATCAAATTACTACCGGAGGAGTAACTGGTATCTCGGCTATCATTTACTATGCTACAGGCATTGAGATGCAATATTCCTACTTCGTCATCAATACAGCATTTTTGATCGTTGCCCTGAAAGTATTGGGCTTTAAATTTTGCCTGAAGACCATCTTCTCAGTAGCAACACTAACCTTCTTTCTCGACATATTCCAAGAGATGATGAAGGACCCACAGACGGGTGAATTCTTGCAAATCATCGGACCAGGACAGGACTTTATGGCCTGTGTCATAGGTGCCACCTTCTGCGGAGCGGGTATTGCGGTGGTCTTCATTGTAGGAGGAAGTACAGGCGGTACGGACATCATAGCCGCCATTGTAAACAAGTATAAAGCAGTCACTTTCGGACGTATGATAATGGTGTGTGATATCATTATCATTTCGTCGTGCTACTTTATTTTCCAAGATTGGCGACGTGTGGTATTCGGATTTGTCACCCTTATCATCATCAGTGTGGCCATCGACTACATTGTAAACAGTGCCAGACAGAGTGTACAGTTCCTCATATTCAGCAAAAAATATGAGGAGATAGGCGAAGCGGTAATGGCTGATGTGAAACGTGGTGTGACTGTACTCGATGGTACAGGTTTCTATAGCAAACAACCCATAAAGGTTCTCTGCATTTTGGCAAAGAAGAGCGAAGCCATCCACATTTTCCGTTTGGTGAAGGATATAGATCCCAACGCCTTCATATCACAGAGCAATGTGGTGGGTGTATATGGAGAAGGATTTGACCAAATAAAGGTAAAAAGCAAGAAAAAGAAATGAATGTAGGTACCATTTACCACGTACATTGTACAACTCAATTTGTACATGATGAAACGAATGGTAAATGGTAAATTATAAATGGTAAACGAAATGATATTTGTAACCAATAACCCCCATAAACTGCAAGAGGTAAACGCCATGTTGGGCGGAAAATTCTCCTTGAAGAACTTACGTGACATAGGTTGTACCGACGATATACCCGAAACAGCAGATACACTCGAAGGTAACGCGCTGATGAAGGCACGATACATCTATGAACGCTATGGTGTCGATTGTTTTGCAGATGACACGGGGTTGGAAGTGGATGCACTCAATGGAGCACCAGGTGTATATTCTGCACGTTATGCAGGACCAGGACACGATTCGGAAGCCAATATGCAAAAACTTTTGACCGAATTGAAAGGAAAAAGTGACCGTCGTGCACAATTTCGTACTGTTATTGCGTTAATAAAGGAAGGAAAGGAATACCTCTTTGATGGTATAGTCACTGGTACCATTTTGGAAGAACGAGAAGAGGGAGAAGGTTTTGGCTATGACCCCATCTTCCGTCCCGATGGTTACGACCACTCTTTTGCACACTTGGGTGATGAGGTAAAGAACCGTATAAGTCATCGTGCACGAGCAGTGGAAAAACTGGTGGAATTCCTGAAAAATCGATGAACTATCAGTATGAAACGACTCACTCTTATCCTACTTATTATTTTTGCTTTCGGATGGAAATGCCAATTGCAAGCACGCCTGCCTTTAGGCGAATGGCAGGCTTTCATGGCATATGATAAAACCTCCACTTGTGTATTTTTCAACGGAAAGGTGTATGCCGTTTCCGAGGGATCCCTTATTTCATACGACCCTGAAGACGAGGATATACAAACATTCGACCTTGTATATCCCATGAGTGACATAAATATCACACACTTGGCTACATGTCCTGCACAAAAAAAATTGCTCATTGTCTATGAAAATGGTAACATTGATTTGATGAATGAAAGGGAAGAGGTTTATAACATAACTGACCTGAAGAATAGCAATGTAACGGATAAGACAATAAACAATATAAATGTAGAAGGTAGTAAAGCTTATATGGCCACCAATTTCGGTATTGTGGTACTCGATATTGCCAAGCGAGTAATCAGTACCACCTATACATTGGAAAAGAAAATTGTGGCCACATCTGTAATAGGTGATTACATAATGGCAGCCACCGCCCCAGGAGATGGATTGTACTATGGTAAATTGACTGACAATTTGTTGGAAAAGGACAAGTGGACGCGCATGATGACAAATACCTTCACATTGTTGAAAACTACAAAGGGTGTCGTATATGCCTGTATACCGGGATATGCACTGCTCACCGTAGATCCAGAAAAAAAATCTTATGAACTGGTGGTAAAAGATAATTTTACCTTTTTGAAAAACGTAAATGGTAAACTATTTGCAGGAAATGCTGATGGTAAACTTTATGTATTCAATTCACCCAAGGAATACAATGAGATTAGTATTCCGAAAGGCATGATAGATATTGCTTACGGAAATTCAACATATTGGATTGCCAGCACTGAAGAAAAACTCACAGGATATAAGCTGGTTGAAAATGAAATGCAACTTACTACAAATCATATAGAATTGAATGCACCTCGTCGCAACCTCTTTTACCAAATGTTTATGCACAATGGTAAATTGTATACTTGCGGAGGTGGTATTTATTTAGACAGATATTCTTTACCTGGAACTATTCAAGTTCTTAATTCTAATAATAATTGGCAAATATTTCAAGAAGAAGGTATAACAAATATTAGTGGAAAACTATACCAAGATATCACCTCTTTAGCAGTCGACCCTAATAATGACAATCATGTTTATGCTTCATCTGCAGGAGAGGGAGTATATGAATTTCTGAATGGAGAGTTAGTAACTTTACACACTCCTTTAAATAGCAGCATTAGTAGTGATTATCGATATCCCAATATTATTCGCGTAAACGGATTAGCCTATGATAAAAATAAGAATCTTTGGTGTTTATGCGCTAAAGCAGATAGTACAATATCAATCCTTACACATGATAAGCGTTGGATAAAACTTTTTAATAGTAATTTTTCAAAAAAATCAACTCTACGCAATACATTTTTTGACGTAAGAGGATGGATGTGGGCAGTTACTCCGCACCATAATGATAATGGTGTATTCATACTCAATACCAATGAAACTTTAGAAAATACGGCTGATGATAAGAGCCTTTTCATCAATCGTTTCCATAATCAGGATGGAACTTTATTGGAACATCAACAGGTACATTGTGCCATAGAGGATAAAGAGGGTGTTATATGGTTAGGTACCACCAATGGCACATGGCTCATCACAAATCCTACACAACTGATGGCTGCACAAAATGGTACTGTTACAGTAACCCAAGTAAAAGTACCACGCAACGATGGTACTAATCTTGCAGATTATTTACTTGAAGGGGTTACAGTACTCAGCATAGCCATAGATGGTGCGAATCGAAAGTGGATTGGAACAGAAAAGAATGGTATTTACTTAATTTCTGCAGATGGTTTAGAAGCCATCCACCACTTTACAACTGAAAATAGCCCTTTACCATCTGATGAAGTACGTAGTATTGCTACTGATGAGGTCACAGGAATGGTATACATCGGTACAAGTAAAGGACTTGTGGCTTATCAAAGTGATGCAACCGAAGCACAACCTTCGTTTGAAGAAAGTAATGTACGTGCTTATCCTAACCCTGTAAGACCTGACTACCAAGGATATATACGTATAGATGGACTTATGATGAATTCTCAAGTGAAAATAACAGATTCATTCGGTAGCATTATATGCGAAGGTATGTCAACAGGTGGATCTTTTTCATGGAATGGAAGAAATAGTAAAGGAAATCGGGTAGCTTCGGGTGTATATCATGTTTTGGCTACAAATGAAAATGGACAGGAAGGAGTTGTAACGAAAATAGTGATGATTAAATAATTTTTCATTATGGGTAGAAATATTAATAAAGTATTTATATTTTTTATTTATTGTCTGATAATAAAAAATTTACAAGCCAATAATTCGCTTCCTATATCACAATATGACTCTTTACTACGTAACATACAAACTCCACTAATTGAAATATGGACAACCGAAGGGAAAGAACCCACAGGTGAGCACATTACAGCTCCTGAAGAATTATGGGGAGTAGGTTTAATAAACAATGAATATGTCACTGGACATATGAAGGTGTCACTGAATGGTATCACACTTTATGAAAGTGGTGAATATATCGAAGATATCAGTGGAATACGAATAAGACTACGCGGAAACACCAGTAGTTATTATTGGGAAAAGAAACCATACAAAATAAAACTTTCAAAAAAGGAAGATTTACTTTTTAGAAATGATTCAAAATATAAAGATAAAGATTGGATACTTCTTCGTGTTTATGATGGATTTCTAACTCGCTTCTTCACTGGTAATCAATTAGGTAAATTGATAGGACTTGGATGGCAACCTCAATGGGAATATGTTAACTTGGTAATCAATGGAGATTACAAAGGTGACTACATACTCATAGAAAGTGTAGAAAAAGAAAAAGGACGAATCAACATTGATGACACTGGTTATATCATTGAAGACGATGCCTATTGGTGGAACGAAGACATTTATTTCAAAGGAAACATACTCACATACAAAACAGGATATACTTTTAAATATCCTGATACTGACAATATTAATGACTCTATTATAAACAATATAAAAAATTACATTCTTGAATTTGAGGAACTGCTTGTCAATAACAAAGATATTACGTCACATATAGATTTATTGAGTTTTGCCGCATGGTTATTGTCTCAAGACATTTTAGGACAAGGTGATAGTGGAGGTACAAACCGATATTTGTACAAAAAAGATTTTGATCCTGCAAATCCATTCAATACTCCTTTACAAATGGGAGTACTATGGGATTTTGATGCTACATTCAAGTGTTTGAACACTTGGAGTTACATACATAATATATCATATAGTTTCTATTTTACCAAACTATTGAAACGACAAGATTTTTATTCCACATATATAACTTTATGGGAAAATATACGAAGTACATTGTACGATGAATTGATTAGTTATCTATATGATATAAACCAACTTAAAGGTATTGCTATTAATGAAAGCAGACAAATAAATAAACAACGATGGGACGATAACAACACTATATTAGCAACTGAAATAGAAGATGCAGCATCTTGGTTAAGAAAAAGGTTTGAATGGATAAACGTACAACTACAATCTGATGTGGAAAGTATAGAAGATCTACCTACATCCAAAGAAAACAATACCCAAACAATATACGATCTTTCGGGAAGAAAGATGGATAGTGAACGTACACTACAAAAAGGAATCTACATTATAAATGGAAACAAAGTTGTAATCCGTTGATAATAGATTACAACTTTGTTATAGATGTGATAAGTTTATTAATAAGTAAATTAAAGACTCATAATAACTCACAACAATCTCTTAATAGCATCTAATTTGTTTAGTGCTTCCAAGGGTGTCAGACTATTTACATCCAAGTGTAACAATTCGTCGCGTATTTGACAAAGAACGGGGTCATCCAATTGGAAAAAACTAAGTTGCATTCCCTCACGCTCGGTGGCTACTTCATTCAATGGTTTTACACTGATGTCCTGTTGACGATTGTCCCTTTCCAATTGTCCTAAAATCTGTGTAGCACGCTTCACGATACTTTGCGGCATTCCAGCTAATTTTGCCACGTGGATACCAAAGGAGTGCTCACTACCTCCACGTTCTAAACGACGTAGAAATATAACCTTTCCGTCCACTTCACGCACCGACACATTGTAGTTCTTGATACGTGAGAACGAAGTTTCCATTTCGTTAAGTTCATGGTAGTGGGTGGCAAATAAAGTACGTGCTTTGGCACGTGGGTGCTCGTGAATATGCTCCACAATAGCCCATGCAATGGAAATACCATCGTAAGTAGATGTTCCTCGTCCTAATTCGTCGAATAATACCAAACTACGCGGTGACAAATTGTTAAGGATGTCAGCAGCCTCGTTCATCTCTACCATAAAGGTTGATTCACCTACTGAAATATTATCACTTGCTCCTACACGAGTAAATATCTTGTCTACCAATCCAATGCGTGCACTTTCGGCAGGTACAAAACTACCTGTTTGTGCCAACAGAGTGATAAGTGCTGTTTGACGAAGTAAAGCACTCTTACCCGCCATATTTGGTCCTGTGATGATGATAACTTGTTGTTGGTCAGTATCCAACTTTACATCATTAGCTACATAGTGTTCACCTACAGGCATCTGACGCTCAATTACTGGATGTCTTCCCTGACGAATATCCAACACATCGCTATCCTCAATGATGGGACGTACATAGCGATTCTCCATTGCTACAGTAGCCATACTCAACAAGCAATCAAGTTGTGCTATTGCAGTAGCATTCACTTGTATAGCGGGTATGAAATCGGAAACAGCCAATACCAATTCTTGGAAAAGACGACTTTCCAAAGCCAAAATTTTTTCCTCCGCACCCAAAATTTTTTCCTCGTATTGCTTGAGTTCTTCAGTAATGTAACGTTCGGCATTTACCAATGTCTGCTTACGTATCCATTCAGGTGGCACCATTTCCTTGTATGTATTGCGTACCTCAATATAATATCCAAATACATTGTTATAGGCTATCTTTAAACTTTGGATACCGGTACGTTCTACTTCGCGTTGTTGCATTTCCAACAAGTATTCCTTACCACTATAAGCAATACGACGTAATTCGTCCAATTCAGCATTCACTCCGTCGGCTATGATTCCACCTTTGGCTATCAACAAAGGTGGGTCACTTTTCACTTCACGAGCAATTCGTCCACGTATACTCTGGCATGGATTCAATTGTTCACCTAAAATACGAAGGCTATCATTTCCCTCTTCCATACAGAGGTTACGAATAGGTTCAATGGCTTCCAATGCTACACGCAATTGAACCATTTCACGTGGGTTTACACGTCCTACGGCTACCTTAGAAATAATACGTTCTAAATCGCCTATACGAGTAAGTAATGTACGTACATCTTCCCTCATTTCAGGATGACGGAAGAAGTGTTCTACTACCTCCTGACGTTGTACAATGGGGGCTACATCCTTTAGAGGAAATACTATCCACCTTTTCAACATACGTGCTCCCATAGGGCTAATGGTACGATCTACCACATCCAATAGACTAGTTCCTCCCTCGTTCATCGATGATATCAACTCCAAACTACGGATGGTGAACTTATCCATTCTCACGTGACGATCTTCCTCAATGCGTCGCAAACTGGTGATGTGTTTTATCTGCGTATGTTGCGTCATCTCCAAGTATTGCATGATGGCACCTGCCGCAATGATTCCGCATTGAAGGTGCTCCACACCGAATCCTTTCAAGTTCTTAGTCTCAAAGTGACGGGTCAACCTTTCACGTGCTTGTTGTGAAGTAAATACCCAATCGTCTAACTGATAAGTGAAATATTTAGTACCAAAAGCAGATTCAAATTGTTCCTTTCGTCCACGTTCGTACAATATTTCTTTAGGAGCAAATCCGGCTAATAATTTATCTATATAATCAGTAGTACCTTCAGCAGTTAAGAATTCACCAGTCGAGATATCAAGTAAAGCCACACCAGTTACTCCTTTTCCCCAATGTACAGCAGCCAAGAAATTGTTTTCCTTGTAACTCAATACATTATCCTGTGTAGCCACACCTGGTGTTACCAATTCTGTGATACCTCGCTTTACTAATTTCTTGGTCAACTTAGGATCTTCCAATTGATCACAAATGGCTACACGACGACCAGCCCTTACCAAACGAGGAAGGTAAGTATCCAATGCGTGGTAAGGAAATCCAGCCATTTCCAACGCGTCTGATTGACCACCATTGTTGCGTCGAGTTAAGGTAATACCCAAAATTTCCGATGCTACTACGGCATCTTCACCATAGGTTTCGTAGAAGTCACCACAACGAAACAATAGCACCGCATCAGGGTGTTTTGCCTTGAAATCATAAAATTGCTGCATCATAGGGGTTAATTCCCCTGCTTTTTGTTTGGCCACAGTTACAAGATATAATTTTTACTTTAATAGGAAACAAAGGTAAGAAAAAAATGAGAATATACGATAATGATTATACAAAAAAATAAGCTAATATATTTTTTTTGCAGAGTGTTATTTTAACCCAAGCACTGACATTAAGTATGAAGAAGCATAGGATAAGGATTACTCATCTTAGGGATAAGGGTTGCTCATCTTAGGGATAAGGGTTGCTCATCTTAGGGTTAAGGGTTGCTCATCTTAGGGTTAAGGGTTGCTCATCTTAGGGTTAAGGGTTACTCATCTTAGGGTTAAGGGTTACTCACCTATAAATAAAAGAAAAAGTCACCGATCATTTAAGTAAGACCGATGACTTTTAAAAAACTTATGTACTTATTTTTTTTTAGAAAGTATATGCTACGTGAAGTTTCCAAGTCTTATTCTCAGCAGTAGACAATGTTTTCAAAACGTCGTATTCATCTAAAGAATCATAATCATAATCCTCGAATTCAACAGTATCACCCAAAGGTATATTGTAAGCAACACCTGCTTGCAAGTGACCAAGCAACTTAACACCTACACCAAGATTTAAACTAAGCTGACTCTTTTTGAAAGGTTTTGATTTATAATTCTCCAAGTCACTCTTCCATTCGTCTTGTGAAAGAGCAAAAGCAAATTGAGGACCAGCAGCTGCGAATATTGAAGCCAACTTACCAAGACCCAATGAATACTTCAAGTTGATGGGTACTTCGATACTATGACTCTTCAATGTTTCATCAATACCGAAACCATCCTCTACTGAATATGACAAACCTGACTGAGAATAGAGCAATGCACCATCCAAACCTAATCCTATAACAGGGATAGTAAACTCAGCCATAGGACCTATGAAGTATCCAGTGAAATTCTCAGGTTTTACATTATTCCTTGCATTTTCAAAGTCTGCTTTCTGAAGGTTTAAACCACCTTTTATACCCCAACTGAACTGAGCGTGAATTGACTGAACACCTGTAAACATCAATGCTACAGCCACAAATAAAGTACTGATAATCTTTTTCATTGTCATTTGATTTTAGAAGTTTAACGCTGCAAATATAGTTAAATAAATCATATAAAACCGAAAAACTTTTGATAATATTGCAAAACAAAGTGTGTAATTAACCTACAAGAAGGTTAATATGTTCACACACTCTTATTGTAAATATTTAGTTCTCAAAGTCCTAACTTGGCAGAAATCTCCAACATACGATGAATGGGACGTACGGCTTTTTCAGCTATTTCTTTATCAACTTCTATGGCTGGCCATTCGTACTTCAATGTGTTATAGAGTTTTTCCAGTGTGTTTAAACGCATATAGTTACACTCATTGCAAGCGCAAGTACTGTCTTCTGGTGGAGCAGGTATAAAGTTTTTCTCAGGACATTGCTTCTGCATTTCGTGTAAAATACCGCTTTCGGTGGCTACAATGAAATTTTGTCTATTGCTCTGCACCGCATGCTTCAATAAAGCAGCAGTAGATCCTACCACATCAGCCAACTTTACTACCGCTCCTTTACACTCAGGATGAGCCAATACCAAAGCATCAGGATATTGTTGCTTTAACTCTATAATCTTCTTCACAGAAAATTGTTCGTGAACGTGGCAAGCACCATCCCATAAAAGCATCTGACGACCCGTTACGGCATTGATATAACTTCCTAAATTTCTATCAGGTCCGAAAATAATTTTTTCCTCGTGGGGGAAACTTTCTACTATTTGGCGAGCGTTGGTAGAAGTAACTACCACATCTGTTACTGCCTTTACAGCAGCCGTGGTGTTTACGTAAGAGATTACCGTATGATCGGGGTGTTCGGACACAAAGCGTGCAAAAGCATCGGCTTGACAACTATCGGCCAACGAACATCCAGCATTCAAGTCGGGTACTAATACTTTCTTATCAGGACATAAAACCTTGGCTGTTTCTCCCATGAAATGTACTCCACACATCACGATAATGTCAGCATCTGTACGTGCTGCCCACTGAGCCAGTGCCAAACTATCGCCTACAAAGTTGGCTATATCCTGAATCTCGCCACTCTGATAGTAGTGCCCCAGGATGACGGCATTCTTTTCACGACGTAGTTTATCTATCTCTTTTTTCAAGTCTAATGACTTATCTATAGATAAGTCTACAAATCCCTTCTTCAACCAGTTTTCGTTCACCATAATTTATTATTTTATATTTTTTCTTTTTTAATAGAAAAATGTATGTTGATGATTATAGGCTGTTGATAAGGTGGATAATTATTTATCACTTTTTTTGTCTATTAAGTTATTAGATACTTACCATCAGTTATCACCAAGTTATTAACAGATTGAATAATTGCTTTATGTACTGAGAATGAGTGATATTTTCTCTTTCTTTCGTATACTTATTCACACCTTGTTAATTGTGGGCAAAGTTAAGAACTTTATGCGATATATATGGTCAAAAACTGATGAAAAGTGTGTTTATACACCATAATTAACTTTATAGGTTTATTTTTGGATATTTCATATCATCTATTGGGATATATGGTTTTCTTAAATATGCAAATTTATTATTCACTTTTTATACTCCCTAGTTTTAACCATATTTCCACAAGTTATTAACAACTGTTGAAAATAAATTGTTGACTGCTTTTCTTTGATTTTCTTCAAAATTGTACTACCTTCGCAGACAGATATGAAAAAACTGAGTATATTGGAAATGAACCGCATCAGTGCGGAAGAATTCAAGAAGGCAGATAAGTTACCTTTAATGGTAGTATTGGACGAAGTACGTAGTTTACACAATGTAGGTTCGGTATTTCGTAGTAGCGATGCTTTTCGTGTAAAGGGTATTTGTTTGTGCGGTATCACGGCTACACCGCCTCAACCAGAGATTCATAAAACAGCCTTAGGAGCCGAAGACACCGTTGAGTGGTTTTATTACAAGGACACGCGTGAGGCAGTACAACATTTGCATCAAGCAGGTTACACTGTATTGGCCATCGAACAATGCGAGGGAAGTACTATGTTGCAACACATGGAGTTGGAAAAGGGAAGAAAATATGCCGTTATCCTTGGTAATGAAGTGAAAGGCGTTAAACAAGAGGTTGTGAATATGTGCGATGGGTGTATAGAAATTCCCCAATTTGGTACAAAACATTCGCTCAATGTTTCTGTTACTGCAGGTATTATCATTTGGGAATTTGCGAAAAAGTTGTTGGTAGAGAAGTAGAGATTAAAGTTGTCCGTTTTCTACCAACACAATGACGCGTTCAGTCATAGCATCATCCTCTACATTGTCAGGATCATATTCTTTTTTAAGACTGGCACCAAAGATGGAAGCAAAAGTTTGATAAAATGCTGCCTTGAACGAACCCATGAAAGACTTTACAAGTTGATACGAAGTCTTATCACACTCCCTATCAACTAACTTTATGAGTAATTTTCCTTGCGAAAGAGTTAGCTTTTTCATGCGTGGAGTATAAGTTTCCTTCAGTTGTTTTTCTATTTGATTGATGTATTGCTTGCGTTCTTTTTCAGTAGGAATGGAATCTAATATGATAGCCGTTTGTATGATGATTCCTTTGATTTCTTTGGCTATAGGTAATGTTTTTTTTACATTTCTAACCAATCGATTATAACTTTGTTGTTGTTGTTTGTTTTTAAATTTCAGTGGCTTGTACACATATACAGGCTTTAATTCTACCCAAAGTATAGTATCACCCTTGTATATACTACTCCTTGCAAAGGTACGTTGTGCCTGTGCCTGTAAGGTTGATACTCCTAAAGTTATCAACGATCCTATCAACAACATTATGCGTATTTTTCCTAGCATGTGGCAAAAATAAGCATAAATTTCTTTACTTGGATGGTATATTAACTTACTTTCAATCAGATAAGGAGTTTTTATAAAAAAATAGGGGTGTGTCGGTTTATATACACCAAACACACCTCTATTATATATTATATAATGTATTGTTATTACTTCATTTCATTTGCAATAGCTTGTGCTATGGCTACAAATTCTTCTGAAGTAAGTTGTTGCTTAGGATTAGTAAATATCATATCCTTTTCTTGATTGATAGGGATGAGGTGGATGTGGGCATGAGGAACTTCCATTCCCATAACGGCTACACCTACCTTTTTACATTGAAAAGCACGACGGATAGCACCAGCCACTTGTTTAGCAAAAAGGTGCATAGCGGCTAATTCTTCATCCTCAAGATCAAAAATGTAGTCTACTTCTCGTTTTGGTATAACCAATGTATGACCCTTTTGAACGGGATTGATGTCAAGAAACGCATAAAAGCGGTCATTTTCTGCCACCTTATAGCTAGGAATCTCTCCTGCTACGATTTTACTGAATATTGTTGCCATACTATTACTTTTTTTAGTAGCCAGCTGGTCGCTTAATTAGAATGAAATGTTAACGATTTCCAATGTAATCTTTCCCTGAGGAATGGTAATCTCTGCTATATCACCTACTTTCTTACCAAGCAAACCTTGGGCAATGGGTGTGTTCACAGATATTTTGCCTTCTTTCAAGTTAGCTTCGCTTTCTGATACGATAGTGTACACCATCTTCATATTGTTTTTCACATTTTTCATCTCTACTTTTGAGAGTATTTGTACGGTGCTGGTGTCCAATTTAGATGTATCGATAATCTTTGCTTCGCTGATGATTGCCTTCAGGTTGCTTATTTTCATTTCCAACATACCTTGTGCTTCCTTCGCTGCATCGTACTCTGAATTTTCAGATAAGTCTCCCTTATCGCGTGCCTCGGCAATCTGACGTGAGATTTCGGGACGCTGTATGGTTTCCATTTCTCTTAGTTCGGCCAATAGTTTGTTATAGCCTTCTTCTGACATGTATGCCATTTTTTATCCTCCTGTAATTTTTAATTTGTTACACAATTTAAGGTATTTCCCCAAACCCGCTCAGATACTTCATGTCGGGCGTTTGGGATATAACAAAAAAGAATCCCGACATTATGATGTGTCGGAACCCCTTTTCGTTTTATTCTTGGGCAAAGGTAAGGTTTAAAAATGATACGCGCAAACTTTTGCTTGATTTTTTAAGTTTTTACCAACCTTTATTACAATCTTTGTGATTTTCATCTATTCTTTTTTTTGCTAACCAGGGAAATTTTTTTTTCCAACGCTACAAAAATTTAGTTAAGGTAATGGACGATATTGTGAGGTTGTTTATTACCTTTTACTTACGTATTATGGCCCTTATGACGAACCACAAGTGCTGAACGATGGTGGTGAATACACCATAGTGTTGGCACATTAGGCGGAAACGTTCAATGAGTGAGGCACGATGGTTTTGAGTGGTCATACCTTCCTGCAAGTAGTCGGCTATAGGGAATGGTAGGTGAAGAAGATGATGAGTCTGCTTCATTACACGTATGCACCAATCAAAGTCAGCCGAAAAGCGGAAATCAGTATTATACTTTGGACAAAGGTCGCGTCTGGCATAAAAGGCTTGATGACACACAAGCATTCCTTCCTTAAAACTTTTCCAAGTCAATCCATCGTGTGGGGAGAGACGACGTGGAGCTATGAATCGCTCGTCATTGTCCACAATATTGGTGTGTCCATAGAGAACACCAGGTAGATTGGTTGACGAGGACGAATCGCACGACATTTGTATGTTGTCATTGATTCTTTCCAACGTGTCCGTTGAGTGAAGTTTGTCGCCTGCATTTAGAAAACATATATAGTCACCTGTGGCAAGGAGAAGTCCCTTATTCATGGCATCGTAAAGCCCTTTATCAGGTTCACTTACTACTTTTGCCAAGTGTTTTCCATGAATTTGAGCTATCTCCAATGTATTATCTTTGGATGCGCCATCGATGATGATGTGTTCAATGTGCGGATAGGTTTGCTCGGCCACACTTCGTAAGGTACGTTCTAATGTAAATCCTGCGTTGTAAGTAACTGTGATGATAGTAAACTTAATATTCTTCATTGTTCTTTTTTAGAATCTCTTCATAGAGTTTTATGTAATGTTTTGTCACGCAATCTTCACCATACGAAACAATGGCTTTATGGCGGGCTTGTTCACAGAGTGATTGAGTATCTGCTTCGTTCAATATCCAATTTATACCTTGTGCAAAATCTTTAGAATCGCGGTATTCAGCCACATATCCATTTTCCAGATGATTGATCATTTCTGGTATTCCTCCAATGCGAAATCCTATGCATGGAGTACCACAAGCTTGGGCTTCGGCTATGGTATTGGGTAGATTGTCTTCGAGTGATGGAGTTGCATACAGGTCTACTGCATTGTACACGTCAGTCATTTGGCTCTCACTGCTTATGTAACCTAATGAATACACGTTGAAGGGCAATATCGATTGCAAGTCTGAGGCATTGTTTCCAAACACTACTATGCCTATTTGTTCTTTTTGAGTGTTGTCCTGTTGAACCAAATGTTGACAAGCCTCTACGAAGTAGTTAAATCCCTTGCGTTCATCCGTAATTTTTACGGCTCCAAAGAGTATTAATTTTTTGTCTTTAGGCAAGTTTAATCGTTTGCGTGCCGCGTCTTTATCATCGGGTTTGAATAAGGACGTATTCAGTGGATTGTGTATAGTAGAAATGGACTTCTTTGCCAATAAATGACTTTTTCGTGCTAAATTTTCCAACCATTGACTACATGTGACAAAGTGGATGGGAGCTACTTCATACATCTGTTGTTTTTGTACCAATACACTGTACGAAAGATCCTTGCTTTTAGGGTAACTGAGTTGCCAACACTGTCCACATTTATCATGAAATCTGTTGCATTCGCGTGCATAGTGACAAATACCAGTACAAGGCCACATGTCGTGCATAGTCCATACAACGGGTTTTCCTGAAGATAAAATCTTCTTGATGTTTTTCAGCGAAAGCATTCCTTGGTTAATCCAATGCAAGTGTATGATGTCTGCTTCTCTAAATTCAGGGAGGTTAGTAATGTCGGTACCAGTATTAGCAATGGAAACAGAGAAAAGATTTTTTCGATTAAATCCATTTTTCATCCAAATAA
Organism: Bacteroidaceae bacterium; assembly: GCA_017560945.1. Taxonomy (GTDB): domain Bacteria; phylum Bacteroidota; class Bacteroidia; order Bacteroidales; family Bacteroidaceae; genus Phocaeicola_A. The sequence goes on along the minus strand of JAFZDY010000037.1, from coordinate 34,394 downwards.
TGAATCGTTCCCATAGAAAATTCCACTTTTGTTTCCATGAAGAAGGCAGGGGTACAGTAGTGATGTTATCGGTTTGTTTGTCACGAACCAACATTTTTGCTTTTACCCCATTATTATTCAACGCTTCGGTCAATCGGTGGGCCGCTACGGCAGCCCCACCTCCACGTTCTGATGTATTGACGATGAGTACTCTCATAATAGATATTTTGGGCAAAGATAGTGTAAGACGAGCGAAGAACAAAATAAACAGAGGTTTATTTTTTCTTTTCACAAAGGTTATTTGGATAGGAATAAATCTTTCATTAACAAAAAATTTAGTCACATCCCTTTGTCGTTCTGTAAGTTTACATTAACTTCGCCCCCAAAATGGTAAATCTATGGCAGACAATTATCTGGAAAAACAATACGAGCAATACTTGGCACGCAAAGTGGCTTGGCAAAAATCCAAGCAAAAGCATCCGCAAGTGAAAGTTGAAAAGAAGAAGTCAGTTCCTTATCAGGAGGTAGAAATTATCGATACACTCATTACTTTGGCTCAAGAGAAGCAAATTTCTGATAAGTATCGCCAAACACTCTATACACCTGAAACTCTTTACGAAGGATATTGTATAGGTAAACCTGAAAGTTATGCCGAGTGCTATGATAATCGAGTGTATCAGCACTACTTGAAGAAGGGGAAATACACATCCGATATGCGCGAGACATTGTCTCGTACACTACATGACCATGCAATTACGCGTGCCATGAATCGTTTTTTGGCAAACTATGATGAGCGTCAAATCGTAGGTATTATGGGTGGTCATGGTTTGTTGCGCACTGATAAGGCTTTTCGTAAGATTGTAAGCATCAGCAAACGACTCACTGAAATGGATTTTTTACTCGTAAGTGGTGGAGGACCTGGTGCCATGGAGGCTACTCACTTGGGTGCTTGGATGGCTGGGCGTACTCAAGAAGAGTTGGACGAAGCATTGGAAATGCTTGAACAGGCTCCTTCGTTCAAGGATAGTGAGTGGTTGGATACAGCTTTTAAAGTACGTGAGTGTTTTCCGCAAGAGCACTATGTGAGTTTGGGTATTCCCACTTGGCTTTATGGTCATGAACCCTCTACTCCATTTGCCACTCACATAGCCAAGTACTTCGAGAATGCTCTGCGCGAGGATGGTCTGCTCACCATTGCCAAAGGCGGACTTATCTATTCACCAGGAAGTGCAGGAACCTTGCAGGAAATTTTTCAAGAAGCAGTACAAAATCACTATCTTAGCCTTGGTTATGCAAGCCCTATGATATTCTTAGGAGTGGAATATTGGGCACAGGAGATGCCCGTTTACCGACTATTGGAGTACTTGATAGAAAAGGGTAAATATAAGAACTTGTTGCTCACTCTTACCGATGATGAATATCGTATTGTAGATACGTTGGAAAAATTTGCGGAAGAGATATAGGAGAAATTCCTTTTTTCTCATTACCTTTGTGCGCTAAGAACGAAAACTTTCCTACATTGAAGACATTTGAAGAATTGGGCGTGTGCGAACCTATACGCCGCGCCATTGAAGAGATGGGCTACGAAAGCCCGATGCCTGTACAGGAAGAGGTAATCCCCTACTTACTCGGCAATAGAAATGATGTGGTGGCATTGGCACAAACAGGTACTGGAAAAACAGCAGCTTTTGGTTTGCCATTGTTGCAAAAAATCGATGTGAAGCAGGTGGTTCCTCAGGCTCTCATATTGTGTCCCACTCGCGAACTTTGCTTACAGATAGCAGGTGACTTGAACGACTATTCCAAATACATCGACAACTTGCACGTGTTGCCCGTCTATGGAGGTTCGTCCATTGAAAGTCAGATACGTTCACTCCGCAGAGGTGTACACATCATCGTAGCCACACCTGGTCGTCTCATAGACTTGATGGAGAGAGGAGTGGTTAGTCTGGATGCCATCGAAAATGTAGTGATGGACGAGGCTGACGAGATGTTGAACATGGGATTTACTGATAGCATCAATTCCATTTTAGCACATGTGCCAGAGGAGCGAAATACCTTACTCTTTTCGGCCACAATGAGCCCTGAAATTTCTCGGATTAGCAAAAATTATTTGCGTAACGCAAGAGAAATAATTATTGGGACAAAGAACGAGGGAAGCAAGAATGTGAACCATGTGTATTACCTTGTTCATGCTAAAGATAAATACCTGGCTTTAAAGCGTATTGCAGATTACAATCCTAAGATATATGCCATCGTATTTTGTCGTACACGACTCGAGACACAAGAGATAGCCGACAAACTCATTCAGGATGGATACAATGCAGATGCTTTGCATGGTGAACTTTCTCAACAACAGAGAGACTTGACTATGCAGAAGTTTCGCCAACGTCGCATTCAGTTATTGGTGGCAACAGATGTAGCCGCTCGCGGATTGGATGTGGATGACTTGACACACGTTATCAACTACGGACTACCCGATGATACAGAGAGTTATACTCATCGTAGTGGACGAACAGGACGAGCAGGAAAGACAGGTACCAGCATTGCCATCATTCATGTACGCGAACGTGGTAAAATGCGTGATATCGAACGAATCATTGGTAAAAAATTCCAAAAAGGAGAAATTCCTACAGGTCAGCAGATTTGTGAGAAACAGTTATATAAAGGTATAGACGATATCGAACGTGTACAGGTCAACGAGGAGATGATAGCACCATTCATGCACGAGGTGTTGCGAAAACTAGAGTGGTTGGAGAAGGAAGACCTCATCAAGCGCATCGTTAGTCGTGAAATGAGTCGTTTCATAGATTATTATAGTAAGATGCCCGAAATAGAAGTCCCCGTTGAACGTTCGCGAAAGGAAACCACCCAAGGAGAGAAAGGAAATAAACGGCAAGGCTCTCAAGGCGCACGCAAGGCCGAAGAAGGGTACACCCGCTTATTCTTGAACTTGGGAAAAATGGACAACTTCTTTGCCGCACAAATTATAGATTTGGTAAATCGCAATGTACAGGGCAAACCACAAATAGGACGCATTGACTTGATGAAGAATTTCTCATTCTTTGAAGTAGCGGAAGAGGATGCTACACGTGTGGTAAAAGCACTGAATCGTGGAGTGAAAGTGGGCGGAAGAAAAGTGGTGGTCGAAATGGCAGATGAGGGAGACGCATCCGAAAAGACCTCACGTCCAATGAACAATAAGAGACAACAATCTCCTAAGAAAGAGAAAAAAACAAGTCGCAAAGATCAAGATTTTATCGATGCGGACCCCTTTGAAAAGTTTCAAAAGAAATCGAAAAAGAAACAACCAGAGGTGCAGGGTGGCCGTAAACTTTCACGCGAAGAACGTGGATATACAACCCCACGAGGTCCTAAGAAAAAAGATGATTGGAAACAATTCTTTCAACATGATGACCGTCCCTTGCGTGGAGAAGAACCAAACTTTGCAGAAGAAGGATGGGCACGCAGAATGCCAAAGAAGAAGAAATAGAATTAAGAATAAGGAAATTTAATCGCGATAAGTAGGGAGAGACTTTTTCAATCTCTCCTTTCTTTATTATACTTTATATTTCGTGGGTGACAATCTATTATTTCTTGACGAAGTCGATGAGTATCAACGTGGCTATATATCTCCGTAGTAGTGATGCTTTCATGTCCTAACATTGTTTGTATAGCTCGTAAATTGGCTCCCCCTTCAAGTAGATGGGTGGCGAAAGAGTGGCGGAAAGTGTGAGGACTAACTGTTTTATTGATACCCGCTACATCGACTTGAACTTTGACAATGTGGAATATCATAATGCGGGAGAGTTTAGTTCCTCTACGAAAACTGAGGAAGACGTAGTCCTCATGATTGTGTTTAGGAACAATGGTGGTACGTTGTTCGAAATAATATTCTAACTCATCTATAGCGCGCGCCGAGATGGGTATTAGGCGTTGTTTATTTCCTTTTCCAATGACACGTATAAATCCTTCATTAAGATAAAGGTCGGTCATACGAAGGTTGCAAAGCTCGCTAACGCGCAAGCCACAACTATAGAGAACTTCCAGAATGGCTCGGTCACGTTGGCCTTCTGCTTTACTCAAGTCGATGGTATTTATGATGGCATCAATCTCTTGTACAGTAAGTACGTCGGGCAAGTGTCTTCCTATGCGTGGATTTTCTATTAGTTCAGTAGGGTCAGATTGGATATAATCTTCAAGTAATAGGAAATGATAAAATGAGCGTATACCAGACAAAATGCGGGCTTGTGAGCGAGGATGAATCCCCACATCGTGTAATCCTGCAATGAAGTGGTGTAGATGATCGGGAGTTACATCAAGCAGGTCTATATGTTCGCTACTGACATACTTTTGTAGTTTGCCCAAATCCTTGTGATATGCGTCCAATGTATTGGATGAAAAGGACTTTTCTAACTTCAAATATTGGTCATAGCGCTCAAAGAGTCGTCTGTTTTTGTCTATTTCCATTATTTTTCCTACTTTTGCACGAGCAAAGATAGTGTAACTTGTTTGGAGAACAAAATATAATAGAGAAAATAATGAAAATACAAATCATCAACGGCCCAAATCTTAACCTATTGGGAAAGCGTGAGCCAGGAGTATATGGTGCTACTTCGTTCGAAGATTATCTGAATGAGTTGCGTGGACGCTATCCAAATTTGCAATTGGATTACTACCAAAGCAATATCGAAGGTGAACTGATTGACAAGATACATGAAGTAGGTTTCAACTATGATGGCATCATTTTGAATGCAGGTGCTTATACACACACGTCAGTAGCTTTGCAGGATGCCATCAGAGCAGTGAAAACTCCTGTCGTAGAAGTACATATCTCTAATGTGCATAAACGTGAAGAGTTTCGTCATAAGTCGATGATTTCATGTGCTTGTGCAGGTGTCATTTGTGGATTTGGTATGAATTCGTATAGATTGGCGGTGGAAGCAATAATTGAATTATGACGCTTGACGAATACATATTAGCACATATTGACTCCGAGAGCGACTACTTGAAAGCCCTCTATCGGGCAACGCACGTAAAGCTATTGCGACCGCGTATGGCTTCAGGGCATTTGCAAGGACGAATGCTGAAAATGTTTGTGGAAATGATACGTCCTAAGAATATTTTGGAGATAGGCACTTATAGTGGATACTCTGCATTGTGTTTGGCCGAAGGATTGTCCGAGGGGGGGATGTTACATACCTTTGAAATAAATGACGAGCAAGAAGATTTTACTCGTCCGTGGTTGGAAAAATCTCCCTGGGCAGAGAAAATAACGTTTCATATTGGAGATGCTCTCGAATTGGTGCCTCAAATGGGGGTTCAATTTGACTTAGCTTTTGTAGATGGTGATAAACGCCGCTATATTGACTACTATGAAATGGTTTTTGAACATTTGTCTCCTGGAGGATATATCATTGCTGACAACACTTTGTGGGATGGTCATGTTCTTGAAAGCGATACCCACTATACTGACCGACAAACATTAGGTATAAAGGCTTTCAATGACCTTGTAGCAAAAGACACAAGAGTGGAAAAAGTGATATTGCCATTGAGAGATGGATTGACAATAATTAGAAAAAAGTGACAAAAATCTGATAATCGAATAGAGAATTTATGGAAACAACAAGACAAAACAAAATTGCACGTCTGATTCAAAAAGAGTTGAGTGATATATTTTTGCTACAGACAAAGGCAATGAATGGAGTATTAGTGAGTGTTAGTGTGGTACGTATCAGTCCTGATATGAGTGTAGCGCGTGCTTACTTGAGTGTATTCCCTTCGGAACGAAGTGAAGAGATTGTAAAGAATATAAATGATAATATGAAATCAATTCGCTACGAATTGGGCAATCGTGTACGTCATCAATTGCGCATTATTCCTGAATTGAAATTTTTCGTAGATGATTCATTGGATTATATCGAAAATATTGACAAATTGTTAAAGTAATTACATCCTGTTCCATGAACCTATCGCTGTATATTGCCAAGCGATATTTATTCTCGAAGAAATCGCATAACGCAATAAATATCATTTCGGGGATATCTGTGTGTGGTGTAGCCCTTGCTACGCTGGCTTTGGTGTGTACTTTGTCGGTTTTTAATGGATTTCAGGAATTGGTCGCAGGACTTTTTACTGCTTTTGACCCAGAGCTTAAGATTACATCTATCGACAACAAGTTTTTTGATAGTCGAGATTCTCTAATAATTCGTGTAAGGGAGTTGCCCGAAGTGGAAATTTCCACCCTCTCTATTGAGGAAAATGCCATGGTGCAATACAAAGGTAGACAGACCGTGGTAACTATCAAGGGAGTTGAAGATAATTTTGAACAACTGACAGAGATTGATAGCATATTGTATGGCTATGGAGACTTTATTTTACACGATGAAATAGTTGACTATGGTATATTTGGTGTGCAGTTGACCTCGACTTTGGGAACAGGTGTGCGTCCCATTGACCCAATAAAGGTGTATGCTCCCAAACGAGGACAACAGGTAAATATGGCCAATCCTACCAGTAGTTTTCAACAAGATTATTTGTTCTCTCCAGGTGTGGTGTTTGCAGTAAATCAAGAGAAATACGATGCCACATATATACTTGCTTCGTTGGATTTTGCTCGCCGATTATTCGACTATAATACCGAAGTTACTTCTTTGGAATTGAGGTTAAAAGATGGAGTTAATACGGAGAAAGTGCAAAGGAATATCCAAAATTTATTAGGAGAACGCTTCCGTGTGCAAAATCGTTACGAACAACAGTCGGATGTTTTCCGTATAATGGAGATAGAAAAATTTATCTCTTATCTTTTTCTTTCTTTTATATTGCTGGTAGCCTGCTTTAACATCATTGGGTCACTTTCAATGTTGATTATAGACAAAAAAGAGGATGTAAAAACCTTGCGAAACCTGGGTGCTGACAACCCTTTGATTGTTCGTATATTCTTTGTTGAAGGATGTTTTATTGCGTTGATTGGAGCACTAATAGGCATTGTGGCAGGTATAGGCCTTTGTCTTTTGCAGGAACATTATGGCTTGATAAGCCTCGGCTCACAGGGTGGGTTTGTAGTTGATTCCTATCCTGTAAGCGTGCAAATTGGCGACGTTGTATTGATATTCTTTACCGTATTGGTAATGGGATGTTTATCTGTATTGTATCCGGTAAAATATTTGAGTAGAAGATTGACTAATTGATGATTGTCAATTGGGCCAAATAGTCGTAGTGCTCACCTTCCATAATTAGTTCGGCGTGAAAACCATTTTCTGCGGCATAAAAGGAAAGGGTTTGGAAGTCTATGTAGAGCCAATCGAAAGGTTCTCCTTTAATTTTCTTATATTGCATTTGGAAGTCTACTTCTCCATAATATTTCGCAGCCAAGTCAATGGAGAAACTTCCGTCCTCTTCCTCAAATATATATCGCAAATCGCTTGAATCCATCAATATACTTCCTCCTGGACGCAGTAGTCGTTTCATACAACGAAAAAACATAGGTAGGTTTTCCAAACGACCCACAATTCCCGATCCATTCATAAGCATTAGTATGGTGTCGAAAGTATCACAAAAACTCTCATCGAACAGATTTATTTGACGTACTTGATGCACACCGCGACTTTGCATTGTTTCTACCGACAATGGCGATATATCGATGGCAAGAACTTCTTTTCCCATGTCTTGCAGAGCCAATGAATGACATCCACTTCCTGCGCCAACATCTAAGATGCGCCCCTTAGCCATTTGTAATGATTTCTGTTCAATGCCTGGCATTTGACTTATTGTACGGAATAGTTGCTTGACCGGAATTTCATCTTCTTCGAATTGGGAAGAGAAAACTCTTAACAAATCTGCACGCCCGTTACTGTAGAAATCTGCTATCGCTTTTCCCATAGGGTCTTTATCTTTCGAAAGTAAAGATCTGTTCATTTTATTCTATGTTTTACGTGAAAGTGTGCGCAAAGGTAGTGATAAAATTCAATTCTTTGGGATTAAAAGATTAAAAAATATTAATTATTACAAGAAGTATGTACTACGGAAACGCTATTTTTTTACCTTTGTACGCACTCTGCAAAGAGTGTGTTTATTAAAAAGGAGAGAAGAAATAAATTATTAATACCTTTAATTGATTTAACAATGATTAAAAAATTGTACATGCCCCTTTTGGTGGCAATGGTTGCCGCGTTGACTTCTTGCGGCAAATTGGGGGATTTGTCTGCTGACTACTTCACTACAAATCCTCAGGTGTTGGAGGCTGTAGGTGGTAAAGTTCCTGTAACCATCAACGGAAAGTTTCCTGAAAAGTTCTTCAAGAAGAAGGCTGTTGTTACTGTTACTCCCGTGTTGAAGTGGGAAGGTGGACAGGCTGTTGGAACTCCTGCAACATTCCAGGGTGAGAAGGTGGAAGGCAACGACCAGACAATTGCATACAAGGCTGGTGGTTCTTACACTATGAAGACAACTTTCAACTATGTGCCTGAGATGGCTAAGAGTGAACTTTATCTTCAGTTTACTGCAAAGGTTGGTAAGAAGCAAGTTGAGATTCCTGAAGTGAAGATTGCTGACGGTGTATTGGCTACTGGTGAAATTTTGACTAATGCTAAGTATACAGTAGGTGCTTCTACTCCTTCACAGAGCACTGACAAGTATCAGCGTATCATCAAAGAGGCTAAGGAGGCTAACATCATGTTCCTTATCCAGCAGGCTAACGTACGTGCTAATCAGTTGAAGACTGACGAGATGAATGCTTTGAACGAGCAGATGGGTAACATCGTAGCAGATACTAAGGGCTTGGCTTTGACAAATGTTGAAGTTACTGCTTACGCTTCTCCTGATGGTGCACTCGGTTTGAACGAAACTTTGGCTGGTAACCGTGAGAACAACGCTGCTAAATACATCAAGAATCAGATGAAGAAGCAAAAGATGGAAGGTAACGTTGACACTAAGTACACTGCTGAAGACTGGGACGGCTTCAAGACTTTGGTTGAGAAGAGCAAAATCCAGGACAAGGAAGTTATCTTGCGCGTACTTTCTATGTACAATGATCCCGAAAAGCGTGAGGCTGAAATCAAGAACCTTTCTTCTGTATACGCTACTTTGGCTGACGAGATTTTGCCCCAGTTGCGTCGTGCACGTTTGACTTTGAACTACGAGGTTATCGGTCGCAGCGATGATGAAATCTTGAGTACTTATTCTACTTCTCCCAAGGATTTGAGCGTAGAGGAAATGTTGTACGCTGCTACTTTGGTTAAGAGCGAAGCTGACAAGAGAGCCGTTTATGAGAAGACTACTTCTATCTATCCTAACGACTACCGTGCATACAACAACTTGGCTGAAATTGCTTACAAGAACGGTGATATGGCTAAGGCTACTTCTTACTTGCAGAAGGCTGCTAATTTGAATGCAGCTGCAGCAGAAGTTAACAACAACTTGGGATTGGTTGCTTTGGTTAATGGTGACAAGGAAAAGGCTGCTTCTTACTTGTCTAAGAGCACTGGTGCTAGCAAGTTGAACGAGGCTATGGGTAACCTTTACATCGCTCAGGGTCAGTACGATCGTGCAGTAAGTTCATTTGCTGATGCTAAGACTAACAGTGCAGCTGTAGCTCAGATCATGGCTAAGGACTACAACAAGGCAAAGAACACATTGGATGCTATTGCTACTCCCGATGCTTACACAAGTTATTTGAAGGCTATCGTAGGTGCTCGTACAAACAATGCTTCAATGGTTGTTTCAAACTTGGCTACTGCTGTTAAGAAGGACAAGGCTTTGGCTGAAAAGGCTATGAACGACGTTGAGTTCGCTAAGTATGTTACTAGCACAGACTTCTTGAACGCACTGAAGTAAGAAATAACTATTAACTTACAACAATAATAAGAGTTAAAGGTTAGAGCCTCATGCGAGACGAAAGTCCCCGTGGCTAACCTTTAACTCTTATCTTTTTCTTATATATTATAATATGAAGAAATTCTTTCTGCCACTCTTTTTGGGTATATTCTTGACTATTTGTAGTTGTCAAAAGGAGAAGAACCTTTTTACACTAACAGGTGAAATTCAAGGGTTAGGTGATTCTATCGTTATGTTGTATGGCATTTTTTCTGTGCCTGATAGTATCATTGAAATACCTGTGGAAGATGGAAAGTTTAGTTGCCAACTTCCCTTGGACACCATTACTCCCATGTACATGTTATTGGAAAGTAGCCAAATGGAATATCCTATCTTTGCAGATAAAGGTGTGAAGATACATGTAAAGGGCGATACATCCCAATTGCACAGATTGACCATTATGGGTGGAGAGGCTCAGGAAGAATACAATACATTCAGAAATGGTATCAGCCACCTGGAAAGTTTTGTAGACATACGCCAGGAGGCAGATAGTTTTATTGTAAAACACCCCCAATCTATTGTCAGTATCTACTTGATACAAAGATATTTTGTGCAGGTCCCTTCTCCAAATAGCGATTTGATCAAGACCATGATCAAGCAATTGAGTGGAAATATGCACGACAATCACTACATTAGTCGTTTACAAAATACACTTAGCAATCAAACGAACAAAGAAAAAATATTGCAGATATCCGCACTTCCCGATACCACAGGAACTGTTATAAATACAAGTGAGTACAAGAATAAATTTACTGTTCTTTCCCTATGGGCATCATGGCATCCCGAAAGTATAGAAATGCAAGATTCATTGCAAACAGCCATTGAAGCATTGGCCGACCGACCCGTGAAATTTGTGAGTCTCTCGCTCGATAGTGACCGCGAAGCTTGGTTGTCTGTAGTGCGTGAAAAGCAGTTGGGTGGAGTACACTTGTGTGATTTCAGAGGATGGGATACATCGTTGGCCAAACAAACCAATACTCAAGATATCCCTGCGCTATACATTGCCAATACTTCTGGTAAGATTATTGCCACAAACATCTGGGGTGTACAACTTGAAAAATTCCTGGAAAAGCAACTGGACAACTGGGAAAAGGAGCAAAAGAAGAAAGAGCAGGAGAAGAAAAAGGAAAAAATAAAGAATCGTAAATAACGTCGTATATATATGCTTGTCAAAGTTTTCAGTGCGGCTGTTCAAGGCATTGAAGCCACCACCATCACAATCGAGGTAAATCTCTCACGAGGAATAAAATATTTCCTCGTTGGACTTCCCGATAATGCTGTCAAGGAGAGTCACGAGCGAATCTTATCGGCTCTTCAGGTGAATGGTTACAAATTCCCCGTAGCACAAATTATCATCAACATGGCACCAGCCGACATTCGAAAGGAAGGTTCTGCTTACGACCTTCCGTTAGCTATAGGTATTATGGCGGCCAATGGGACCGTTTCAACTGACAAGTTGAGTCGATTCATGATGATTGGAGAACTTAGCTTGGACGGAACTCTACAACCGGTGAAAGGTGCTCTTCCCATTGCCATACGCGCTCGTGAACAGGGATTCGAGGGATTGATTGTCCCCAAAGAGAATGTCCGCGAAGCTGCCGTTGTAAACCGACTGAAAGTGTATGGAGTGGAAACCTTGAAGGAAGTCATTGAATTTATGAATGACGAGCGTGAGTTGGAGGTTACAGAGGTAAATACACGCGAAGAATTTTATGCTCAGCAAAACGATTTTGAATACGATTTTGCCGAAGTGAAAGGGCAGGAGAGTGTGAAACGTGCCCTTGAGGTGGCTGCCGCTGGCGGACACAATCTGATTATGATAGGCCCTCCAGGAAGTGGAAAGTCTATGATGGCCAAGCGATTACCATCTATTCTTCCTCCATTGTCACTGGCCGAAAGTTTGGAGACTACACAGATTCATTCTGTGGCTGGTAAACTTGGGAAAAATACATCCCTGATTGCTCACCGTCCTTTTCGTAGTCCTCACCACACCATCTCATCAGTAGCCCTTGTTGGAGGAGGCAGCAATCCACAACCTGGTGAAATCAGTTTAGCGCACAATGGTGTACTGTTTGCCGACGAATTACCCGAGTTTAATCGCACCGTTTTGGAGATGCTCCGTCAGCCCTTGGAAGACCGTACTATCAGCATCTCACGAGCCAAATATACGGTGGAGTATCCCGCTTCATTCATGCTCATCGCCAGTATGAATCCTTGCCCATGTGGATATTACAATCACCCCACAAAGGCTTGCGTATGCAATCCTGGACAAGTTCAGAAATACCTCAACCGCATATCAGGCCCTTTACTCGACCGTATAGATATACAAGTTGAGATCGTACCTGTACCTTTTGAAAAACTTTCCGAGGCCCGACCCAGTGAATCCAGCGAAGTTATCCGTCAACGAGTGATAGCCGCACGCAAGATACAGGAACAACGTTTTGCTAATGTGCCAGGCATACATTGCAATGCTCAAATGACTCCAAAGATGCTTGCTGAATATGCGACTCCCGATGAAAATGGGCTTCAGTTGTTGCGTAGTGCCATGGAGCGTCTCAATCTCTCAGCCCGTGCCTACGACCGTATATTGAAGGTGGCGCGTACCATTGCCGATATGGATGCTTCCCCCACTGTACAATCCATGCATATTGCCGAAGCCATTGGTTATCGCAATCTCGACCGCGAGAATTGGGCAGAGCGGTAAACTTATATATGTAGTTACTATACCTTATATATAATTAGGTATCAAAAGATAAGGACGATGAGGAGTGAAGATTTGTGTCTTTCGCCCTTGTCGTCTTTATCTTTTTGGGGAAGATTCCCAATGACAAAAATAGGTAAAACAAGTAAACTGAAATCGTTGACACACAATCATCAGTCAAAACTGCTATTTTAATAAAACTCGCTGATAATCAGCTAAAATTAGTACTCCTTAAAATTTCGATTAAGGAGTACTGCAGTACCAGCTAATTGGTACTGCAGTATTTCCTATGTAGTACTCCAGTACTTCTTATGTAGTACTGCGGTATCTGTTAAGTGTGATTCCAGTACTTATTAAGAGGATTTTGATGGCTGGGTGGAGTACTTGTTTGTCTTTTCCAAAAGCCCTACTGAAAAGGTTTACACTTCCATTTTATTGGAAGTGTGGATATTCAGCGAAATATTGACTGCAACTCTTCAATGGACATTGGCTCGATAAGAGTGTGCGCAATGTCGAATGTTGATTTCTTTTCTGCAGGAACTCTATCCATAAAATTAGTGAAAGAGATTTTGCTCAATTTCTCATCGGGGAACAAGTTTGAGCACACTACTAAAGATTGATCACAATTTACATTATTGCCTTCGAAATGTAATGTCATCTGAGGAGTATTTGGCAAGATAATATGACCATCGTCGAAAACTACGTATATCACACGAAATATATCGTTCACATGATTAAACAATGGTGTTGAAAAGTAGGCACCAATTTCTTGCTTCTTGTGTAAATAAGTACTGAAACTATCGAAATCGGATGCAAAATCTTGTAATTGGGCAATACTGATCGTGATAGGAATCATAGCGCAAGGGAATAACGTTTTGTCGAGTTCTAACGTTTCATTTACGTCCTTTAGTAGTTTTTTACTAAAATCAATATCGCGCTGAATGTATATGTCAACATCTTGAATATCAATTTTTTCCTTTTCTACGAAAATATGTTTTGTATTCCATAATGATGCTATTCTGCTTGCTAATTTATATAGCATCTTCACATCGTTTTCTGTAGCAGGAACAGACAAAGAAAGACGCAGTTCCTTTTTGTTCGTTAAGTCAACAATATGTACTCCTCTGCCTATATTGTTTTTGTCGAAAACCATCAAAGGCCCTCCCAATGTCTTACCTATGTCAAGTCGGAAATGTTCATCAGAAATGCCATAACCATAATTTTCACTACCAATTATGTCTTCAATGTTTAACGGGCGTTTGATAAACTTTTTGTTATATATAATGATCTCACGTGCCATATAACTAAATATTTTGTGCAAACATAATACATATTTCCCAAATATCTTACTTTGAGCGGTGAAAATATGTAACGTTCGTATAATGAATCACTTCCCTCAACTCTCAAAACTTGGTTTTGAAGCAAATATCCCAAACGATGAAATTCATTTTGGGGGTACGTGCTTGTGTAAACATGATGCGAAAAGAGCATAAAAAAAGAGAGTCACATATCTGTAACTCTCTTTTTTCTTGGTGATCCGCCTGAATTTTGAACCTTTCGGTTTTCCTTGCGTTATCTCTTTCTTTTTTAAGGTCCTAACCTTACAAAAGATGTTCATTATAGTGGTGTAACACAGTTAACGAATTCACTTGTAGTTTGATGTTGTTTCTAACCACTATGCGATTACATTCCCAATCTAATGAGGCTGCGATCTGTTTCGTCTTTTTGACTACTCTTTTGCTTAAATGAGTTGAAATTGTACGACATACCAAGCCATAACATACGGCTTTTATTCTTACTGCTATTTTTGAGTTCAAAAAGATCGTTGTTCGATTGTACCTTCCACTTTGCTGTATTGAGAACATCCGTCACGAGTAGAGAAAATGTCATAGCATCTTTCAAAAGACGTTGCTTAATGCCGATATCCATCTGATGAGTAAGTGAGGTGGTGAGTTGTGGGTAGTATTGTGGTGTTGTGACAATGTACTGAACTTGTATATCGTTACCTCTCCATGCCATAAAGTTGAGTGTAAGATTGCTATTATTTGTCCAACCAGAATTGTCAATATCTGACTCCTCGTATGTGCCACTAGTGGTGACATAATAAGTATTTGTTCCAACCGAAAGATTTGCCCACCTGATAGGTTCTGCCTTAAACGAAAATTCGACACCCATTTTTAGGTCTTTGTCAGCATTTACATAGGTGGTTATAAGACGTTCGTTATCAAGCAACATAATTTGCGAGATGTAGTCTGTGGTGTAATTTACATAACCATTGGTGAAGAACGTCATAACTTCTCCTCGAAGGTTGTAACTTAAGTCTACCTTTGTTGACTTTTCAGGTTTAAGGTACATATTGCCCTGTTCGTAGGTAGTGGCATCTACCATACTCATATAAGGCGTGAGTTGTGGGTATGTAGGGCGACCAATACGGCGTGATATGGCCGATGAAAGTTCTTGGTTTTTGGAGAGTTTATATGTAAATGAAAGGCTCGGAGCAAGGAAGAAACTATTATTTTGGGTATCTACAGACTTATGCTCGCTATTGAGTGTAACTGTACTAAACTCTTCTCGAAGCCCAATTTTATAGGTGAATTTATTACCAATACGTGATGAAAACATTGCATACAAGGCTGGTACTATTTCGGTGTGTAGCAAATCGTTGCTCATAACATCTTCGTAAATCCACTGACCATCATTCATTGTATAGAACTGGTGGTAGATATGGTTTTTTCGATGTGTAAATTTGGCACCAGCAGTAAATGTGCCTGTCTTGAACTTGTACTTGTAGTCTGCTTGCAACATCGAGATATGTGGATTTCCCCCTGACACCGAACGATTTATCTGCTCACCACCGAGAGAGTAGTATGAAGGGCGCTCACCCCAAATTTTTGATATCGAACCGCGGATAGTTATGTCAGATACCTCTGGTATGATGTCATGAGTGTAGGAGAGTGAGCCCTCGTAACTCTCACGATTCCAATTGACATCGTTGTGGCGGAACTCCTCATGCAAAGTTTCGTTTTTAGTAAATGTATTGTGTAACACCTGCTTGATGTTTAGACGAGGAATGATAGCCTTCAAATCGACACTTATACGATTGCTCTCATTGATGCGGAGGTCGGTGCCAAACGTGATGTTATTGTTGAAGGTATAGCGCGTAGATTGCATCTGTTGGAATAGTTCGTACTCTGCGCTATGTATCTTGCGATTAAGTGTGGTGTTTACAACATCGTCTTCATATTTTGTGTTGTAACTAAATCTCCATGATGCCTTCTTTCGGTTTAGAGCAAGGATAATATTGCCATTTGCAAAGTGATTGAATCCATAATTTGTCGCTACAATACCGCTAAAATTCTCGGAATTTGTACGTTTCGATATGATATTGATGAGGCCTCCTGTGCCCCCTGCGTCATGCGAAGCATCGGGGTTAGTGATAACTTCTATGCTCTGAATGTTGGCTGCAGGTATTGTCGAGAGGTCGCTCGCAGTTGTCGGTGTGCCGTCTATTAAAACAAGAATATTACTATTACCGCGGATGGAAATCTCATTGTTTGTAATACTTACCGACGAAGACGAGCGAAGAATGTCAATGGCGGTGCCCTTACCAGAGGACATATTTGCTGATGCGTTGATGGTTGTATGCTCCACGGTGGACTTTTGTGCTACTTCTTTTGCTGTTACCACCATTTCTCCAATCGATATAATATCCTCGTGTAGTGTTATAGTGCCGAGGTTTATGTGCGATGTGTTTAGGGATATTGGTGCTTCGTATTTTGTATAGCCAACAAACCCTACAACCAAGCGATGTTCATTATTTCGTTGATTGACTTTTAGCGAGAACTTTCCTTCGTTATCAGTAACTACACCCACAATAGGTGTCTCAGCCTCGTATATGGCCACAGATGTGTATTCTATAGGATTTCCCCTTTCATCTATAACTTTACCTGCAATCGTACATTTAGAATGTTGAGCATGGAGGTTTACATTACTAAATAAGGGTACTATGACCATAATTATGAACATACATAGCATGTGGTAAAAATATCTCGTCATACGGCTTAGGGTAATATAGTTACAATGTTAAATATCAAAATTTATGAAAATCAATTAGAATTGGTGCAAAGTTACTTACTTTATATGACTTTGTTGCTATTTCGCATGAAAAATATGAATTTCAGATTCTATGTTGGTTTACATAATCGTGTAAACATGATGCGAAAAGAGTATAAAAAAAGAGAGTCACATATCTGTAACTCTCCTTTTTCTTGGTGATCCGCCTGGGGCTCGAACCCAGGACCCCAACATTAAAAGTGTTGTGCTCTACCTGCTGAGCTAGCGAATCAAACCTATTGATTGCCGTTAAGCGGGTGCAAAGATACTGTCTTTGTGTGAATTGACCAAACTTTTTCCCGAGAAATTGGAGAAAATAAGCAAAAACAGGGTTAATGAAGCGTCATTTATGCCTCTATAGGACCATCAGAAGATGCTTTTTCCCTTTTATTTGGTGTCTTCCCCTTATCCGTAGCGGATGCTTGCGAAGGCTTGGATGAGGTGTGTTTCCGTCGACGTTTGCGCGACTTTGTGGGGACGGAGTCGGAAGGTGTGAGTGGCAAGGGTTGACCGGGGGATGGCTGAATGCCTGTTTCGTTGTAGTGTAGAAACTGGTTGTAGTAAGCCAAAATGAGCGTTGTGAGTGGTAACGCAATGATCATGCCGAGCATGCCAAGCAGGCTTCCCCATACAGAGAGGGAGAGCAGAATAATGGCGGGGTTCAGTTCTGTGATTTTTCCCATGACTTTGGGGACTATGATTCCGTCTTGAATGAGCTGTACCACACAGAATACGGCTAAAGCTAATGCCAATATGACCCAAAAGTTTTGTCCTGTGTCGGCCGCTTTCAACAGGGCTAATAGCACGGTGGGTACAAGTGCGACCAGTTGTAAATAGGGAACCATGTTGAGCAGGCCAATGAAGAGACCAAAGCCGATGGCTAAGGGAAAATCTATGAGAAGAAATCCGATGCTGAAAAGAACACCCACGAGAAATGCTACGAGCGATTGGCCACGGAAGTAGCGGTTCATGCCCACCTCCACATCGTTGACAACGGCTTGTATGAAGTCGCGATGTTTGGCAGGGACAAGTTTGATCCAACCGCTTGCGATGGATTCATAGTCGAGCAGGATAAAGAAGATGTAGAGCAGAATGATGAACGAGGCGAGGATACCTACTACAAAACTTACTGAGTGGTGCAGGAGGTTCCATACTTTGGGCATAAGTTCACGCACAGTGTTTATCAGGTTCTCCTCGGTAAAGAATTGTTGCAGGTTGTATAGGTCGATGTTCTCTTTGATGAAGTTTTCTACCGTACCTGGGATGGTGGCGTTGTGACTGCCTTGAGTGAAGTACTGCAACACCAAATCTTTGAGTCTCATGAATTCCTCTACCACAGAGGGGACAAAGAATATGCCTGCCAGCGTGAGTGCAACTATTACTGTAAGCATGGCAGCAAAGATGGAGGCCACTCTGTTTTTCATCCGCAGGCGGTATTGGTAGAATTTTACCAGTGGATATAGGAAATAAGCCACCAGCCAAGCAAGGAAAAAGGGGAGGAGTACTCCGCTCAAGCGGTTGAGTAACCAAAAGAATGCTACTATACCTGCTACTGTCAGTGCACCACGGATGAAACTATCGAAAGTAATTTGCTTTTCTAACATATCTTCTATTGTATTAGGACGGAAGCAAAGGTAGTGATTTTTCATTATTTACGCACTATTCTCGTTGAAAAGAACAATCGTTTCTCGCTATTTTCTCCCATATTATGTAAAACAACTGTTAAAAGATGCACCATTTTCTGTATTTCCCACTGAATTCTTCCTACATTTGCACTCGTAACTTATTGCCAGTAAAGATATGGGATTACTATATGTTGTACCTACGCCAGTAGGAAATATGGAGGACATGACCTTTAGGGCCATTCGTGTGTTAAAGGAGGCCGACTTGATTTTGGCTGAGGACACTCGTACTTCTGCCAAATTGTTGAAGCATTATGAGATAAAGAATCCGATGCAATCTCATCATAAGTTCAATGAACATCAGATGGTGGAAAGTGTTGTAAATCGTATACGTGGTGGGGCCACTGTGGCCTTGATTAGCGATGCGGGTACACCTGGTATCAGCGACCCGGGATTTTTGGTAGTTAGGGAATGTGTACGCGCCGGTATCGAGGTGCAGTGTCTGCCTGGTGCTACGGCCTTTGTGCCTGCACTGGTCAGCAGTTCATTGCCCTGCGAGCGATTTTGCTTCGAGGGATTCCTTCCGCAGAAGAAGGGGCGTATGACACGTTTGATATCCCTTCAAGCCGAGGAGCGTACAATGATTTTCTACGAGTCGCCCTACCGACTGGTAAAGACACTCACCCAATTCATCGAATACTACGGAGCTGGCAGACAGGTAGCTGTGTGTCGCGAGATTTCAAAGATACATGAGGAGTGTGTGCGCGGTACCCTTACGGAGGTAGTCGATCACTTCAAGAAGCACGAGCCGAAGGGCGAGATTGTCATCCTGTTGGCCGGATGTAACAATAAGGAGAATGTAAACACCACTTCAGATGTTGAAGAAGAGTAATAAAATTGTAAGTAAGGAACAGGTATGAAAAAACTATTTTTATGGGTCGCTTGCGTGGTCATGTTGACCGCTTGCGATGGTTTGGGAAACAAACAGAGAAACTTGCAGCAACAGAATGATTCGTTGCAAACGGCTCTGAGTC
Source organism: Bacteroidaceae bacterium (assembly GCA_017560945.1). Lineage (GTDB taxonomy): Bacteria > Bacteroidota > Bacteroidia > Bacteroidales > Bacteroidaceae > Phocaeicola_A. The sequence continues at coordinate 15,072 of JAFZDY010000037.1, read as the reverse complement.
AGAAGAATGCTGAGGTGGAGGAGTTTATGAATACCTTCAATCTCATTCAAGAGGGATTTCGACTGATAAACGAGGCTGAAGGCCGTGTGAAGGTTGCAGGTGAAGGTGCAGGCTCAGTTCACGATCAAGTGAAGGAAGATATGGCTTTCATTGCACAGACGATGAAGCAGAATCGCGAGAAGATTGCCGAGTTGCAGAAGCAGTTAAAAAACAATACCAATGCCACCTCGCAGATGAAGCAGGCGGTGAATAACCTGACGGCTCAATTGGTTGAAAAGGCGCAACAATTGGCAGAGTTGCAGGCAGAGTTGGCTGCTAAGGATGTACGCATCGCTGAGTTGGACGATATGATTGTCTATTTACAGACCGATGTGGCCCTGTTGCGTGCCGATAGCATTGCCAAGGAGCGCATCATCGATGCACAGGACAAAGCTTTGAACGTCGCATGGTTTGTCTATGGTACTAAGGATGAATTGAAGGAGCAGAATATCCTTGACGATCGTTTCTTGGCGAAGGACAAGGTGTTGCAAAATGCCAACTTCAACAAGGATTATTTTACACAGATTGATATTCGTCACGATACAGAAATCAAACTCTATAGCAAGAGTGTCAAGTTGCTTACCACACATCCTGAAGGTTCATATCAGTTGGACAAGGACGAGAAGGGGCTGTATGTACTGAATATTCTCGACCCCTCACTCTTTTGGAGTGTATCACGCTATTTGGTGATTCAAGTGAAGTAAAATTTTCTCCCCTGTAGGAAAAAACTTTTTTCCCTACGGACAAAAAAATAAGGATGTGTCAATGTCAAATTTGGCACATCCTTGTCTTTTTTTCAGGAGTCATTGTTTGAAGTCCTTCTCTATACCATCCGCTATCCAACGTGCCAATGCCTGGCGGTTGCTGGGGATGATGAGGCGTTTTTGGTCTTGTTTGTTGCGAATGTTTCCCAACTCCAAGAATACACCTACGGGTGTGGTGTTGCGTAGTACATACAGGTTGCGTTCGCTTACAGTACCTGTGAATCCACGTCCAGGTTGGTGTTGTTTATATTTGTCAGCAAAGGTTTTTCGCAGATTGTCGGCCAATCGTTTTCCATTCTTGCTCCCAGGTGCGTGATAGAAGAATACGTCCGTTTGCTTGCTCTCACTACGGCTATCCACATGAATGAAGACCGCTCGTCTGTAGCGACTATTGTCCTTGCGATAGAGTTCGTTTATCTTTGCCGCCCGTTGTTGCAATCGGTCGTTTTGTTTTAGTGGGATGGCTTTTCCCATGCAAGTCTCTCGTTCACTTCCTGGTAGGATGCGGTCTTCGCGTATGCCATCCTTTTTATCTTGAATGATGATATGCACTTTTACCCCTCTCATCATCAGTTCACGTGCCAGTCGTAGTATGATGTCGTAGGCATATTCATCTTCGTAGAGGGGGCGTCCCTGATAGAGTCCCATGGCACCTGGGTCAGGGCCTCCATGACCCGATACCAGATAGAATGTGGCTCCTGCCAGCTTGTTCGAGGCTACAGTGTATGAGGCCAGTTCTTTTCCGAAAAGTGGTTCGTTACCCGTCTCCCCTTTTCGCTTCTGTGCATTCAATGGCAGGGTCAGCATCAATCCCATGAGGATGATTGTCAACTGCTTGATTCTCATTGTCAGATACGATTCTTTATTGGGAAGAATGCTTCCCTTTTCTTAGTCTTTTTGTGATTTTGAGATACTTTACCATTTGAACAAGCCCGACAAGATTTCCTCATCCAATACGATGTTTAGGATAATCTGTTGTGAGTTGTCAATCTCTCCCTCTGTAAAGTGCATCGATGCCGTTGCGCGGCATTGTATGTAATCCTTGTTCAGCAGGTAGAATGTCAGGTTTGTTCGATTGTAGAAATTGCTACGGTAGTAGGGGTCTCCACGGAAGAGGGAAGAGCCGTGTTTCTCATAACCTTGATATTGGAGTTCACCTGTGTACAATTGGTCATGTAACTCGAAACGCCATTTCCTCAGTTTCAGTTCACCCATAAATCCTAATGGATATCTCCATATCATATCAGTACGGTCACGATTGAATGACAATACGGCACCTGCGTTCACGGCCAGTGCATCCAACCATCCCACTTTATTTGTCTCAAACCCAATAAACGGATTCAGCATAAGCTTGTCGTAGATGTGTTCATTCGTGGTATTGCTCGGCAATGCGTAGTGCAGGAGTTGGAAGTTCCATCCGCCAAAGAAGCCTTTGTGTCCGAAACGTCCGTCGCTCACAATCTCGAATACCTCTCGTTTGTTATATCCCTGTTTGCTTATCCAGTTGCAATACATCTCTGCATAACCATAGTCATTGGTGTATTGGATGAGAGCTCCGTTGATGGTGGGCGAGTAATAGCGCAACGAGTCGTAGATGAAGATGTCGGGCAATTCACTTTTCAATCTTTGGCGTGGAAACAATCCAAAGGCGCCCGAGAAGTGTCCGTCTTCATAGTGGTAATAATAGGTCAATGCCGATTTTACCCACTCTTGATCACCAAAATCCTTGATTCCTAAACCACCCACCATTATTTGGTTGGGGCCAAATTGGATACCCACTTCTCCCACGAGTCGAGAGCCAAAAATCGTTTGAGACTTTTGGTAAGGGCTTTTAACTTCTCGATTATCGAAAAAACTGGAATAGTCAACGCCAAATACTACTTGTGCTTTTTTTTCTTCTTGTCCAGCGGCGCTCATGCTCCATAGAGCCAAGAGTGCTCCACAGATCATCTTTAAACAAAAAGAACGGACAGATATATATTGCATGGCGCAAAGATACATCTATCCCGTTAATATTCCAAAATATTGACTCTTTTTTTGGAATGTATTCTTTACTAAGTGGTTGGAAAGGAAATAAATCTCAGTTTTTTCAGAATCAAAATTATTTGCATAGCGCCTCGCACACTTTGTCTTGCCAGGCACGAGCCAGACTCGAGGTGAGAATGTTTTGATTGATAATGACAAAGGCCAGAGTGTGTCCATTGTTGGCTATAGCATACCCTGCCAGCGAAGCCACACCTGTGAGCGTTCCTGTCTTGGCATACACGCGGCGGTAAGCAGAACTCTTTTTCATGCGGTTTTTCAATGTGCCATCTATACCAGCTATGGGGAGAGACTGCTTCAAGTGTCGATAAATTTCGGGTTGTCTGTATACATGGCGCAGTACATCTGCCATCAGACGAGGTGACATATAGTTGTAGAGCGATACACCGCTACCATCCGCCACATTGTAATGGTTGGGTAGGTGGCCAACCTCTTTTATGAGTTCATGAATCATTTTGGCTCCATCCTCAGCTGTGGCATAGGGTTGTTGCGATTTTGCCGCTGCCAATTGATAGAATACGGCTTCGGCATGCAAGTTGTCACTCTTCTTCATCATGCGATCCATGATCTCTGTCAGAGGTCGTCGGCATACTGCTATTTGGTAAATCACCGAGTCGGGGGCTTGAGCCACAAGGGTGTCGGTGGTATCCGCCATCGTGATTCCCTGTATCAGTAGCGAACGGCGCAGATGTACAAGGAAACTGTCTGTACGTTCACTGAGTAGCGGGGTCAGTATAGGCATTCCATCGTCCCAACACCATCCGCTACCCCATTTGAGTGTGTCCTTCAGTGCGGCATTTCCTATGAGTCCTCCATCAATGTGGCGTATTCCCATATGGTACACCGCTTGTGCAAAGGCTTCAATGTCCAGGTGGTTGACTAACGGGTCAAAGCCTCCTACCATGTAGAGGTCACCTTGCAAAGTGCTGTCGGGTGTGATGGCACCAGTGTGGTAAAGTGTAGTATTGAAGGAGTATTCAGGGCCTAAATGCTCCAATGCCGTCACGGCCGTCATCACTTTCTGTATGGATGCAGGGCGGTAAAGTTTGTCGGCTTGGTAGTCAAACAACAAGGTGTCGTCGTCGAGGTCATATACAACAAGTCCTACTTCTGAGCGAGCCAGTAGCGTATCGGCCAATAGCGCATTCAAGCGGGCCGACAAGGCACTTCCTTGAGCCGACATCGTGGCGGGAAGCAGGGCTATCAAGAGCAGAAGTGAGTGTATGTATTTCATTTCCTTTTTTCTTTGATGTACATTACCATTTCTTCCTCTCTCGTTGGTATCAGTGACAGGGTGTGGTCTTCTCCGTAATGTACCAGCAGGTATCTTTTCATGCAAACTGTTCCTATGCGGGCACTGCGTATGAGTTCGATACGACGTATCTCTGCCAGGGGTATGACGATGTCTTTGGAAAAACGTCCGCGATGTATCACCAGTGTACCCTCAGTAGTGACGGTGTAGGTGGTATGTATGGTTCGTTCGATGAGGACCACCATCCACAACAGGCTGATGAGAGCGACCACTCCGAGGCGTTCCCAATAACTCCATATGGTGATTCCTGCGAGCAAAATCAAGAAAAGAATGGTGTACCAAGGCACACGGGCATGAAATATTCGGTTCATAATAAAGAAATTTGCCTGCAAAGATACTCCATTTCATCGATTATTCGTAGTTTTGCGGCATAATTAAGAACAAAAGGGAAAGATACTATGGTAAGAAAGTATGATTTCTTAGTCATTGGCTCGGGCCTGGCAGGCATGAGTTTTGCGTTGAAAGTGGCTCACAAGGGTACGGTGGCTCTCATTTGTAAGGCCGGATTGGAAGAGGCCAACACCTATTTTGCTCAGGGAGGTATTGCTTCGGTGACCGACTTGTCAGTTGATAATTTCGAAAAGCATATCGAAGACACCCTCATTGCAGGTGATCACATCAACGATGTGGCTGCGGTGGAGAAGGTGGTTCGCAATGCCCCTTCCCAGATTGAGGAGTTGATCAAGTGGGGAGTCGATTTTGACAAGAAACCCGATGGGACTTTTGACCTTCATAAGGAGGGTGGACATAGCGAGTTCCGCATTTTGCATCACAAGGACAATACAGGTGCCGAGATACAGACTTCGCTCATCGAAGCGGTGAAGGCACATCCCAACATCACCGTGTTCCCCAATTTCTTTGCGGTGGAAATCATTACTCAGCACCACATGGGCATCATCGTTACTCGCTATACACAGGGCATCCGTTGCTATGGTGCGTATGTGTTGAACGAGGAGACTGGCGAAGTGGACACCTTCCTCTCCAAGGTGACTATCATGGCCACTGGAGGTTGCGAGGCGGTGTACCGTCAGACTACCAATCCGTTGGTTGCTACGGGCGATGGCATAGCCATGGTTTATCGTGCTAAGGGAGCGGTGAAGGATATGGAGTTCATCCAATTCCATCCCACGGCACTATACAATCCTGGTGACCGACCTGCTTACTTGATTACCGAAGCCATGCGCGGCTATGGCGGTGTGCTCCGTACCAAGGATGGTAAGGAATTCATGCATAAGTACGACCCCCGTTTGTCACTTGCTCCACGCGACATTGTGGCACGTGCCATCGACAATGAGATGAAGCATCGCGGTGACGAGCACGTTTATCTCGATGTCACACACAAGGATGCCGAGGAGACCAAGAAACACTTCCCTAACATCTATAAGAAGTGCTTGAGCATAGGCATTGACATTACCAAGGACTACATTCCTGTAGCACCCGCTGCCCACTACCTGTGTGGTGGTATTGTGGTCGATCTCGACGGACAGAGCAGTATCCGTCGTTTGTATGCCATTGGCGAATGTTCGTGCACAGGTTTGCACGGCGGAAACCGTCTGGCAAGCAATTCGCTCATCGAGGCTATTGTCTATGCCGATGCGGCTGCTCAGCATGCGCTCAGTGTCATCGACCGATACGATTTCAACGAGGATATTCCCGAATGGAACGACGAGGGAACCATCAGTACCGAAGAGCGTGTGCTCATCACTCAGAGCATGAAGGAGGTAAACCAGATTATGGAGTCCTACGTGGGTATTGTGCGTAGCAACACACGCCTGACTCGTGCATGGAACCGTCTTGATATCCTTTACGAAGAGACCGAACGCCTGTTCAAGGGTAGTAAGGCTACACGCGAATTGTGCGAGTTGCGTAATATGATCAATGTCGGCTACCTCATTACCCGCCAGGCCATGGAGCGTAAGGAGAGTCGTGGTTTGCACTTTAGTATCGATTATCCTAAGAAGTAAAAGTGTAAATAGTTTTTAGAGGGTGTGTCAAAATGATGTCATTTATTTTTGACACCCCTCCTAACTTTTTGCTAAAGTAGTTTGTTATTGTAGAAGAGTGAAAGCATGGGACGCGTGAAAGATTTCTTTAGTGATTTGAGGCGAAAGGACCATCCCCGCTACTTGGGTGGTATGGACTTTTTGAAATACATAGGTCCTGGTTTGTTGGTGACGGTTGGGTTTATCGATCCAGGAAACTGGGCCAGTAATTTTGCGGCAGGCTCTATGTTTGGCTACACACTTTTGTGGGTGGTCACCCTTTCTACAGTGATGTTGATACTGTTGCAGCACAATGTGGCTCACTTGGGTATTGCTACAGGACTTTGTCTCTCCGAGGCTGCACACAAGTATCTTCCCAAGTGGTTATCCATTCCTGTACTGGGCAGTGCAGTATTGGCCAGTATATCTACATCGTTGGCCGAGATATTGGGTGGTGCCATAGCGTTGCAGATGCTGTTTGGTGTACCCATTCCGGCGGGCGCCTTGCTGACGGCCGCTTTTGTAACGGTGATGCTCTTTACCAACAGTTATCGACGGGTGGAAAAGGGTATCATTGCCTTTGTTTCACTCATTGGATTTTCGTTCCTTTACGAGATATTTCTGATAGATGTCGATTGGCCTGTAGCCTTGCGTTCGGCAGTGGTTCCCTCTATCCCCGAGGGCAGTATGCTGATAGTGATGAGTGTGTTGGGAGCAGTGGTAATGCCTCACAACCTCTTCCTTCATTCCGAGGTGATACAGAGCCGTCAGGTAAATCTGCAGGACGACGCTCACATCCGCAAGGCGTTGAAGTACGAGTTCTTCGATACCTTGTTGGCCATGAGTATCGGGTGGGCTATCAACAGTGCCATGATAGTGTTGGCTGCTGCTACCTTCTTCCAACATGGTGTACAGGTGGACGAGTTGGCTCAGGCGCAAAGTCTGCTCGACCCCTTGTTGGGTAGGGCTGCCGGTATTGTGTTTGCCATTGCCTTGTTGTTGGCTGGTGTGTCGTCCACCATCACCAGTGGTATGGCGGCAGGTTCCATATTTGCCGGCTTCTTTGGCGAGGCGTATAATATAAAGGACACCCATTCGCGCCTGGGTGTCCTCCTTTCCTTGGGTATAGCCCTGTTGGTCATCTTCTTTATCAGCGACCCCTTCTATGGGCTTATCATTTCACAGATGGTGCTCAGCATCCAACTCCCCATCACCGTATTTCTGCAAGTAAGTCTCACTTCGTCCAAGCGGGTAATGGGGCAATATGTCAATAGCCACTCCACCACGGTGATACTTTATGCCGTAGCTGCGCTGGTGACAGTGTTGAACCTGATGCTACTGTTCAGTGCTATTTAGTTCCAAATATGCGGTCGCCTGCATCTCCCAATCCAGGAAGAATGTAGTTCTTGTCATTGAGTCCTTCGTCCAAGGATGCCAGGAAAATGTCCACATCGGGATGTTGCTCTTCTACGGCTTTAACTCCCTGTGGAGAGGCTACCAGGCACATCATTCTTATCTGTTTGTATCCATCCTCTTTTAGATGTGCGATGGCATCGCACGCACTTCCTCCTGTGGCCAGCATGGGGTCAACGAGGATAACCAGTCTGTCCTTGTTTGCCGGCATCTTGTAGTAGTAGGACACAGGTTTACAAGTCGTTTCATCGCGATATAAACCAATGTGGCCGATGCGTGCCGAGGGCATTAGTGTTGTCAGGCCATTCACCATGCCAAGTCCTGCTCGCAGGATGGGTACGATAACTACCTTTTTACCAGCTATCTTGGGCGCACTCATTGGCATCAAGGGGGTTTCAATATCTTCGTACGTCAGGGGGAGGTCGCGTGTCACCTCGTAACCCATCAATAATGATATTTCGTCAAGTAAACTACGGAACTTCATGGTAGAAGTCGTTTTGTCGCGCATAGAACTTAGCTTATGCAGCACCAACGGATGATTAATGATATGTAAGGCCATACAATAAAAGTTTAGTTTTTCATTCTGTTGGCAAAAGTAGCAATAATTTGGATTTCACGGGAATTTTGCACCTACTTTTTCCTTTTTTTCCAAAAAATGGTTGTTTTTGTGTAAATATACCTATTTTTGCAGTGGTATTGATTTAACTCCTATTAGAATTATGAAGGAAGATAAGAAGTTGGGCTTTGCTCATAAAATCGTGGTGGGTGCTCAGTTCCTGTTTGTGGCTTTTGGTGCCACGGTGTTGGTTCCACTTTTGGTGGGACTCGATCCCTCAGTAGCCCTATTTACTGCAGGTATAGGTACCCTCATTTTCCATGTTGTTACCAAAGGAATGGTTCCCATATTCCTGGGTAGTAGTTTTGCGTTCATCGCTCCCATTGTGAAAGCTACAGAGTTATACGGATTACCAGGCACCTTGTCTGGTTTGGTAGCCGTGGGTGCAGTGTATGGTGTCATGAGTGCATTGGTTCGTTTTCGCGGAGTAGGGTTTGTCTCACGCCTTTTCCCTCCTATTGTGGTAGGGCCAGTCATCATGCTCATTGGTTTGTCGTTGGCAGGTACAGGTGTGGACATGGCCAAGGAGAATTGGTTACTTGCCATCATTTCCCTCTTGACCACTGTAGCCGTTTCGTTGTTTGGAAAAGGCTTGTTGCGCCTTATCCCTATCTTTGCAGGCATTGTAGTAGGTTACATTGTGGCATCTGTTCTGGGTCTGATTGATTTTCAACCCATATTGGATGCACCCTGGTTTGCATGGCCGGCATTTGTTCGTCCCGAGTTTTCTTGGGAGGCCATCATCTTCATGATTCCCGTAGCCATTGCACCTGTGATTGAACACATTGGCGATGTATATGCAATCAACGAGGTGGCAGGTAAGGACTTTGTCAAAGACCCAGGTTTGCATCGTACCATGTTGGGCGACGGATTGGCTTGTATAGCTGCCGCACTCATTGGTGGCCCTCCTGTGACTACCTATTCCGAGGTTACAGGTGCTATCTCGTTGACCAAGATAACAGCTCCTGTTGTCATTCGTATCGCTGCAACGTTTGGCATTTTGTTCTCAGTGCTGGGTAAAATCAGTGCATTCCTCAAGACCATTCCCAATGCAGTTTTAGGAGGTATCATGTTGTTGTTGTTTGGTACCATCGCTTCAGTGGGAGTCAATAATTTGGTGAAGAACAAGGTCGACTTGGGCAACACACGCAATCTGGTGATTGCTTCACTCATTTTGACCCTTGGCATAGGTGGTGCAGAGATGACGATTGGAAACATCACAATTGGTGGCATAGGTTTGTCTGCATTGGTGGGTGTAATACTGAATCTCATTCTTCCCTCTGGCAAGAACAAATAGACATTTACCCCCGTCCCTTTTTGCATATATTTATAAGAACTCGCTGATAATCAGCCAAAATTAGTACTCCTAAAAATTTCGTTTAAGGAGTACTCGAGTACCAGCCTTATGGTACTCGAGTACTTCCCTTATGGTACTACAGTACTTATTAAGTAGTACTGCAGTATCTATTAAGTGTGATTGCAGTACTTATTGATAGTATTTTGAAGACTCTGTATGTTAACGATTTTAGTTGACTACTTTGAGTCTTATTTATAGTCGAGGTTGACTGAGTTAAACTTTATTTTTAATTCACGTTGACCTGTTTTTAACTTAGTCATGAAATAGGTTTACTCCCTTCTAATTTGAAAAGCAAGAGAACAGGCAAAGAAGTTCCCCTCTTTGCCTGTTCTTGTTCTGTCATGAGCAGAACATTCTGATAGTATTCTGATGACTCAAAATTTAAAATTAGTTCGCTATCGTTCATCAAGTACGCAAGTCAAAGAACTTCAGAACAGTTCTTCGCTAATTGCTCATTGCTCATAACTCACTACTCATCGCCCTTGAGAACTCGTTCTTCACTCTATCTCATCCGCAGGTTTGGCCTTCGCCGTTTTCCACACGCGCCAGCCGATGCAGAGGGCAACCAGCAGGGCTACGAGGAGGAAGATGCTGACGTAGATCCACCACGAGATTTCGGTCTGCACCACGTATTGCTCCAGCCATGGCTTCATGCAGGCATAACCAATGGGGAAGGCCACGAGGGCGGCTACGGCTTGCAGCGCCATGTATTCGAGGAAGAACATGTCGAGGATATCCTTCACCGTAGCGCCGTGTACCTTGCGGATGGCAATCTCCTTGCGACGTTGTTCACAGGTGAGCATTATCATCGACCACACACCGAAGAGGGCGATGAGAACACATGTGCCTGCCGTTACGCTAAGAAGCAGTTGCAGATTTTTTTCCGACCTCAGCAGATTCTCATATTCCGCTTCCACGTTTCTGAAGGTACATGCCACATCCATCTCCTTGAGATGTTGCGTAACCTTCTCTACGCAGGTTTCCCATGTACCGGGATGATACTTGAATACAAGGTATCCGTTGACAATCGCTTCGTTCTTTTCATTTTTGAGGATGCAGGGCTTCGCTGGTGTGGTGGGGCCGTAATTCTGGAAGTCTTTCACCACACCCACAATAGTATAAACATTATGTTCATCATAGAGAATCTGTCTCCCCACAGCACTGTCCCACTGGAACTGGCGAGTGGCCGATTCGTTGAGGATAATGTCCATTTCGTCGTCGCTCTCTTCAAAGAAACGTCCCTCCACCAACTGCAGATTGTAGAAGCGGGACAACGCCCCGTCGGGGTCATCGAATAGTTTGAAACTGTAAGACTCCGCCACCATGTCGGGATTGATGGCCGCACCTGATAAAGGGGAATGTTTACTGATACTTGTCGCAGCTTGTCCGTAGAGGGGGAAGAGGGGTCTGTTGACCAATATCTCCGTCACTTCAGGTTGTTGCTTCAGATAGCTGTAGGCGGCCTCCATGGTTTCATTAAATACTTCCATGTCATCATCTGTCATCACTGTCCCGGTAAGAATGGCCAGTATTCCCATGTCCTTGCGTTCAAAGCCGATGTCGGAGTGGCGCAGGGTGTCAATCTGCTTCATCATTACAGCAGTACAGAAGATGAAAAAGATACTGATGCCGATTTGCAGACAGACGCTCAATTTGCGGAAGTTGTTGTAGCTGAACAGTCCCACTTGGGCCTGTATGGAGTTCTGCAGAGCCTGTCGGCGGAAGAACTGGATGACGGGCAGGGAGATGAGAAGCGATACGCCCAGGACAAGGAACATGCTGATGAACGTCTCCCGATAGAAAAAGCCCCATCCCTCGGGCAGTTCGGCCAGTTGGCGGAAGGCGGCCAACACCCATTTCATGAAGATCAGGCCGAAGAAAGCGGCTATCAGCAGCAGCAACCCGTATTCGGTGAGGAATTGCACCGTCAGGTTGCGCCCCGTAGCGCCGAACACTGTGCGCAGGGCTATCTCGCGCTGACGGATGAAAAGGCGGTTGACAAACATGGTCAGGTAGTTGAGCAATCCGCATAGGATAAGCATTCCTCCTGCCAAGGCAAACAGGTAGATGTGGTGGATTTGCACCTCCATCTGTTCGTAGTTAAGCCGATGGCGGAGTTCCTTGGCTGGCACCAGTTCAAGGTCTCCGTAACAGCCGATGTGGTTCTGGTATCCAGTTTTAGTCCAATAATAGTAATCGATTTTGAGCGTATCCAACCGCCGGTTGATGCTTTTCACATCGGCCTTCGGAGCCAGCCGGACAGCGTATTGGCCACCGGAGCTCGGGTACATTCGCACCTCGCTGTCACCGGACAGGAAAGCGAATGTGAGGTTGGTATGCGTGTCCCATCCCTCTACGATGGCAGAAACAACAAAGTGTTTGCCGTACTTGTCTTCCAACTCTTTACCCAAAGGATTCTCACCCGGCCACCATTCTTCGGCCTTCTGGCGGGTGACGGCTATTTCACCCTTTCGTTGCAGGAATCCCCGGTCGCCTACCAGCAAGCGGATATCAAAAAAGTCGAAGAAACTGCTGTCGCAGGCTATATAGGGTTCCATCTTTCCCTCCTTCGGCTGGAAGTATGAGCGTTCGAACAACGCATTTTCCACAATTTCGGGACAGTGTTTATAGACGGTGTCGCAAAAGACAGTATGGACATTTTCGAGAATGTCGCCCGCCTTGCCCCATTCACTGTGGTCTTTGACGAGGAAATACATCCTGTCCGCATCGCGGTGAAATGCATCATACGTGGTTTCATACTTTATCCACATACTTGCCAGTGCGAAGCAGGCAAAGCCAATGGCAAGACTTACAATACTAACCAATGATTGCAGGCGGTACTTTACCAGTTGCCGCCATGCAAGTTTGAAGTTATGCTCAATCATATTTTATTCAAAATTCAAAATTCAAAATTCAAAGTTCAAGGTTTAAGGTTGGATGCTTTATTTTTTTCCTTTAACCTTTTATCCTTTTAATTCTTTAATTTGAGAACTCATTCTTCACTCTATCTCATCTGCAGGTTTGGCCTTGGCCGTTTTCCACACGCGCCAACCGACACAAAGGGCTACGAGCAGGGCTACCATGAGGAAGATGCCTACGTATATCCACCACGAGATTTCAGTTTGTACCACATATTGCTCCAGCCATGGCTTCATGCAGGCGTAGCCAATGGGGAAGGCCACTATGGCCGCTATACCTTGCAAGGTCATGTATTCGATGATGAACATATCGAGGATGTCCTTCGTGGTCGCACCATATACCTTTCGGATGGCAATCTCCTTGCGACGTTGTTCGCACGTGAGCATTATCATTGACCATACGCCAAAGAGGGCGATGAGGATGCAGACACCTGTGGTGATGTTAAGGAGTTTCTGTAGATTGAGTTCGCTTTGAAGAATCCTTTCGTATGTTTCTTCACAATCCATCCAACAACGGGAATCGAAACTTTCAAGTCCGCGCTTTTCGGCATACGCTTCTACTTTATCCTTCAGTACCTGTTTCATACCAGGCTTGTATTTTATCAGGATAAAGGCCATATTCTTTGTGTCTGCATCAAAAGGATTGAATCTGTACATGGTCGGTTCGGCTGGTGTAGTGGGCGATTGGTTATAAACATCCTTCACTACTCCTACGATTTTATCACCGATAAAGGTCTTTTCCAAAGGATCTGTCCACCCTAACAGATTAACAAAAGCTTCATTAATCAAAATGCAATTACTATGTAACAAGTCACTACTCTCATACCTTATTAAATCTGCATCATTCAACCAACGTCCTTCAACAAGTTGGATTCCGTAAAAATCAACGAGTTCTTTGGATATAACCTGATCTACAATCACTGTCTTCACCTTTAAATCTGGGCATTCACTCGGTGAAACAACCCGACCACTACTACCAGTATAAGGAAAATATGAAGTCATGGAATAAAAGACAGTGTCCACTTCAGGGCATTGCTTCAAGAAGTGCAGCAATTCGACATTCTCTTCACTCCGATCTCTACTATAGCATCTCAATAGCATACGATTCTCTATTTCAAACCCTTTTTTATTGCTGCGCAAACAATTCAATTGCTTCAAAAACACGACTGTACAGAAAATACAGAAGATGCTGATGGCTATTTGTAGTCCTATGCTGAAACGGCGGAAAATGTAATAGCGGGTGAGGGCACCTACTCCGGTGATACTGCTTTGCAACGACTGGCGACGGAAGTACCAAATGGCCGGAATCGAAATGAACAGAGAAATAAGTGTCACAGACAATAGGTAAACGAAGGTTTCGCCATAAATGAATTCCGTATCTCGTGGCAACTCGGTCATTGCAAGAAACCATTCTAAGGAAAGCTCAATCACTACAAGCCCCAAGAACATGGCAATGGCCAACAATAGACCATATTCGGTCAAAAATTGCAATATCATGTTTCGTCCTGTGGCACCGAATACTGTACGCAAGGCCATTTCTCGTTTGCGGATGAATAGGCGATTGATGAACATTGTCAGGTAATTCAGCAATCCACACAAGATTAATAGGCAACTTGCCAAAGCAAACAGGTAAATGTGATTGATTTTGGCACGACCACTGCGCTCGTATGATTCGGTCGAATGGCGCAACTTGGTGATGGGGACTACATTTGCACGTTCAACTGCCTCGTATCCATGCTTATTGCTCAATTCGGTACTATCCAATCGCCTGTTCAGTTCGTCGATATCCATCTTCGGAGAGATGTGGGCCATCATGTATGAATATCCGTTATAGCAATCTTCGGGTACTTCTGGTGTGAAACTGCTAAGCATGTTGAATCGGAAGTTGGAATGTCTTCCCCATGAGTGAAATACGGCTGTTACGGTGCGTGTGCGTCTGAAGTTTCCATCTTTGCCATATATATCTACAGTTGTCAATGTTTTCCCAATAGGCGATTCATCCCCCCACAAGCGGGCGGCCATGACATCGTCGACCGCCACTTCGTTGGGATTATGTACAAAGGAGGTAGTTCCTTCCTTGATGCGCAAACCTACAAGCGATACAAAATTGGTGTCGAGCATCACCCATTCTCCTTGCCGACGGGATTCTTTCCAATCCAAACCATTGATGGAATCTGAATATAGTTGATAAATTTGGGTTAATTGCTCCAATTGAGGAAATTCGTGTAATTTCTGTACATTTATCGATCGTGATACATGGTTCTCTCTATCACATCTGACAAGATACAGATTCTCTGCATCCTTATGAAATGCATCATACGTGGTTTCATACTTTATCCACATGCTTGCAAGGGCAAAGCAAGCAAAGCCAATGGCAAGGCTGACGATGCTGACCGCTGATTGCAGGCGGTACTTTACCAGTTGCCGCCATGCAAGTTTGAAGTTATGCTCAATCATATTTTATTCAAAAATTCAAAATTCAAAGTTCAAAGTTCAAGGTTTAAGGTTGGATGCTTTATTTTTTTCTTTAACCTTTTATCCTTTTAATTCTTTAATTTGAGAACTCATTCTTCACTCTATCTCATCTGCAGGTTTGGCCTTGGCCGTTTTCCACACGCGCCAACCGAC
>JAFZDY010000036.1 GCA_017560945.1 Bacteroidaceae bacterium | reverse complement strand
TGTCCGGTAAAATAACTATCTTTTCCCATGGTTACTATTATGTTTGTGCAAAAGACAAAGGTAACCAAAAGGGCTGATACCTCGTGAGAAGTGTCAGCCCTTAATTTAAATATCGTATTATATATCGAGAATAGTTTTACCAGACAGCAATATCTTACAATGATGCTCACCGCAGATAGGACATACAATGTCCCCATCAGCCCATCTGCTTTCGATGATGGCTTGCTTGCACTTTGCTTCAGTGTTGAAGTACGATGTGAGTGAAATAATATTATTAAACTTGGTAAAATCAATCATAGCATTTAGTATAGCTTTCTTAAAGTTCTAGCTAAGATACAAAAAAAACTGATATTAAGCAAATTTTATACGGGTTAATTTGCTTAATATCAGTATAAAAGATTGATTTCACTTAGATTCTTTGGACAACAGCTATATTATTGCCTTAAACTAAGCCTACCAAACCTATATACTTTGTCTATAAAACCTCTATAGTTTGGTAATCAAAGCTCTATAGTTTGGTTTACCTCTATTTTAGGGTTGAAAAAAAACAACTCAGTCAACCTCAATTATCAATAGGATAAAAGTAGTCAACGGAAAACATTAACATACAATATGCATTCTTTAGAATATTCTGTTTATTCTGATTTTTGTTTTGCTTGTTCTTCCTTCTTCCCTTGTGTGCTGCTACTGCGATGACGACCTCCGCGGTGGAATCGTTTTTTCTTTGGGGTAGTGCCTTCGGTGGAGTTGTTGGTTGTATGGGTGGAAGGTTTATTAGTTGTGTCGTTAAGGGGTTGAGACTTTGAAGGGGAGTCTTTCTTCTTATCGCCATTAACCTGAGTTGTGCTCGATTTCTTTCCCTTGCTATGTGAGCGTGATTTGGGGTTACCTCCTCTGCTTCCTCGTCCACAACTGCTTCGACCATTGACTTTGCCATGGTTGTTGCCCTTCTTCTCTGGCTTGTACTCGGGGGCTTCGCCAAGGGATTCAGGTACAGGGAGTTTTTCTACTTCCTTTTCGATAAATGATTCGATTGCATGGAAACGTGACTGATCCTTGGGACCTACGAAGGTGACGGCTCTACCTTCGTTGCCTGCTCGGGCGGTACGACCTATGCGGTGTACGTAATCTTCTGCATCGTGGGGTACGTCGAAGTTGATGACAAGGGTGATGTCGTCGATGTCGATGCCGCGTGATACGATGTCGGTGGCTACGAGGATGTCAATACGATTGTTCTTGAACTCGTGCATTACGGCATCGCGCTGGGGTTGATCGAGGTCGCTATGCATTTCGCCTACGTTTAGTTTCATACGCATGAGAGCCTTGGTGACCTCCTTGACCTTGAGTTTGGATGAAGCAAAGATGATGACGCGTTTGGCGGGTTCGTCGGCAAACATGTGTTTTATGATACCAAGTTTCTGTGGCTCGGTGCAGATGTAGGCTCCTTGCTGAATCCTTTCAGCGGGTTTGCTGACGGCGAGTTTTACCTCCACGGGATTGGTGAGGATGGTACGAGCCAACTGGCGAATCTTCTCGGGCATCGTAGCGCTGAACATGATTGTTTGGCGAGTGGGGGGAAGGAGTTTGGCTATCTGCATGATGTCGTCGGAGAAACCCATATCGAGCATGCGGTCTGCCTCGTCGAGAATAAAGAAACTGACTCGTGAAAGGTCAACATATCCCATGTTGATGTGTGCAAGAAGGCGTCCAGGGGTGGCAATGACAACGTCGGCGCCAAGGGTGAGTCCCTTCTGTTCCTGGGCAAAGCGGATACCATCGTTTCCTCCATAAATAGCTACACTACTACTGTTGGTAAAATAGCTGAATGCCTCCATCTGTTGGTCAATTTGCTGAGCCAATTCGCGTGTGGGGGACATGATGATGCAATTGATGGCATCATGCGGATAGTTACCCTTGCTGAGCTGGTTGAGTACAGGTAGAAGGAAAGCAGCTGTTTTGCCTGTACCTGTCTGTGCCACACCTATGAGGTCGTGACCTTGTAATAGGGGAGGAATGGTATGTTCTTGTACGGGGGTGCACTCTTCAAAATTCATGGCGTCGAGTGCGTCGAGTATACAATCTTCTAAGTCAAGTTCGTCGAAATACATCTTTTGTCCACTAAAAAATAATATGAATCGTAATGGCGTATGCCGATGAGAGCATACTCCTTAACTAATCCTAAATATCAAATTTCTATATTATGATACATTACTGTAAGCATAATTAGCACTTGCAAATTTAGTGAATAATGGTCTAAAATAGTGTGTGAGGTGGTCAAAAATGGTTGAAAATATGTTGTAAAACATAAAATATGATACTTTTTTATGGCTAACTCGTGATAAAGTAGTACTTTTGCTGAAGATTTTGAAAAGTTGGAGTACTATGAATGGGGGAGAATTTATCATTTTGTTCTCTTGCTCTACTTCTTCGAAACGTGAAGTGAACGACTCATATCAAAGAAATTTTTCACCAGTGGGTGAGAAAAATGTGGTGAGTCAAGTATAAACTTAAAGCCTATTGCATGAGATATGTAAAATGGATAGGTGTTATCCTTAGTATAATGTGGTTCTCATTTGTGGACAAGGATAGCATCTTTAGCGGATATGGTGTGGGGGACAAAGCGCCCCTGTTTACCTTGTCTACAACTAATGAGGAAGGGCACACTCTCGCTTTGAGTGAACTGAAAGGTGAATATGTACTACTGAGCTTTTGGGCAAGTTATGATGCCGATTCGCGCATGAAGAATGTGCAACTGAGTAAGACTATAGCTAATGTGCCCGAAGCTAATATCAAGATGATTTCGATATCGTTTGACGAGTTTCGTTCGGTATATAGTGAAACCATCAAGATGGACCAGATTGACCCTGCGATGAGTTTTGTAGAGACGAAGGGTGAGAAATCGAGCCTTTACAGGCAATATCGTTTGAAGAAGGGATTCAGGAATTATTTGCTCAATCCTGAAGGCATCATCATCGCAAAGGATGTGAATCCTCACGATATAGTCGAATATCTATAAAAAAGAGGTTGAAAGTTTTGTGCTTTCAGCCTCTCTTTTTTTATCTCTTCAAAAATGTAATGTGCGGAGTATATAACCAATTCTGCTAAATTTCTTTTCTCTCCATCCTTTTAATTACTACCTACCAATGACTTGTAATTCGTAGCAAGTTATTGGTCACCAGTCACTACTTAGGAGCCTTGATGTAGAGGTACACAGCTATGATGGTATATAGGATGTTTGGTATCCACACGGCCACCATAGGTGGAGTGTTTCCATTTACGGCAAAGGTGGATGACACGGTTTGGAAGAGAATGTATGAGAAACTTAAGCCGAGGCCTACACCTAAGTTAAGACCCATGCCACCCTTGGTCTTTTTACAGGAGAGAGTAAGTCCAATGGTCGTGAGGATGAAGGCGGCAAAAGCCATGGCTATGCGCTTGTGATACTCGATTTCAAACTCCTTGATATTGGCCAATCCGCGTGCCTTTTGCTTGGCGATATAGGCTTTTAACTCAGGACTTGTCATAGTTTCTTGTTGATTCTTCATGATAAGGAAATCGGCTGGCTCCATAGCAATGATGGTGTCCATACTCTTTCCGCTCGTGATGACTTCACGCTGACCCTCGAGGTTGCGAATCATGTACTCCTTGAGTTTCCACTTATATTGCGCTCCGCCGATGGTGTCGTAGGTGATGGAGCGTGCGGTGAGGTGGGAGACAAGTTTTTTGTCTTCGAACTTGTCGAGCGAGAATCGGTATCCCGTTTTGTTATAGTCCTCGTAGCGTTCGATGTAGGCTATCACATTAGGCTCGACGGCCATCTGAATGTTGCGCGCATGGTCAACTTTCTTTTTCTTGTAATACTTTTCGGAGAACTCAAGGCGCACCACACTTCCTCTGGGGATGATGTAGGAACTGAGTCCGTAGGAAAGTATGCCAATGACGGCTGCAGAAATCATGTAGGGACGCATCAGGCGCTTCAAACTCATACCGCAGGAGAACATGGCTATGATCTCGGAGTTTTCGGCTAATTTAGAGGTGAAGAAAATGACGGCTATGAAAACAAACAACGCACTGAACAAGTTGGCAAAGTAGGGGACAAAGTTGAGATAATAGTCGAATATAATGGCGTCGATGGGGGCATTATGCTCTACGAAATTGTCAATTTTTTCGTTCAGGTCGAACACTACGGCAATGCTCAATATCAAGGCAATAGAGAAGAAGTATGTGCCCAGGAACTTGAAGATTATGTAGCGGTCGATGCGTGAGAGAAATTTCATATAGTGTGTCCTTTATGTTTCGTTATTTTGTTTGCTTTTTTTATTCTCTTTTCCTTTTAATGACTTTCCCTTTTGACTTTGGGTGTTTACTTTAGAAACACTTTTTTATGAATTCAAAGTCGTGTAGATATGCGTTTCATCATCATGGGCTTCCAAGTAGAGAAGTCTCCGGCAATGATGTGCTTGCGTGCTTCACCCACCAGCCATAAGTAGAAGGCAAGATTGTGCACTGATGCTATTTGCATGGCCAATAACTCCTGTGCATGGAAGAGGTGGCGAAGGTATGCTTTGGTGTAGAGGGTGTCTACGATTGATGCGCCGTCGGCTTCGATGGGAGAGAAGTCGGTCTCCCACTTCTTGTTCTTCATGTTGATGATACCATCCTTGGTGAAGAGCATTCCGTTGCGTCCATTGCGTGTGGGCATTACACAATCGAACATGTCCACTCCACGCTCAATGCCTTCGAGCAGGTTCATTGGTGTGCCTACTCCCATCAAGTATCGAGGCTTGTCAGTGGGGAGGATTTCGTTCACCACCTCAATCATCTCGTACATCTTTTCAGTAGGTTCGCCCACGGCCAATCCACCAATGGCATTTCCTTCGGCTCCCTTGGAGGCGATGAACTCGGCCGAACGACGACGAAGGTCGGGATAGACGCATCCCTGCACAATGGGGAAGAGTGCCTGATGGTAGCTATACTTCGGCTCTGTCTCGTTGAAGCGTGTAAGGCATCTATCGAGCCAACGATGGGTGAGCTCCATCGACTTGCGTGCATAGTCATAGTCGGCATCACCAGGTGTGCATTCGTCAAATGCCATCATGATGTCGGCTCCAATGGTACGTTCGATGTCCATCACTCGCTCGGGTGTGAAGAGGTGCTTCGAGCCATCGATGTGCGAACGAAACTCTACGCCCTCCTCGCGCATCTTGCGTATACCTGAGAGAGAGAATACTTGGAAACCTCCACTATCGGTGAGCATCGGGCGGTCAAATCCGTTGAACTTGTGCAAACCTCCTGCTTTCTCCAACACATCCAATCCTGGACGGAGATAGAGGTGATAGGTGTTTCCCAAGATGATTTGTGCCTTAATGTCTTCTTTCAACTCGGTTAAGTGTACGCCTTTGACACTTCCCAATGTGCCTACTGGCATGAAGATGGGGGTCTCAATCTGTCCGTGGTCGGTGGTGATAAGGCCTGCACGAGCATTCGTCTTAGGATCAGTATATTGAAGTTCGAATTTCATTAGTTCTTTTTTTCTATGTCTGAAAAATATTTTTTCCCTGTAGGGGAGAAATTTTTCTCCCGTAGGGTAATTATTTCTTTTCTTCCTTCTCCTCGATGGTGAAGTCAATAGGATTTTCCACTTTCTCGTCGAGCAGAGCTATGTCAAGTACCTCCTTCACATTGTCCACATAGTGGAAAGTGAGTTCCTTGAGGTAGATTTGTGGGATTTCCTCGATGTTCTTGCGATTCTCCTTGCAAAGGATAATCTCCTTGATACCAGCACGCTTGGCGGCAAGGATTTTCTCCTTGATTCCTCCTACGGGCAATACCTTTCCGCGAAGGGTGATTTCGCCAGTCATAGCTAAGTTGGCCTTCACCTTGTGTTGGGTGAGGGCAGAGGCAAGCGAGGTGGCCATGGTGATACCTGCTGAGGGACCATCCTTCGGGATAGCACCTTCGGGCACATGGATGTGGATATTCCAATTGTCGAAGATGGCATTATCGATGTTCAGGAGGTGGGTGTGAGCCTTCAAGTATTCGAGTGCCAACATGGCCGACTCCTTCATCACATCGCCCAAGTTTCCTGTCAAGGTGAGGCGTCCGCCCTTACCCTTGCTAAGGCTGGTTTCTACGAAGAGAATTTCACCTCCTACTGCCGTCCAAGCAAGGCCAGTGACTACACCTGCATATTCGTTTCCTTGATAGATGTCACGACTATATTCTGGCACTCCCAACAATTCGCGTACATCAGCAGGTTTGATGTCGCGATGAATGGTGTATCCTTGTATAGCGATGTCTTTGGCTATGCGACGCATGAGTTTACTGATCTTCTTGCTCAACTCTCGCACACCACTTTCGCGTGTATAGTTTTCGATGAGGTATTCGATGGCGGCCTTGTTCATCTTGATGTCGCCTTTCTTCAATCCCACGTTTTCCATCTCCTTGGGGATGAGGTGGCGTTTGGCTATCTCAATCTTCTCCTCGGTGATGTATCCGCTAACTTCGATGAGTTCCATACGGTCGAGCAGAGGGCCAGGGATAGTGTTTAGGTTGTTAGCCGTAGCGATGAACATAACTTTTGAGAGGTCATAGTCTACTTCCAAGAAGTTGTCATGGAAAGCATTGTTCTGCTCAGGATCAAGTACTTCCAAGAGTGCCGAAGAGGGGTCACCCTGATGTGTCATCTGAGCAATCTTGTCTATCTCGTCAAGAATGAATACAGGGTTACCCGAGCCTGCCTTAGCAAGGCTCTTGATGATACGTCCAGGCATCGCTCCTATGTAGGTACGACGATGTCCGCGAATCTCAGATTCATCGTGAAGTCCACCCAATGAGACACGTACATACTTGCGCTTCAAAGCCTCGGCCACACTCTTTCCCAATGAGGTTTTTCCCACACCCGGAGGGCCGTAGAGACAGAGGATGGGCGACTTCAAATCGCCACGCATTTTCAATACGGCCAAATACTCGAGAATGCGCTCCTTCACCTTTTCAAGTCCATAGTGGTCATGGTTGAGGGTCTTTTCTGCATTTGTCAAGTTGAGGTTGTCTGTAGTATACTCTCCCCATGGCAGGTTGAGCATGGTTTCCAAGTAGTTGAGTTGTACGTTATAGTCGGGTGATTGGGGATTGATGCGCTCGAGTTTCGATAATTCTTTGTCGAAAATGGCGCGAGTCTCTTGCTTCCATACCTTGTTGTCGGCTCTTTTCTTTAAGTTGTACACGTCCTTGTCCTCGCGAGAGCCACCGAGTTCGTCTTGGATATTCTTTATCTGTTGTTGTAGGAAATACTCTTTCTGTTGTTGGTCGATGTCCTCGCGAGTGCGCATCTGTATGTTAGCTTTCAAACGAGCCAATTGTACCTCACGATTGAGGATAGAAATTAAATCGTAAGCACGCTTCATCAGGTCACCCTCTTTTAGTAAGTTTATTTTGTCGGGGATGCTTGAAATCAAGTTTGTAGCAATGAAGTTTGTGAGAAACATTTTGTTGCTGATGTTCTTGATGGCAAACACCGTCTGTACAGGGTAGTCTGAGTTCTTTAGGTAGTCAATAGCAAGGTCTTTGCAACTATCTACTACGGCCTCATACTCGTTGTTCTTAGGTGAGGGGAATATCTCCTCCAACTTCTCTACACAACCTCTGAGGAAGGGTGTGTGCGAGATGATTTCGCACAAATTGATTCGCGACATTCCTTGAAGAATGACGGTGGTAGTATTGTCGGGCATTTCCAATATGCGAATGACCTTTGCCACTGTACCTGTCTGATAAAGGTCACTAGTGTTGGGATGCTCTACATCGGGTACAATCTGTGTGAAAGCGGCAATCTTTTGTTGGTTCTTGAATGCCTGTTTCACCAATTTCAACGAAGACTTTCGACCCACAGACACGGGCAATACAACACCTGGAAACAATACCATGTTTCGCAAGGGTAATACAGGGAGTATAGTGTCGAATTGTTCTTCAAAAATCTGTTCTTCATTGCCGTCGAAATCGGCAATCAATGAAAACGAACTGTCCGTTTCATTGACTTCTTCCATTTCGCTAAATATACTTTTTTTCATTATGTTCTTATCAGTTTTAAGCCCCATTTCAGAGAGGGCTATGTAAATGCGGGCGCAAAGTTAATCATTCTTATTTAATTAAGGTCTACCTTTTTTCTGAAAATATATAAAAAAAACGCTATCTTTGCACCAAAAATAAAGAATACTCTTATGGCCAATCCTTATTTCCAATTCAAACAGTTTATCGTATGGCACGATCGTTGCGCTATGAAGGTAGGTACTGATGCCGTATTGTTAGGTTCTTGGATGCGTGTTGATGGGGCTTTTCGAATGCTCGATGTGGGGTGTGGATGTGGATTGATAGCCCTGATGGCTGCTCAACGTAATGGGCAGAGTAGAGTGGTGGCTGTAGAAATTGACGATGAAGCGTCCGATCAAGCAAAAGAAAATGTGGAGAAATCGCCATGGAGTAACCGTATTGAAGTGGTAAAAACTGATGTTCGCACCTTTCAATCTGAGGAGAAATTTGATTGCATATTTTCCAATCCTCCTTACTTTGTAAATGCATTGAAATGTCCTGACAAACAGCGATCATTGGCCAGACATACAGATACCCTCGACTTTGATACATTGATGCGGTGCATTGCCTCGTTATTGAAAGTTAATGGAGAGTTTTCTGTAGTTGTACCTATAGAGGCTATCATTACACTAAAAGCAGCGGCAATATCGAATAAACTCTATCTTTCACGTGAAACACACGTTTATACAAAGCCCAATGCACCAGCTAAACGTGCACTATTGGCCTTCACAATTGCAATGCCTGACGTGATGGTTTCTCCTAAACCATTGATAATGTATTCATCTCCTGGAGAATATAGTGAGGAGTATAGGGAAATGGTAAAAGACTTTTATTTATAGTTACTTATTTTAAGTTTTTTGAGCAACTCCTTGTTAAGTACTTGCAAACGTCGATTGTGTAAAGTGATGTCGTCGATGATGGAGGGCTTCAGGTCGTTGAAGATGTCAATCACACTTTGCCACATATTTACGTTCAGAGGAGTTTTATCCTCTTGTTGACCAATGATTACGTTCAACCCTTTTCCAATAATCTCTACCGTTAGGTTAGCATCGGCCATTATGGGATCTCCATCGAAATGTATGACACCTGCCTTGCTACGATGAATTTTTAATTTCTTGCATCGTATGGTTTTGATTTTGCTATTTTGGTCGAGTGTGCCATTGATCATTTGGAAGGATATGGTTGGTGCGTCCAACATGGTGAAAGGCTCCATGATGATGACGTCCATCAATCCGTCGCAAAGTGAAGCCTTTGGGGCAATGTAAAAATTGTTACCATATTGTGAAGCATTGGCACAAGTTATGAGGAAAGCCTTGTACTTCATGCTACCATCTTCATTCTCAATTTCGTAGGTCTCAGGCTCATATCGAAGACCTTCTCGCAGGGTGTTTTCTATATATGTAGCAATGCCTCGTTTGCCGGCTTGTGCAAACTTCATGCTTATAAAAGCATCGAATCCTACTCCACATGTGCAGAAGAATGGTATGTTATTGATTTTTCCATAATCAATCACTTCCATTCGACATTGGTTAATAGTCTCGATTGCTTTTTTTATGTCCATTGGTATTTGTAGGTGTCTGGCTAAACCATTACCCGACCCACAAGGGATAATACCAAGTGTGGTTGACGTATGTATCAAAGCACGTGCGATTTCGTTGACCGTACCATCGCCTCCTACGGCTACAACTATATCAACTCCATCTATTGCACACTGGTTGGCTATTTCAAAGGCATGACCTGCATATTGGGTGGGTATAATGCTAATGTCGAATTTGTTATTGTCTATATATTTCTTAATCTTTTCCGTTACACCTTTCTTGTTTTGTGTGCCGGAAATGGGATTGACAATAAATGTAATTCGTTTTTTTGTATCCATTAGCAATCTTTGTAACTATTCATCGATAATTGCTGCAAAGATAATTCTTTTCTTTTAAACATCCTCTCATTTAAGTTTGTTTTCTTGCAAATACTTATTTTTATAAAACATTGTTCAAGAATTATGATAAAAAGTCGTATCTTTGCACTTAATTTGGTTTTTTACGCCATCCTTTGAATAGATTTAACAAATATTAAATAAGAACAGAATAAATCATTGTTGATACTTTATGGGACTCTTGGATGAAAGATTTGCTGATTTTACACGACCTCAAGAATATATGGAGAAAGGTGTGTATCCCTATTTTCGGACAATCAATAGCCATCAAGATACTGAGGTGGAGATGGATGGTAAGCGTATTTTGATGTTTGGTTCTAATGCCTACCTTGGACTTACCTATGATCGTCGCATCATAGATGCTTCTATCGCTGCCACTGAGAAGTATGGTACAGGATGTGCCGGTTCTCGTTTCTTGAATGGTACGTTGGACATCCATGTACAACTTGAGAAGGAGTTGGCTGCATTTGTGGGTAAGGATGATGCGTTGTGTTTCTCTACTGGATTCACGGTTAACGAAGGTATCCTTCCTGCGCTTGTAGGACGCAATGACTATATAATTTGCGATGATCGTGACCATGCTTCGATAGTGGATGGACGTCGCCTCTCTTCTGCTACTCAATTGAAATACAAGCATAACGATATGGAGGATCTTGAAAAGAAACTTCGTCGTTGTGAACCTGATGCGGTGAAACTCATAGTGGTGGATGGAGTGTTTTCTATGGAAGGGGACTTGGCTAATTTGCCAGAAATTGTACGTCTAAAGAAGAAATATAATGCATCCATTTATGTTGACGAGGCTCATGGCCTTGGTGTATTTGGTAAGAATGGACGTGGTGTGTGCAACCACTTTGGATTGACTGATGATGTTGACCTCATAATGGGCACATTTAGTAAGTCGCTTGCAAGTATAGGAGGATTTGTAGCTGGAAGTAAGGAGGTTATCAACTGGTTGCGTCATACGGCACGCAGTTACATTTTCCAAGCCAGTAGTACACCCGCCGCTACGGCATCGGCCATTGAGGCCTTGCATATCCTTCAAACAGAGCCTGAGCGTATTGAAGCTCTTTGGGATATTACTAAATATGCGCTTGAGCGTTTCCGTAAAGAAGGATTTGAGATAGGAGACACAGAGTCGCCAATTATTCCCTTGTACGTACGCGACACGGAAAAGACCTTTATTGTAACTAAAATGGCCTTTGACGAGGGAATTTTCATAAATCCTGTTATTCCTCCAGCATGTGCACCAGATGATACATTGGTGCGAGTCGCCCTGATGGCTACTCATACACGAGAACAAGTGGATTTTGCGGTAGAAAAGTTAACTAAATGTTTTAGACAATTAGAGATTTTGAAAAATTAAGGGAAACAATACAAAATATGAAAAAATTTTTAATGACAATGATTGTGTCTATAATGAGTATTCACATGATGGCACAAAGTTTTGCAGGATATTCTGATCGTACAACCGTGTACGAGACTTATCAACCCGCGAAAGTTAAACTTGTGAGTGGAAGTGTAATCACACAAAAAGAGGCAAATATCTTTTTGAAAAACGGTCGTCTGCTCTTTAAGAAAGGAAACCACGATATGGAAGCAGATATGAAACAGATATTGGCCGTAGAGTTTGAGGATAGATCTTATATTCGCTTTGATACAATCTTGGCATTCGTAGTGGATACAGTAGGTTCTAATAGAATACTTTGCACCACTACCATAGACATTGATGCCTTTAATAAGCAGAAAATGAATGATCGTATTATCTCTAATTTTAGATTGGGTGATTCTCAGATAACTGCCGCTAGTTTGGAAGCACCAGATGAAGATAATCTCTATCCACTCGTTCATAATTTCTATATGCAGATAGATGGTGAGATCGTGAAATCGCACGAACGTGTGCTTCGTCGTATGTTGCCAAAGGATAAAAGAAGTAGATTAGACTTTTATATGCGCCAGCCAAGCTTTAGTTGGTCAGATATTGGTTGTTTGCGTGAAGTACTTGAACTCTTCAATAATAATTAGTAAACATCTACGAAAAGAATGGCAATCATCCATATCGAGAGGTTAGATCATCCTGGAGTCGATATCTTTAGTACTTTGACTGAGGCTCAATTACGCAATAGGGTAGAGTCAGAGACGGGTATTTTCATAGCTGAAAGTCCTAAAGTTATCCATGTAGCATTGGATGCAGGATATGAACCATTAGCCCTTTTGTGTGAGGAGAAACATATTTCAGGTGATGCGGCTTCTATTATTCAACGATGTGGCGAGATACCTGTATACACTGGTAGTCGTGATTTATTGGCTTCACTCACAGGTTATACTCTCACCCGTGGAGTATTGTGTGCTATGCGTCGTCCAGTTTTTCGAAAGGTTGAGGATGTGTGTGCCAATGCAAAGCGCATAGTAGTAATTGATGGTGTAGTTGATACAACTAATATAGGTGCCATTTTTCGCTCAGCCGCTGCATTGGGTATCGATGCTGTTCTTTTAACACCTACTTCTTGTGATCCTTTGAACCGACGTGCAGTAAGAGTTTCTATGGGATCTGTTTTTCTGCTACCTTGGACATGGCTTAATTTTCCAATTGACCAACTCTCTTCACTTGGTTTCCGAACGGTAGCCATGGCATTGACCGATAACTCCGTTTCTATTGACCATCCAGCTTTAGTGAATGAACCTCAGTTAGCCATCATTATGGGAACAGAGGGCGATGGCCTTTCTTCTGAAGTTATATCCAAAGCAGATTATGTAGTTCGTATTCCTATGTCTCATGGGGTTGATTCTTTAAATGTAGCTGCCGCATCTGCCGTTGCATTTTGGCAACTTCGCAAAAGATGATTTTTCCTGGTTTAGAAAAAATATTTTGGAAGGTACATAAAAAATAAAGGATGCACCCATTGATTGAGCGCATCCTTATATTTGTACAATTAAGGTAGAAATTATTTTCTATAATTGTCTAACTTCTCGGTATTGAATTTACGAATGAAATTGAAGTGCTTTTCTACTTCGCTTTCTGCGTAGTTTACATATACTTCAAGTGATTTTGCAAACATTTCAGGAGCCTTAGTCGCGTCTTGCAAGAGCAAATGTGACATTACGTTTACGGCGGCCATTTCATACAAGCGACGAGCCAAGAAGTCAAGTGTTTCTTGATCGTTCATCTCTTTCACCGCATTGCTACAAGCTGCAAACTTGTTGGTCATCTCCTTGATACGATTCATATAGCCTTCGTATTCAGGAAGGATAGGCATAAGTTCATAATCCTTCAATGTCGCAAGATAGCTACCATTGGTCACATAGCGGATAGCGGCTACTGTTTGCAACTGAGTGGTTCCTTCATAGATGCTGGTGATGCGTGCATCGCGATAGATTCGTTGACAAGCATACTCCAACATAAAGCCTGAACCACCATGTATTTGTATACAATCGTAAGCATTCTGATTACAATACTCAGAGTTCATACCTTTAGCAAGTGGTGTGAAAGCATCTGCCAACTTTGCATATTTCTTTTGCTCTGCACGTTCTTCAGAAGTAAGTTTACGTTCGCGAGCGATGTCGTCAAGTGCTTTATATATGTCTACGTATCGTGAAGTCTGATAGAGTAGAGCACGTCCTGCATCCAATTTGGCTTTCATGATTGCCAACATATCGTAAACAGCTGGGAATTCAATGATGGCTTTACCAAATTGCTTTCGATCCTTTGCGTATGCTAATCCTTCGTTATAAGCCGCTTGTGAAAGGCCTACTGATTGTGCGGCAATACCTAAGCGTGCACCATTCATCAGTGCCATAACGTATTTGATAAGGCCCAATTTACGATCACCGCAAAGTTCGGCTTTTGCGTTCTTATACACTAATTCGCATGTCGGTGAACCATGAATACCTAATTTGTTCTCGATGCGACGTACATCTACACCTCCATCACGTTTGTCATAAATAAACATTGAGAGACCACGTCCATCCTTGGTGCCTTCTTCGGAACGAGCAAGTACAAGATGTAAGTCTGCATCTCCGTTTGTGATGAATCGCTTCACACCATTCAATCTCCAACAATTGTTCTCCTCGTCAAAGGTTGCCTTTAACATTACACTCTGAAGATCTGATCCTGCGTCTGGCTCAGTCAAGTCCATTGACATGGTTTCACCTGCACAAATGCGAGGAATGAATCGGCTATGCTGATCTTCGTTTCCAAACTCGTAGAGAGTTTCGATACAATCTTGAAGCGACCAAATGTTTCCAAATCCTGCATCGGCGGCAGCAACCACTTCAGCACACATGGTGTACGGTGTGATGGGGAAGTTAAGGCCACCATATTTGCGTGGCATAGTCATACCATTCAATCCTGCTTTTACCATTGCATCAAGGTTTTGTGTTGTACCACTTGCGTAGCGCACTCGTCCATTCTCGCAATGAGGACCCTCCTCATCTACTCCTTCAGCATTGGGTGCAATGATTTCGCCCGTAATTTCGCCTGTGATTTCCAATACTTTGTCGTATGAATCCATTGCATCGGCATAGTCTTGGGGAGCGTAATCGAATTCTTCTTTATCTCTATAGTCACGTTCTTTCAACTGACAAATGCGCTCCATCATCGGATTGTTTAGATGGAACTTCAGTTCGGGGACTTCGCTATAATAATTTGCCATAGTTTATTTCTTTTCTTTATCTAAATTTATCCAAATTTTGTAAATACAAATACAGTAATAGAATGAAATAAATTCAAAGATCTATTTTACCCCTATCGCCCAATCGGGTACTAACGATAAATAAACACTCGAAAGAACTACGAGAGCGAAAAATATTAGGCGTATAACATCTCTTTTCATATTATTATATTACTTGCTATTCTGTTTGTAATACTTTATGAGTTTCGGAACTACTTCTTCCACTGTACCATTGATTACATAGTCGGCAATAGTATTGATAGGAGCATTGGGGTCATTGTTTATAGAAATAATGATGCCTGCCTCTTGCATACCCGCAATATGCTGAATTTGTCCACTAATACCACACGCGATGTAAAGTTTAGGACGAACGGTTACACCTGTTTGGCCAATTTGTCTGTCGTGATCACAGAATCCAGCATCAACGGCGGCACGGCTTGCACCAACTTCGGCATGAAGTTCCTTCGCAAGGTCGAACAACATATCGAAACCTTCTTTTGACCCCATACCATAACCTCCAGCAATTACTATAGGAGCACCTTTTAAGTTATGTTTGGCTTTCTCCACATGTCTGTCAATCACCTTCACTACGTAATCTGTTTCAGGCACATACTTTACTACGTCATGTTTGATTACTTCGCCTTGATAGTTAGGGTCAAGAATTTCTTTCTTCATCACACCTTCACGAACTGTAGCCATCTGAGGACGATTGTCAGGATTTACGATGGTTGCTACAATGTTTCCACCGAAAGCTGGGCGAATCTGATAAAGAAGATTTTCATACACTTTACCTGCCTTTTTATCTTCATATTCACCAATCTCGAGTGAAGTACAGTCGGCGGTAAGTCCACTGAATAGAGCTGAAGAGACGCGAGGGCCTAAGTCTCTACCAATTACGGTTGCACCCATTAAGCAGATTTGTGGTTTTTCTTCCTTGAATAGATTTACTAATACAGAGGTGTGTGGCAATGATGTATAGGGGAACAATCCTGGTGCATCAAACACATGTAGTTTGTCAACACCATAGGGCATTACTTGCTTTTCTATGCCATCAAGTTTGCTACCAGCAGCAACTGCTTCCAATTGGCATCCTAATTGGTTGGCCAACTTGCGGCCTTCGGTCAGGAGTTCAAGGCTTACTTCTGCTACGGTTTGACCTTCTATCTCCAAATATACATATACGTTATTCATGATGTTCTTTGTCTTTATTATCCAATTGTATGGTTCTCCAACAACTCTACTATCAAACCTTCAATGTCTTTATCACTACCAGTGAGTGTCTTACTTTCTTTGGCTTGGAAAGAAATGTTTTGAATGGCTTTTACTTTGGTCGGCGAACCAGAAAGGCCGCATTGTTTCAAGTCTCCATCCACATCGGCTACACTCCATTCGGTTATATTCAAATAAGGTAACTTCTCATATTGCTCTGCATAAGGCAACGTTGCACCATCTTTGGTTATTGCAACCTTCTCCTGAGCACCTAAAGCACGTTTGTACTTCATTACTAATTTAGCATTGCGTGGACGACAAGGTGCTGCACTTCCATTTACAGTAATTACTATAGGGAGAGGACCTTCAACCGTTTCTACGCCTCCATCAATGTGGCGTTTTACCGTGATACGCTTTGTCTCTTCATTAATATTGAGGATTTCTTCTGCATATGTAATTTGGGTCAACCCCAACTTCTCTGCTACCTGAGGTCCTACCTGAGCAGTATCACCATCAATTGCTTGTCTACCACCGATGATGATGTCATATTCACCTATCTTCTTAATGGCTGTAGCCAATGCATACGAAGTAGCCAATGTGTCAGCACCAGCAAAAGCTCGGTCAGTCAACAGGTATCCATTATCGGCTCCTCGGAAAAGTCCTTCACGAATAACTTCTGCGGCTCTTCCAGGGCCCATTGTTAAAATAGTAATGGTTGAACCTGGGTGTGCATCTTTCAATCTCAAAGCCTGCTCCAATGCATTTAAGTCTTCTGGGTTGAAGATAGCGGGCAGAGCCGCACGATTTACAGTTCCCTCTGCGGTCATGGCATCTTTTCCTACATTGCGAGTGTCAGGTACTTGTTTTGCCAATACTACAATTTTCAAACTCATTTTTTCTGTAATTATTAGTTTTAAGAATTAATTTCATTTCATAACGCTCATTCTTGGCATGTAGTTCTTTGTAAATGATGTATTGTTACAAATATTACACTCCTAAGACATGCAAAAATACGTAAAACACACCAACTGACAAAAGATTTACTCACAAAAAATGTGTTTTGTTAAATCTTTAAGATAATGTCGAAATGATAATGTTTAATAAATTTGTTGATGAATTACAAACAAACACCTTTAAAATACCACCTCTTTTAATTTCAATTCTCCGTATGATAACAAGTCTATATCCATGAGTACAATACCTTGTGATTTATCTTCAGGAAGTCGGCCACATTTACGTTCTATCTCCTTGAACAATAGTTTTATTTCATCCATCCGTTTGGTTGTGTAAAATTCTGCTGTTTGATTCAGAAATAGTGCAGGGTTTGGAAAATCTACCGGCTTTGTCCATCGAGCCTTTCCCCAATTTATATTTGGCAATGAATTGTTCAATAATTTATATGCCATTTCAATATTCCTTTCAGCCTCCGTATTACTTCCTAGGCAAAGTGTGCAATGAACTTTCATCTCTGATATTTGATTCTTTTATTTGGCGAAAGTAATATTTTTGTGTGATAAAACAAAATATGTATAACTTTATTTTTTACACTCAACTATGTTAATGATGCTAAAAATGAGGGAACTTTAATTCGGAAATGCTTACTTTTGTAACAGGAAACTGATAAAACTATACATTGTTGTATCATGAAAATATTGCTTGTCGAGGACGAACCTGCTTTACAAGAGGTGGTGCGTCGTTCATTGGAGAAAGAACGATATGTGGTGGAGGTGGCCGACACCTGCATAGCAGCCATGCGTAAGGTGAATGCTTATACGTACGATTGCATTCTGTTGGACATTATGTTGCCCGATGGTAGCGGATTACAACTATTGGAACACTTGAAGAAAATACAGAAACAGGAGAGTGTCATCATTATATCAGCAAAAGATTCGTTGGACGATAAGGTGACAGGGCTTGAATTGGGTGCAGATGATTATCTGCCCAAACCCTTCCATTTGGCCGAATTGCATGCTCGCATACGCAGTGTGATTCGTCGTGGACAACGAGGTGGTGAGATGTCCATCACCGTAGGTAACCTCATGATTAATCCCGACAAGCATCGTGTAAGTGTAGGTGAGCAGGTGCTTGATCTTGGCCGTAAGGAGTATGACATTTTACTCTACTTTGTCAATCGACGTGGACACCTTGTGAAGAAGGAGGTATTGGCCGAAGCCGTGTGGGGTGACGACATTGATCAGGCAGATAGTTTCGACTTCATCTACGCTCAATTGAAGAATCTCAGACGCAAGTTAATGGCTGCTGGTGCCGAGGTGGAGATAAAAACCGTGTACGGATTTGGATATAAATTGGTATGAAACTAAAAGATCGTATTATACGCCGTATATCGGCATTCCTCTTGGTGGTGCTCACCCTGTGGTCAATATTATTCTACATTGCCATGATAGACGAAATTACCGACGAAGTGGACGATACACTCGAACTCTATACCGAGATGGTGATGACACGCTACTTGGCAGGTAAAGAGTTACCCTCGGTGGACAATGGTACCAATAATAGTTATCACTTGACCGAAGTAACAAAAGAGTATGCCGACACCCATCCCCATCTCTCGCGTACCGATGAAACACTCTACATCGAGGCAAAGCATGAAACCGAGCCTGCACGTGTGATGCGCACCATCTTTCGTGGGGCGGATGGTAGTTATTATGAACTGACGGTAATGACTCCTACCATCGAGAAGAAAGACTTTATGGAGGCCGTTGCATACTGGATATTAGGGCTGTATGTGGCCGTAGTGCTGGCTGTTATAGTAGTGAATGCATGGGTCATTTCACATTCAATGCGTCCGCTCTATCGATTGCTTGGATGGCTTGACAGATACGACATCAATGAACATACCGAGCCCATAGACAACCCCACGTCAGTCACCGAGTTTTGTACATTGAATGATGCCATCAATCGCTATTCTCAACGCAATCAGCAATTGTTTGAACAACAGAAAAGGTTCATAGGCGACGCCTCTCACGAGTTGCAGACACCCATCGCCATCTGTCAAAACCGATTGGAGATGTTGTGCGACACTGATATGACTGAGGAGCAAATGGGCGAAGTCATCAAGACTCTTCAGACATTGGAGCACATGTCGGAGTTGAATCGCTCCCTTCTTTTACTCTCCAAGATAGATAATCACCAGTTCCTCGACACCATGCCCATTGACATGGCCGCACTCTTGCGTCAAACATACAGTGAATACCGCCGTATGGCCATCGAGAATAGGGTAGAGGTCACCCTTCACGAGGAAGGAAACCCCACATGGGACATCAATCCCGCATTGGCAAAAGTACTCATTCATAACCTATATCGCAATGCCCTTGTGCACAATGTCGAGAGCCAAGGTCAACTACATATATATATATGTATAGACAACATCGTGTTTGCCAATACCGGTTTGTCCCAACCATTGGATAGGGAACACATCTTCGACCGCTTTTATAAGTCCAGCACACGCGAGGGTTCCACAGGGCTGGGTCTTGCCATCGTATCAGCCATTTGCCGACACTCATCGCTCGACATAGCATACACCTTCGCCTCGGGAATGCACCACTTCAGTCTCAAACAAAAAAATAACGATAAATAGAAAAAAAGTAGCAAAAAAAGTAATTCTTTCAGATTCATTTCAGAATCTGCCCATATCTTTGCATCAGAAATAAAAAACAAAAGAGTATAAACCCTATTAAAAAGTAAAGATTATGAAGAAGACATTTTTTGCCATCGCATGTTTGTTTACATTGAGTAGCGTATCAGCATCAGCCGACCGTCCCGTAGAGAAAGGACAACTCCCTGCCAATACACAAGAGTTCTTGACAAAGCATTTCCCGAGTGTAGAAGTGTCTTATGCAAAGCAGGACAACGAATTGCTTGACAAGGACTTTACCGTAGTTCTCACCAATGGTGACAAGTTGGAATTCACCAGTAAAGGTGAGTGGAAAGAGGTCGATTGCGAGCACAATCGCGTCCCCGAGGCCATCATCCCCGCCACTATTCGCAAGTACATAAGCGACAATCAGAAGGGCAGATACGTGGTTGAAATCAAGAAGGAATTCCGTCATTACGACGTAAAGCTCGACAATAAACTCGAGTTGGAATTCAGCCTCGACGGAAAGTTGCTGAGATACGATTAAAAAAAATTATCTCAAAAATTTTTCTATATCCAAACTTTCCCCTATCTTCGCATCACAATTCGAATTATTAACTTAAACAATAAAAAATAGAATATTATGAACAAGAGTTTGAAAGGAACACAGACAGAGAAGAACCTTGGTATCTCATTCGCCGGAGAGTCTCAGGCAAGAATGCGTTATACATACTTTGCAAGTGCAGCTAAGAAAGAAGGTTACGAGCAGATTGCTGCCATCTTCCAGGAAACTGCAGATCAGGAAAAGGAGCACGCTAAGCGCATGTTCAAGTGGTTGGAAGGCGGCATGGTAGAGATTACCGCTTGCTATCCCTCAGGCGTTATTGGCACCACATTGGAAAACTTGAAGGCTGCAGCTGCTGGTGAAAACGAGGAGTGGACACTCGACTATCCCAAGTTTGCCGACATTGCCGACGAAGAAGGTTTCCCCGCTATCGCTAAGATGTATCGCGAGATTGCCGTAGCCGAGAAGGGTCACGAAGAGCGTTACCTCGCCCTCGCTAAGAACGTAGAGGAAGGCAAGGTATTCGTAAAAGACGAGGAAGTTACATGGCAGTGCCGCAATTGTGGATACATCCACACAGGTAAGGAGGCACCCAAGGCATGTCCCGCTTGCGCACATCCTCAGGCCTACTTTGAAGTAATGAAGACCAACTATTGATTCCTCATTCAATAGAACATATGGGGCGGACTTGTGTGTCCGCCCTTTTTGTTTATCCATGTGTCTTCTTGCCTAAAAAATAGTAAAAAAAATATATCACAAATATTGCAGGTATTGTAAAATATCTGTACCTTTGCGCGCTGATTTTCCTTCACAGGGAAGTGAGGCACACACAAAACAATATACAAATACAAACAAAAGGCTTAGTTACTATACACAATAGTACTGCTAAGCCTTTTTACATTCTACTCCCCTCCATACAGGGCGATTGCGAGTTGGCAGAGCAATCGGGGAGACTTAGCGACGGAGGTCGGGCAAGGGGTGTGTGGCCCATAGTCACTCGTCACTTGCTATCACATACAACTCGCCACACCAATGCTTGTGCCAATGGCCGTAAGGATGGTAATGAGTGTATGTATCACTATTTTCCAAATTTCACGTTTTTCCATAGGTTTAAATTCAAAGTTCAAGATTCAAGGTTCAAAGTTTAAGATTCAAGATTTAAGGTTCAAAATTCAAATTAGGCACGGATGACACGGATTTTAATTTATTAGTCGAGCAAAACTCTCTCTTCTCGGCCTTATGTGTCGCTCCCACCTCCACACTGGGGAGATTGTGCGTTGCTTAATCAAACATTTAACAACACAACAAACTCAACACTTTTTGTTCAAGGTTTAAAGTTCAAGGTTCAAAATTCAAATAAGGCACGGATTTTTTCGCTATTGCTCAACAACTCGTCACGGATTAACGCGGATTTATTTTTTATTGTCATCATTGTCAAAACTATCTATCCCCTCCATAGAGGGAGGGGGTTAGGGGGAGGGTCTCCTTTTACAACGGATTTCCCCCAGTGCCACTGCCACCGCCATTGTCCGGTTCTTCGGGTTCGGGTTCGTTGGTGGAGTCGTCCTTTTTCTTTTCATCCTCCTTGGGTTCCCACTTTACCCAGTCGATGCTGAATGCTTGCATGGAACGAGTAGCCACGGAGTTGTCGCTATTGCGAGTGGTCTCGGGGGTAAAACGTACACGCACATTCTTAATCTGGTTGGGTGAAACCTTCTCCTCGCTCTCTACG
>JAFZDY010000035.1 GCA_017560945.1 Bacteroidaceae bacterium | reverse complement strand
GCTGTCCGATAAAATGTGTACTTTTGCTCATGGTTATTGTGTTTGTGCAAAAGCAAAATAACCAAAAAGGACTGATTCCTGCAATATGGAACCAGTCCTAATTTTTTTATTCCCTCAAAAAAGTTTTATCGGACAGCAATATAAAAAAATAGCCTAAAGCCTCATTATTGCACATAAAAGAAAAAATTGTGCCATTTTTTGTTTGAGATACAAATAAAAAGCAATATATTTGCACAATCTAAGCAAAAATGTGCAGTTATGGAAAAGAGTTTAATTGGTTATATAGAAAATGCTCTCAAGAAGTATTGGGATTTAGAAGCCCTGACTGACTACAATGGAAGTACTCTTCAGTACAAGGATGTAGCCAGAAAAATAGAAAAGTTACACATCCTCATGGCCGAGGGTGGTGTGGAAAAAGGTGATAAAATTGCCATTTGTGGACGAAACTCATCACACTGGGGTGTTTCATTCTTGGCAACCATCACATACGGAGCAGTGGCTGTGCCTATCCTCCATGAGTTTACTCCCGAGATAGTACACAACATTGTGAATCACTCGGATGCCAAGTTCATGTTTGTGGGCGATGCCGTATGGCCTACCCTCGATGCTGAACAGATGCCCGCCTTGCAAGGCATCATCTTGGTAAACGATTTCTCACTCTTGGTAAGTCGTTCAGAGAAGTTGACCTATGCACGCGAGCACTTGAACGAAATGTTCGGACGCAAGTACCCCAAGAATTTCCGCGTCGAGCACATTCAGTACGAGCGCGAAACTACACCCGACCAATTGGCTATCATCAACTATACCTCAGGTAGCACAGGTTTGTCAAAGGGAGTAATGCTCCCCTTCCGTGCCCTTCGCTCGAACATCGACTTTGCATTTGAAGCCTTGGATATGAAGGCAGGAAGCCACGTAGTATCTATGCTCCCTATGGCGCACATGTACGGAATGGCCTTTGAATTCTTGTACGAGTTCATCAGAGGTTGCCACGTATACTTCCTCACTCGTGTGCCGAGTCCGAAGATTATCTTCCAGGCATTTGCCGACATCAAGCCCCACCTTGTAGTGGCTGTACCCTTGATTATTGAGAAGATTATCAAGAAGTCAGTACTTCCCAAGTTGCAGACACCTACAATGAAGATATTGTTGAAAGTACCCATCATCAATGACAAGATTAAGGCATCTGTACGTCAGAAGGTGATTGACGCCTTCGGTGGCCGCTTCTATGAAGTAGTAGTAGGAGGTGCAGCTTTCAACCAGGATGTGGAGAAGTTCCTCCGCATGATAGAGTTCCCCTACACGGTAGGATATGGTATGACCGAGTGTGCTCCGCTCATCTGCTACGAGGATTGGAAGAACTTCAAGATGGCTTCTTGCGGAAAAGCAGTGCCTCGTATGGAGGTTAAAGTACTGAGTCCCGACCCCGAAAACATTGTAGGCGAAATCGTTTGCCGTGGTGAAAACGTAATGCTCGGTTACTACAAGAACGAAGAAGCAACACGCGAAGCCCTCGATGCCGAAGGTTGGTTGCACACAGGTGACTTGGGCGTAATTGATGCCGAAGGAAACCTCACCATCAAAGGACGTTCAAAGAATATGCTCCTCAGCGCATCAGGTCAAAACATCTACCCCGAGGAAATCGAGGACAAGTTGAACAACCTGAATTATGTATCTGAAAGCATCATCATCCAGAAGGACGAAAAGTTGGTAGCCCTCATCCACCCCGACTACGATGAAATGGCCGCCAACGACATTGTTTCCGACGAGGACATCGACAAGCTTATGAAGGAGAACATTGATGAATTGAACACCATGATTCCGAATTACTCAAAGATTACTCGCTACATCCTCATGAAGGACGAATTTGAGAAGACTCCCAAGAAGAGCATCAAGCGTTTCCTCTATCAGGACTTTGGTGAATAAACAAGTGAGAAAGACTTCGATAGTATGGTGTTCGCGCTCAGTGATTGCACATACTTTTACGAAGTAGAAGAAAATATAGATGACACGGATTATACGATAAATGGATAATCCGTGTCATTCGTATTAAAGAACAAATAGGCACTCCACCCTTTTAAAGCATACATTTCAGACACAATGGCTGACACAAAACAGATTCAGATTGAAGAATACAACTACCCACTACCCGACGAACGGATAGCCAAGTATCCATTGACGCAACGCGACCAATCAAAGTTGCTCATCTACAACCAGGGAGTCGTAGAGGAAAGCGTCTTTACATCGCTTCCCCAATACCTACCCAAAGGAAGTTTGATGGTATTCAACAACACCAAGGTGATACAAGCACGCATGCACTTTCGAAAAGAGACAGGAGCACAAATTGAAATCTTCTGCCTCGAGCCTTCATCGCCTGCCGACTATGCCCAAAACTTTCAACAAACCATGTCGTGTAGTTGGATTTGCCTCATCGGAAATCTGAAAAAGTGGAAGGAAGGAAGCCTCTCACGTCAGTTGGAGGTGAAGGGACGCACTCTGACATTACTTGCCACACGAGGCGAATGCTTGGGCACAAGCCACAAAGTAGACTTCCAGTGGGACGATGCAAGTGTCACCTTTGCCGAGGTATTGGAAGCCATTGGCGAACTCCCCATCCCACCTTACTTGAACAGAGCCACCGAAGAGCGCGACAAAGAAACATACCAAACCGTGTATAGCAAAATCAAGGGAAGCGTAGCCGCACCCACCGCTGGACTTCACTTCACACCCAACGTATTGGAGGCACTGGATGCACATGGCATTGAACGCGAAGAACTGACTTTGCACGTGGGAGCAGGCACCTTCAAACCCGTTAAAAGCGAGGAAATAGGCGGACACGAAATGCACACCGAATACATCTCGGTAGGAAGACGCACGGTGGAGAAACTGATGGCTCATGGTGGAGAAGCCACGGCCGTAGGAACCACCAGTGTACGCACATTGGAAAGCCTCTATTACATAGGCGTAACCATCAGCAGACATCCAGATGCCACAGAGAAAGAACTACACGTGCCCCAATGGTTACCCTATGAATATGCCGAGGAAATAAAGCAAGGAAAGTGCCATGAGTTAACAACCATAGAAGCACTCACCCACATCCACGAATACATGAAAAGAAACTCATTGGAAGTGCTTCACACAAGCACACAGATCATCATTGCACCTGGATACAACTACCACATTGTACGTCGCATGGTTACCAATTTCCATCAACCAAAGAGCACCCTTCTACTGCTTGTATCAGCATTTGTCAACAGAGATTGGAAAAAGATTTACAGCTATGCCCTTCAGCACGATTTCCGTTTCCTTAGTTACGGAGACTCAAGCCTGCTAATGCCATAACCACACATATCTCACTGAAAAAAAGAATAAGAACAAATAATGAGAGACAACAACCAAGAAATGTTCCCCATTGTAGATGAAGATGGAAATATCCTAAGTGCCGCTACACGAGGCGAATGCCATAGTGGAAGTAAACTGCTACACCCTGTCATTCACCTGCACTTGTTCAATACTAAAGGAGAAATCTATCTTCAAAAACGACCCGATTGGAAGGATATTCAACCTGGGAAATGGGATACGGCCGTAGGCGGACACATAGACTTAGGCGAAAGTGTAGAGCAAGCACTCGTACGCGAGGTGAACGAGGAATTGGGCATTTCCCTACCCCATACTCCTCAACGATTGGCACACTACGTATTCGAAAGTGATAGAGAGCGCGAATTGGTTTTCGTACACAAGGTCGTATACGACGCTCCCATCCATCCAAGCGAGGAGTTGGACGGTGGACGTTTTTGGACAATTGCTGAACTAAAAGAAAACATCGGAAAGGAAGTATTCACACCTAATTTCGAAAGCGAATTCCTACGATTCGAAAAAGAACTATTGTAGAAAAAAGGAGGAAGCATCAGATTTTAGAAAGAAAGGCTAAAGTTGATAAAAGAGAATAATGTCTTTTTCAATCGCAGTTACAAATCCTTCCCTAAAAAAAAACAACTTAACTAATTACGCGGATTACTCGGATTTATCTATACATTCATCTGTATATCTCATCCGTGTAACCCGCGTAAATTGCGTTTGGACAATATGTGTAAGAAAAAGAGCTTTTATGCCTCAGTTTCCTGCTCGTCTATCACCTTAATCTTATCAATAATAAGTTGCAAGTCGGTTCTCAACTTTTCAATCTTACGATTCATCTCGGCCACCAAACTATTGCCTTTCTTTGATGAACTTGTGAGGAATCCGATGTTATTTTCGTAAGTTTGAATCTCGTTCTTCTTCATCTCGTATGAGCGCATCAATTTCTCGCGTTCACGAGCAAGTGAATTCGCGCCACCAGTCAAGTTAGAGCGGAATTTATTGAGATTCTTCTTCGATGCTGAGAGGTTGAACTTATCAAACAATGCATCTACCACGGCGCGATACTCCTTATACACTTTATCCTTTTCCTTGAAGGGCACATGTCCTACCGCATTCCATTCCTTCATCAGGTCGCGCACCTCACGCTCTACTCCATCTGTCACTTCATCTGTATTCAAGGCGATCAATCGAGAAATGATATCCTTCTTTTTAGCCAAGTTCTCAGCCTCTACCGAGCGCTGAGACGAAGTAGCCTTGCCTTTCTGCTCAAAGAAATAGTCGCATGCAGCAATGAAGCGTTTCCACACAACATCTGATTGCTTATGAGGTACGGCTCCTATGGTTTTCCATTCCTTCTGCAACTTAGTCAATTTATCGGCGGTTTCCTTCCAATCGGTACTATCCTTCAATGCTTCAGCCTGTTCGCAAAGGGCTATTTTTTTAGCTAAATTCTCGGCCACACCCTCCTTGTACTGTTTGAAGTATTCAGCTTTGCGGTTGAAGAAAGTGTCGCATGCTTGACGGAAACGTTCAAATATCTTCACGTTCATCTTCTGCGGAGCATATCCGATAGTCTTCCACTTGGCCTGCAGAGCCAACACCTCCTTGGTTTTCTCCTCCCACTGAGCAAAGCCTGTCAGTTGGTCGAGTTCCATACCTTCTACTATTTCGCAGATAACGGTCTTTTGATCAAGATTGTTTTGCTCGGCCTCCTTAATGGCTTCAAAATGACTCTGATGACGCTTGTTCACCTCGGTAGAGGCATTCTTGAAACGTGTCCACAATGCCTCGCGCAAGTCCTTGGCTACAGGGCCTGCTTCGCGATACTCCTGATGCAAATTCTGCAATTGACGGAAGGCTGCTATCACATCCTTTTCCTCTGCCAATTTCTCTGCCTCTTCGCACAAGCGAGTCTTTATCTCAAGGTTCTTCTTGAAGTCATATTCGCGAAATTCGTTGTTCAGCTTCAGTAAGTCATAGAATTTCTCCATGTGTAACTGATAACTCTTCCACACCTCGTTCACCTTACCAGCAGGTATATTGCCTATTTCCTTCCACTCTTGTTGGATTTGCTTCACTTCGTTGTAGGCATTGTTGTCAATTACCCCTTCGCTGATGTTTTTCAAACGTTCAATGATGGCCCATTTTTTCTGCAAATTTTCCTCGCGCTCAGCCTCTTCTTGTTCGAGCAAGGCATTGCGTTTCTGCTTGATGACGCCCATTGCCTCTTTGTACTCATCCTCCAATGTATCGTGTTCAGGAACATATGCCTCAGCTTCGTTTCCTGCTTCCACCCATGCGGCTAAAGCAGCTTCGTGAGCGGCACGATGCAATTTATAGAAGTTCAATTTCAAGAGGTCAAGTTCCGCCTTGCCAGACACATCGCCCTCGGCGGCAATTTCCTTCAATCGTGCAATCACCTCTTCGCGAGTCTCACGCATAACGTAAGTGGCAGGTGCATCTGCGTTTTCCACCACGTCTGTCTCATCAGTGTACAGAGTATCCTCTGCGTCACTCGGCTGACCGTCCGTTACAGTCTCAGCCACTACTGTCTTGTTTTCTTCCAACATTCCTTCTTCCAAGGGCAAGTTGGTTTCGTTAGGATCCATCATTGTCAATACGTTTAAAATATACTTGGTATATAGATTCTTTTCTTGTGGGTTTCTAAGAGAGAGAGACCTCTATGAGAGGACAAAG
Organism: Bacteroidaceae bacterium; assembly: GCA_017560945.1. GTDB lineage: Bacteria > Bacteroidota > Bacteroidia > Bacteroidales > Bacteroidaceae > Phocaeicola_A. Next base: position 16,595 of record JAFZDY010000035.1, on the reverse strand, counting down.
TAACACAATAAATGTTTAAAAACCTTCTTTTTAATCCACTTTTTTCATTTTTAAGGGTGTTTTTCTGCTTTTTAAGCCAGATTTTGTCCCTCTAACTCCTTCTCCACGCGATTTGTCAACTCTACAAACTGTTCCACCGAAAGTTGCTCGGGTCGCTTATTGAAAATTTCCTCGGCTAAGAGAGGGCTGTCCTTTCCCAAGATGGGCTTGATAGAGTTTCGTAGGGTCTTGCGACGTTGGTTGAAGGTTGTCTTCACTACTTGCTTGAACAGTTGCTCGTTGCACCCCAGTTCCTTCGTATCGTTGCGAGTCATGCGTATGACGGCACTCTTTACCTTGGGCGGAGGATTGAACACGTGTTCGTGCACCGTAAAGAGGTACTCCACTCGATACCATGCCTGCATCAATACACTCAATATACCATACGTCTTGCTTCCTGGTGCGGCTGCCATGCGTTCGGCCACCTCCTTTTGTATCATACCAGTACAACAAGGGATGAGTTCCTTATACTCGAGCATCTTAAAAAATATTTGACTCGAAATATTGTAGGGATAGTTGCCTGTGAGTACAAATGGCTTGCCATCGAACAGACGATCGAGATGCATTTTCAAGAAGTCATCTTCTATAATATTTTCCTCCAACGAGGGAAAATTTTCTCTTAGGTAGGCTACGGATTCGTAGTCAAGTTCCACCACTTTCAAGGGTCTCTCCTTAGGAATGAGAAATTGGGTGAGCACCCCCATACCAGGTCCAACCTCAAGGACTGGAATGTCAGGACAAGCATCCACTGTGTCGGCTATGTCTTGAGCAATCTTCAAGTCCTTCAAGAAGTGCTGACCAAGAAACTTTTTAGGTTTTACAAGTCGCATAGTTATTTTTCTACTTTATTTTTTTGCTTTGTGGCGACAAAGATACGTATTTTATGTCGAATACTCCCATTCTTATCACCTGTTTTTTTGAGGCTCCTCTCACCTGTGTATTAAGCAACCAAACCTTCCCTCAAGATTTCCTCAAAATCTAAAGGAAGAGAACCACGTTCATTTACAACATCTGCGAGAGGACTTTTTCAGCACACGTATAACCCTCGTGATAGAGGTCGGTCAGGCGTTGCACATTCCTCTCCATACGACCTACGACAACTGGTTTTTCAGGACAAATAACCACGATGCGCCCCTCGTCCTCCAATCTCTCAACCAATGACAATTGTCTGTTATACAGAAGGCTACGCACCCTTAGAGCTTCACGTAAGTGAGGGTATTGACGATAGACGAATGCAGGCAATTTAAAAGTTTTCTCCTTCTTGCGATACCCCCTATTGCGGGTAAGTACCACTATGTTTCGCTCATACCCCTGACTGAAAGCTCGTTCGATGGGAATACTATCCACTATTCCCCCATCGAGCATAGGACGATTATCCACACTGCATATAGGACACACATAGGGTAAACTGGCCGATGCCTTCACTATATCAATAAGCCTACGGCGGTCACTATGTTCCTCCATATAACAGGGTTGTCCAGTTAGGCAATCGGTAGTCACCATCTCGAAACGCATGGAGCGGGCAAAGTACGAATCATAGTCAAAAGGAAGAATCTCCTCGGTAAAATGATTGTAGAGCATATCCATATCAATGATGCTACCCGTACGAAGCAGATGATTGAGCCCTATATACTTGTACTTCTCCAACAAATCGATGTTGCTAAACTTGGCACGTCCGCGCTGACGCGACACGTATGACACACCATTGCACGCTCCTGCACTGACTCCAATGCCATAGGGAACCTCAATGCCATGGTCCATCATATAGTCGAGTACTCCGCTCGTGAAGGTACCTCGCATACCTCCACCTTCCAATACCAATCCTACATTTTCTAATTTCATACCGCAAAATTACCTCTTTTTACCTTAATAGTTGCAAAAAGGTTCAGAGTTTTCAATTTTATTACGTATTTTTGCATGGAAATACGTTTGCGCGTATCACAAGTACATCACGTTTTAATTACGAAAACACAATGTTTGCACCAAATGTTTATATAGAACGCCGCGATGCGTTGCGCCGCCAACTAAGCGAAGGCATCATCCTATTGTTGGGCAATATGGAGGCATCAACCAACTATCCCAGCAATACTTACCATTTCCGTCAGGACAGTTCATTCCTCTATTTCTTCGGAATCAACAATCCTGGTTTCGCAGGTGTAATTGACGTAGAGAGTGGCGAAGAGACCATCTTTGGCGACGATTTCACCATGGATGACATCATCTGGATGGGACCTCAACCCAGTGTATCACACCAAGCATCTGAAGTTGGCGTAAAAAATAGTGCCCCACTCGCTCAGCTGAAGACAGTGGTGGAGAAAGCCATGCGCTTAGGGCGAAAGGTTCATTTTATCCCCCCCTATCGCAATGCCAACAAACTTTGGTTGGAGGAACTCACAGGTATACGCGTGGCTCAATTGGCCGCCAATGTATCTGTAGAACTTATCAAAGCTATCGTCACACTGCGCTCGGTAAAGAGCGATCTGGAGATAGCCGAGATTGAACGTGCATGCGATGTAGGCTACGAAATGCACACCACCGCCATGCGTATGTGCCGACCAGGTGTGAAGGAACAACTCATAGCCGGCACCATCGAAGGAATAGCATTGGCTCATGGTGCAGGAGTATCATTTCCCTCCATCCTATCAATGAATGGCGAAACACTTCACAACCACTATCACGGCAATCTGCTCGAGGAAGGCCGACTGATGTTGGTAGACGCCGGTGCCGAGACAAACCTCAACTACTGCTCCGACTTTACTCGCACCGTACCCGTAGGTGGACGATTCACCCAACAACAAAGGGAGGTGTACAATATTGTGGTGGCTGCTCACGATTGCGCCATCGATCATGCTCGACCTGGCAACACTTGGAAAGAGGTACACTTGGAAGTGTGCCGCACACTCACACGCGGATTGAAGGAAATAGGTCTGATGCGCGGCGATGTGGACGAAGCCGTAGCCGCAGGTGCACACGCACTATTTATGCCCCACGGACTTGGACATATGATGGGCCTCGACGTACACGACATGGAAGACCTTGGACAAATATATGTAGGATACGACGATGAAATCCGTCCGTCTGATCAATTCGGTCTTGCCTCATTGCGCATGGGACGCCGTTTACAAGAGGGTTTTGTCATCACCGACGAGCCAGGTATATACTTTATTCCCGCCCTCATTGACCAATGGAAAGCCGAGGGAATGCACGCCGAATTCTTATGCTACGACGCCATTGAAAAATACAAAGGCTTCGGAGGTATTCGTTTGGAAGACGATGTACTCATTACCGCCACAGGCTCACGCTTCCTCGGACAGAAGCGTATCCCACTCTATGTTGACGAAGTAGAAGAAATCATGAAGAATTAAGAAGAATAAAATAAAACAAAAAGACAAAAAAAATGAAAAAGCATTTGACATTGGCCGCTCTCGCCCTGATAGGTATGGGAGCAATGGCACAAGAGGCCGCAAAGGCTGACACTACGGGATTCGTATTCACACATACAAAGGAAATCCCTATCACAAGTATCAAGGATCAAAATCGTGCAGGAACTTGTTGGTGTTACTCTTCACTGAGTTTCATTGAATCCGAACTCCTCCGCATGGGTAAGGGAGAATTCGATTTCTCGGAAATGTACATCGTGTACAACACGTATATGGATCGTGCCGACAAAGCCATCCGCACTCACGGTGATGCCTCTTTCTCACAAGGTGGTTCGTTTTACGATGTGATATATGGCATGAAGACTTTCGGACTCATTCCTGAAGAGGAGATGCGTCCTGGTGTAATGTACGGAGACACCCTCTCAAATCACAATGAGCTCTCGGCCGTGACAGACGCTTACGTAGCTGCAATAGCTAAAGGTAGCCACAAGAAACTCCAAACTGCACCCGATGGTACTCCTCTGTGGCGCAAGGGATTGACTGGTATCTACGATGCTTATCTCGGTGTTCGTCCCGAAACATTTACCTACAAAGGCAAGGAGTACACTCCGAAGAGTTTCTATGAGTCTTTGGGATTAAATGCTGACGACTATGTATCTCTCACCTCATACACACACCATCCTTTCTACGAGCAGTTCGTATTGGAGATTCAAGACAACTGGCGTTGGGCACAATCATACAACCTCCCCATCGATGAATTGATGGAGGTATTTGACAACGCTATTGAAAACGGATACACCATCGCATGGGGTAGCGACGTGAGCGAAGACGGATTTACTCGCAACGGACTTGCCGTATTGCCCGACCTCGAAGAGAGCCAAGACTTGGGCGGCTCTGACATGGCTCGTTGGTTGAAGATGAGTGCTGCAGAAAAGAAGGCCGAGTCCATCACACGTCCTGTACCTCAAAAATGGTGCACTCAGGAAGAACGTCAGTTGGGTTATGACAATTGGGAAACAACCGATGACCATGGTATGCACATCTATGGTAAAGCTAAAGACCAACATGGTACCGAATATTACTTGGTAAAGAACTCATGGGGAAAAGCCGGTAAGTACGATGGCATTTGGTATGCCTCTAAGGCTTTCGTTCGCTACAAGACCATGAACATCGTCGTTCACAAGGACGCTCTCCCCAAGAGCATCAAGAAAAAATTGGGTATAAAGTAAAATTCAATTTCACCTAAGAATTAATGAGTGTGAGGAAGATTGCAAGTGCAAGTCTTCCTCACTCTTTTTTTATGTAAGATAACATAATAAAACCTCTTTTTTTATCATTTACATTTAAAAAGTTTAAATATCAGGCAGAAACTATACGTTATATTATGTTTTTTTGTACCTTTACCCATTCAAATGCGGCCCGACGTGTCGCTATCACTATATAGCAGCATTTGCTGCCCCCTTTTGGTCGTACATAAATGACTGACACTGAGAATGGAAAAGAAAAATAAAAACATATATAATGAACAACGAATGGATTTACCAATCACCCACCAATGGAGACATCGAGGCGGCTAAGGAATTATCCAAGCAATTGGGCATAAGTCCGGTGCTGTGTCGTCTACTAAGGGAACGTGGCATCCGCACGGCAGAAGAAGCCAAGCGCTTCTTCCGTCCACATTTGAGCGAATTGCACGACCCTTTCCTGATGAAGGACATGGACAAGGCCGTGGCTCGACTGAATGAAGCCATGGGACGCAAGGAACGTATCCTTGTGTGGGGCGATTATGACGTAGATGGTACAACAGCCGTAGCGCTGGTGTACAAATTTCTGCAACAGTTCTACTCCAACATGGATTACTACATCCCCGATCGTTACAACGAAGGATATGGAGTAACTTACAAGGGAGTGGATTACGCTTTGGAAACTGGCGTAAAATTGGTGATTGTGCTTGATTGTGGCATCAAAGCCATAGACGAAATAGCATACGCCAAGGAAAAAGGCATCGATTTCATCATCTGTGACCACCATGTACCCGATGACGAATTGCCCGATGCCGTGGCAATACTGAATGCCAAGCGACAAGATGCAACCTACCCCTACCCCCACCTGTCGGGATGCGGTGTAGGATTCAAGTTTATGCAAGCATTTGCCAAGGACAACGGCATTGAGTTCAACCAATTGACTCCCCTGCTCGACTTGGTGGCTGTGAGTGTGGCCAGTGATATTGTGCCCATTATGGGTGAAAACCGCGTACTTACCTATCACGGTTTGCGTCAAATAAACTCCAATCCCAGCGTTGGATTGAAGGCTATTATTGATGTGTGCGGACTTAGCGACAAGGAGATTACTATGGGTGACATCATCTTCAAGATTGGTCCCCGTATCAATGCCAGTGGACGCATACAGAATGGAAAGGAAGCCGTAGATTTGTTGACCGAGCGTGACTTCAAGGCTGCTATCGAAAAGAGCAACCAGATCAATCAATACAACGAGACACGTAAAGACTTGGACAAGGCCATGACCGAAGAGGCCAACAACATTGTAGCCGGATTGGAGGGATTGGATGACAGACGAAGCATTGTCATCTTCAACGAACAATGGCACAAGGGTGTGATTGGTATCGTAGCAAGCCGATTGACCGAAATCTATTATCGTCCAGCTGTTGTACTCACACGTACAGACAATATGGCTACAGGTTCTGCTCGTTCAGTATCAGGATTCGACGTGTACAAAGCCATCGAGAACTGTCGCGACTTACTGGAAAACTTCGGAGGACACACCTACGCGGCTGGTCTTTCGATGAAGATTGAGCATGTGGAGGAATTTACCCGCAGATTTGAAGAATATGTGACCGAGCATATCTTGCCTGAGCAAACCAAGGCCACTATCAATATTGATGCAGAACTTGATTTCAAGGAAATTTCTTCAAAGTTCTATAGCGACTTGAAACGTTTCAACCCCTTCGGACCCGACAATCACAAACCCGTATTCTGTACTCATCAAGTGTACGACTACGGCACAAGCAAGGTGGTTGGACGCGAACAAGAGCATATCAAACTGGAATTGGTAGATAACAAGAGTAACAATGTAATGAATGGCATCGCCTTCGGACAAAGTTCTCAAGCACGATACATCAAGACCAAGCGTGCTTTCGACATCTGCTACACCATCGAAGAAAATACGCACAAGCGCGGCGAAGTGCAACTACTTATCGAAGACATCAAACCTTTTACAGAGGAGTGAGTCGCTATCACGACATATTACAACAATATTGGGGCTACACCTCCTTCCGTGGCATTCAAGAAGAGATCATCAACAGTATCGGGAGTGGACGCGATACGTTGGGACTGATGCCTACGGGAGGAGGTAAAAGCATCACTTTCCAAGTACCAGCTTTGGCTCACGAAGGACTTTGCCTTGTCATCACTCCACTGATAGCCCTCATGAAGGATCAGGTAAACAACCTCCGTTCACGAGGCATCAAAGCCGCTGCCATCTATACAGGACTCACACGCGACGAAATTATTGTAGCATTGGAGAATTGTATCTATGGTGAATACAAGTTTCTCTACATTTCTCCCGAACGTCTCTCATCCGATCTTTTCCTCACAAAACTGAAGCGCATCCCCGTCTCCATGATTACGGTAGACGAGAGCCATTGCATCTCCCAGTGGGGATACGATTTCCGACCTGCTTATCTAAAGATTGCCGACATCCGTAAACTTCTACCCGATGTACCGGTACTGGCATTGACAGCCACTGCCACCCCCGAAGTGGTGAAGGATATACAGGTACGGCTTGGTTTCAAGCAGGAGAATGTCTTCCGCATGAGTTTCGAACGTGAGAATTTGGCATACGTGGTACGCCCAACCGATAGCAAGGTAAACGAGTTGATACACATCTTGCAACGCATCCCGGGTAGTGCCATCGTTTACACTCGAAGCAGAAACCGTACACGCGAAGTGGCAGAATTCTTACGCCAACAAGGTATAACGGCAGAGTTTTATCACGCCGGACTTCCCAACGTAGACAAGGACATACGCCAAGGTAAATGGCAACGAAACGAATCGCGTGTGATGGTGGCCACAAATGCGTTTGGTATGGGTATCGACGAACCCGATGTACGTTTGGTAGCACACGTCGATTTACCCGACTCACCCGAAGCCTATTTCCAGGAAGCGGGTCGAGCAGGACGCGATGGAGCCTTTGCCTACGCCGTGCTGTTGGTAAGTTCACGCGATGCACAGACACTCAAACAGCGTATCCCTAACACCTATCCCGACAAAGAGTTTATACGTCAGGTGTACGAACACCTGAGTTACTACTATCAACTTGCCATGGGTAGCGGTGAAGGGGTCACTTATGAATTTGACCTTGAAAAATTCTGCCATAACTTCAAGCATTTCCCCGTACCTGTAGACAGTGCCCTGCGCATTCTCACCCAAGCAGGATACATCGAGTATGTAGATGAACAGGAGAATGCCTCTCGCCTTATGTTCACCGTACGTAGAGACGAATTGTACGGCAGACGCGACGATGCCGACACAGAAAATCTGCTACGCGTACTTATGCGTACCTACACAGGCTTGTTCACCGACTATGTATATATCGATGAACACCTTTTGGCACATCATGCAGGATTGAACTACCATCGCGTGTATGAGATATTGAAATCATTGAATTTCAATCGTATCATACGATACATTCCCCATAAGAAAACACCTCTCATACGCTACGTACAGCGTCGCGAAGATAAGGACCGATTGGTCATTCCAAAATCAGTGTACGAAGAACGAAAGAGTGCATACGAAAGCCGCATCGGGGCAATGATAGAATACGCCACATCGACAAACAAATGCCGTAGCCGCTTGTTACTCTATTATTTCGGCGAGAAGAATGAACACGATTGCGGGCAGTGCGATGTATGCTTGAGCAACCATCCCACAGGGCTTAAACGAGGGGTATTTAGCGAAGTGAGACTCTTACTGGAGAAGTTACTGAATGAAAGAGAAGGCACTCTCCCCCTGCTCGTATTCATGGAAGAAGCCGAAACGTTCTGTTCACGAGAAAAGGCAGTAGAGGTACTCCGCTACCTACAAGGCGAAGAACTGATAAGAATGGATGGCGAACTGATTTGTTTACCTTCCTGAGTAAAAGAGCCTCACCTCATCAACCATATTCTGTATAATCTATAGTCCTATATATAATAAGGTATAGCAATGACAACTGATAAAGATCTCCAACTTTCCCCTCTCGTAGAAAATCTGATGTATGCCGCATCCATCTGCATGACACAAAGCAAAGCAGACGATGCCATACTTTTATACGATAAAGTCATCGACCTGATGCCCAACTACGCCAAAGCCTATTACGAACGCGGACGCGCCCGTCACCAGGCAGGCAATCCCCAAGGTGCAGCCGAAGATTTGAAGCACGCCTTCCTACTCTCCCCAGAGTTGGAAAAGGAGATTACCGGCCAATTTCATGCGGGCACGCAGAGATGTAAATAGGAGCATTCTCTCACCTATTCTCCCAAACTCTTTTCTATCACCTCATCGGGTAGATCATAGTTCATCAAGTTGCCAGCCAAATACTGGTCATACGAAGCCATATCCACAAGACCATGTCCTGAGAGATTGAAAAGGATAACCTTTTCCTCACCCGTTTCAATGCATTTCTTTGCCTCGCGTACAGCAGCAGCAATGGCATGACACGATTCGGGAGCAGGGATAATACCTTCTGCTTGAGCAAATAGACAACCAACCTCAAAGGTTTCCAGTTGAGGTATATCCACAGCCTCCATCAGTTTATCCTTGAGAAGTTGTGACACGATGACACCTGCCCCATGAAAACGAAGGCCACCGGCATGGATATTGGCCGGAGCAAACTTATGTCCAAGGGTGTACATAGGCAGTAAGGGAGTATATCCAGCCTCGTCCGCAAAGTCATATTGGAATTTACCTCGAGTAAGTTTGGGGCACGAAGCTGGCTCAGCAGCAATGAATCGGGTTTTACGTCCCTCCTTGATGGTATGACGCATAAAGGGGAAACTGATGCCAGCAAAGTTCGAACCTCCACCAAAACATCCAATGACAATGTCGGGGTATTCACCCGCCATCTCCATTTGCTTCTCTGCCTCAAGGCCAATGATGGTCTGATGCAGAGACACATGACTGAGTACCGAACCGAGGGTGTATTTACAATTCGGTGTAGTACGAGCCAACTCTATGGCTTCGGAAATGGCCGTACCGAGCGAACCTTGATGATTAGGAGTAGCAGTAAGTATGTCCTTTCCTGCACGGGTTGACATAGAGGGCGAAGGAGTTACCTGCGCACCGAATGTCTGCATGATGCTACGTCGGTAGGGTTTCTGGTTATAACTGATCTTCACTTGATATACAGCAGCCTCAAGGCCAAAAAGTTTGGCTGCATACGAGAGGGCCGCTCCCCACTGACCGGCGCCTGTCTCGGTGGTCACATTGGTCACACCCTCCTGCTTGCAATAGTAGGCTTGCGGGATGGCAGAGTTGAGTTTGTGCGAGCCGATAGGACTTACACTCTCATTCTTGAAATAGATATGTGCAGGGGTTCCCAGCGCTTTTTCCAATCCATAGGCACGTACAAGTGGAGTCGAACGCCAATATTTGTAATACTCGCGCACAGGTTCGGGTATCTCTATCCATGCATTCTCCATATCAAGTTCCTGATGACAAAGTTCCTTGGCAAAGATTGGATAAAGATCCTCAGGTTTCAACGGTTCCTTAGTTTGCGGGTTCAACGGAGGCATGGGTTTGTTCACCATGTCTGCCTGAATGTTGTACCAGTAGCGGGGTATATCGTCCTCAGAGAGGAAATATCTTTTCTGTTTTGCACTCATATCTCTTTCATTTTGTTATTTTAAGCCGCAAAAATACATAAATTTGATATATAAACAAAGAAAAGTAGTAATATTTTGTCATATTATATTTTTTTAAAACAAGATTATCAGAAAAAAAAACGCTTCCACCATGAATGATGGAAGCGCGTATTGTATCTAATAATCGTTCTTGTAGATTATTCCCACTCAATAGTAGCCGATGGTTTCGGTGACATATCGTAGCAAACGCGGTTTACACCGGGAACCTCCTTGAGGATACGATCAGTAATCTTCATGAGGATGGGCCATTCAATCTGCTCGATAGAAGCAGTCATTGCATCAATGGTATTCACCGCACGGATAATGACAGGCCAATCGTATGAACGAGCATTGTCGCGCACACCTACACTCTTGAAGTCGGGCACTACAGTAAAGTACTGCCAAACCTTCTTGTCAAGCCCAGCAAGGGCAAACTCTTCACGGAGGATGGCATCCGATTCGCGGAGAGCTTCAAGACGGTCACGAGTGATGGCACCCAAGCAACGTACACCCAATCCAGGGCCGGGGAACGGCTGACGATATACCATTTCATAAGGCAAGCCAAGTTCGAGACCACACGCACGAACTTCGTCCTTGAAGAGTTGCTTCAACGGCTCAACGAGTTCGAACTGAAGATCTTCGGGAAGACCACCCACATTGTGGTGAGACTTCACACACTTGGCAGTCTTAGTACCACTTTCCACGATGTCGGGATAGATAGTACCCTGACCGAGGAAGTCGATACCATCCAACTTGCGAGCCTCTTCTTCGAATACACGGATGAACTCACCACCGATAATCTTACGCTTCTGTTCAGGATCAGCTACACCTTCCAACAAGCCCAAGAAACGGTCAGTCACATCGCAATAGATAAGGTTGGCACAAAGCTGGTTGCGGAATACCTCCACCACGTTTTCACTCTCACCCTTACGCATGAGACCATGGTTCACGTGTACACACACGAGGTTGTCACCGATAGCCTTCAAAAGGAGAGCAGCCACCACAGAGCTATCCACACCACCAGAGAGAGCAAGAAGCACCTTCTTGTCGCCCACCTGCTGACGGATAAGTTCCACCTGATCGGCTACGAAGTTCTTCATATTCCAGTTAGCCTCAGCCTTACATGTATCGAAAACGAAACCTTTCACGGCCTCCTTGATAGCCTCTTCGTCATTAGCGAACTGAGCAAGTTTCACCTCGCAGAGTGCCTTGTCGTGTCCGGCTGCCATCACGGGGAATCCGGCTTCGTAAATTTCAGGGAGTACATCGATGGCAACACCATCAATTACGTTGTTGGGGCCACCATTGATGATGATACCTTTCACGTTTGGCAATGCCTTCAATTCAGCAGCGGTGATGTCGTGCGGATAAATTTCGCTATACACACCCAACGCACGGATGGCTCTGGCCACCACGGTATTTTCGTGGCTACCCAAGTCGAGGATTACAATCATGTCTTGCTTCATATTCTTTTTCTTATATTCTTTATGTTGTTAATCAATTCATCTTTTTCTGCCATAAAAAACAAAGAAAGCGCTATCCGTCCACATGGATAACACTTCTTCCCTATCTACCATATACCCGCAGGCGCACATCCAAAGGTCAGCCAGCCAAACTGTCTGCACACTACACATGAAAATGATGCTCTTGCACTCTGCATATTACTCAAATGGTTTTTATGGCGCGTTTCTACAGAAACACGTTGCAAAAGTAATACAAAAATGGGAAACTGATGCACATGTAGAATATTTTTTTTCGTTCTTTACCAAACTTTGGTGTTGAACAACCCTCTGTCACAACCAATGAGTTGTTTCTCTTGAAAGAATACCATTCGTTAGCTCCAAAGATTACCATTCTTCCAGCTTGAAGAATGCATTCTTGCAAAGGCTTTGAAGGCTTGTATCTTGGAAGAAGCAAACTTTTCTGTGTTAACTTTTTCCATGACACGTTTTTTGTTTATTTTTGCACACAAAACATACACTAAAGGTATCCATCTCAATACAATTATTATGAAAGCAAAAGCTATGAAACTCATTACGGCAGCAGCCTGCAGTACACTATTGGTCACTTCGTGTGCCAATCAAGCAGAGACAAGTCAAAGCACACTTACAACCGTTGGAAATCCATTTCTGCCCTTGTGGGAACACATCCCCGATGGAGAGCCATATATCTTTGAAGATCCGGACAATCCTGGAAAACAACGTGTATATGTGTATGGTTCGCATGACAATATCAAGACTGACTATTGCGGACGTGACCAGGTTGTATGGTCAGCTCCGGTCGAAGACTTGACTCAATGGCGGTACGATGGCATCATCCTGATTGTCGACAAGAATGCCAACGGAGAGCCCTTCGATGCAAAAGGAACAGCAGATGTACTGTTTGCCCCAGATGTCACTTTAGTGGAAGGCACTGATGGGCAAAAGACCTATTACCTATACCCCAACGACCAGGCTGGTGGACGCAACGGTCTGATAGCCAAAAGTGCACGACCCGACGGTCCGTTTGAAATTTGTAACTGGAGCAAAAGTAATCCCAATGTGAGTGACGGAGTGTTAAGTTTCGACCCTGCCGTATTCGTCGATGATGACGGACGTGTGTATGGATATTGGGGATTTGAGCGCTCATTCGGAGCTGAACTGGACCCATCAACAATGGCTACGGTAAAGCCGGGCACAGAGATTGTGGAGGACATGATTTCTTCCAAGGACCAACCAGGTGTTTTCCGTTTCTTTGAGGCCTCCTCCATTCGTAAGATAAAGGATAAATATGTATTCATTTACAGCCGATGGACTGAGGAAGGTGAGTTTGGATTACCCAATACCAATTACACATTGGCCTATGCCTACAGCGACCAGCCTTTGGGTCCGTGGACATACGGTGGCACCATCATCGACGGTCGCGGAAGGGAAATTGACGAAGAGGGCAATGTGATAGCAACAGGATGCGTATCGGGAAACACCCATGGCAGCATCTGTGAAGTCAATGGACAATGGTACGTCGTTTACCATCGCCAAACCGGATTAAATGAATATGCCCGCCAGGCAATGGTAGCCCCCATCGAAGTGCAAGTAGAAGAGGGCAAAGGTGGCAAGGTCATCATCTCTGAAGGAGAGTACAATTCCGAAGGTTTCTCACTGGATGGACTCAATCCAGTGGAACGTCATTCAGCAGGTCTCGCTTGTTGGCATACTGGTCCGCAGAAAGGCGAACACGAATGGCCCAACTACACCTACTACGGCTCTTATATAGAGGCATCCTATGGTACCGAGGATAATTTCGAGGCTCCATACGATTTGCGCAACAATACCAATCGAGTGGTCAACAACACTGCAGGCTCTATCGTCGGATACAAGTACTTCAACTTCACCTCCACACAGGGCAAGAAGAATCTTCGCCTCCTGCTCCGCCTCATTCCCGAAGGAGTGGATGGCACCATCACCGTGATGTCCGACAGACCATGGGCCTCACAAGGCGGACAAGTATTGGGCACCATAGAACTGAAAGCCACCATGCCACAAGAGTCAACAGAATTGGAAGCAACCCTTCCTGCATTGGCCGAACTGACAGGCAAGCATGCCCTCTACTTCGTTTTCGACTCCGAAACAAAGGAGAAGTCGCTCTGTATTCTCGAAGACTTCGTATTCAAGTTTGACGAATAGAAACAGAATACACACCAGATAGTAAGGGGGTGTGTCATAATTCATACCTCTTTTTTAGGCACGGATGACGCGGACAACACGGATTGCTTTATGATTCATTATTCGTAAGGGCACCCCTTGTGAGCGCCCAATCTATTGACCGATTTAGGGGCAACCACAAGGGATTGCCCCTACATTATCACGCCGCATGGCAAATATCCATCTGCGTCATCTGCGAAATCTGTGGATGAAAATTGTCACGTACCGTGTTGAACCTTTGTAAGAGGGCAGGCAGACCCTGCCCCTACGATGATTGACTTGCGCAGCTTGATGAGCGATAGCGAACTAATTTTGAACCTTGAACCTTGAACCTTGAACCTTGAACCTTGAATCTTGAACTTTAAACCTTGAATCCTTACTCCCTACACCTTTTCACCATTTCCTCGCACTCCTTATGATACTCTTTCACCGTATATGGCGAGAGGCATACGGCCTCGGCCATCATGTCGATGTCGTCCAGTCCAAGGGCTATCATGCAACACAATGTCCTTTTCTTCTTATCCAGCTCACATTGTTCCAATTGGGCATATAGGGCAGGATTCTCCTGTTCCATCAGTTGCATCATCAGGTAGTGGTACTCTTCACGCCCGATGTCATACCGCGCATCCACCTTCCGTTTCAGTCTTAAGCTCAACAGCATATCCACAGCCCTTTTACATTCTCCGCTTGCCATGAAGTGTTCTATCCGTCTGTCTATTTCGTGCTGATGCTCTGCTTCACTCAGTTGGTCGGCTCGCTTCTCTAATTCCTTTTCCATGTGATGCAGCGCCTGTTTCAGTTCATTCTCCGTTCGCAAGGTTGCACGATCGGATTTCTTCAGGTCACGTATCTCCTCCTTCAGTTCCTTCACGCTCCTCTTCAGCTCCTCAATCTCCGTTCGGTGTTTTTCCAATATCGCTTGATGTTCCTTCTTCATGCGGTTTATGGCATCCACGTGATTGGTCAGTGCCCCCTTCAGCCGGCCAAGTTCGGCAGAAGTCTTACCATACTTGTTACCTACGCACTCCAGTTCTTCACTTTTTACCGCCAACTCCTGCTCTTTTGCGTTTTGTTCACGGCGATGTCTGCATCGTATGGTGCGGTATATCCCCCACCATAGTACGGTTATGGCAATCAGTCCCACCACCAACCACATTCGCCATCCTGCCAAAGCACTATTTTCCTGAGCCAACTGTGCCACCTTCATCTTGTGGGGAATGGCAGCCACCTCGGCAGTCCGTCGTCGCAAAGTAATGTCGCTATCATATTGTCTATATAGGTTATGGTAATGATAGGCCGAATCCATCTGTCCCATAGCCTTGTGGATATTGTACAGGCGCAAATATCCGCCGCATACTGTCAGGCTATCGTCGCTTCCCAATATCTGCCGACCATAAGAAAGAGCCTTCTCCAACTCCTCCTTTTCATAATAAAGGGTCGTCAAGGCTGAGTATAAAGTATAACTATACTCTGAATTTTCTAAGTTGCCAATACAATCTTGCAACAAACGTTCTGCTTCAGTATAGTTTTTACAACTCATCCAAAATGCTGCATAATCATGTAACAATAAAAAATAACACCCCCTTTTTTCATTATTCAATTTATCCGCATACGATAAACCAAGTTCAAAATAGGTCACAGCACTGTCCGGCATATTTATCATTTCATATATATTGGCTATCTGTCCACAAGCTGACACTACATAATGAATGGAATCACCTAACAATTTATATCTGTACGATTCTTTGTAATACATTAATGCCTCCTCATATACACCCTGTTTCATCAACAAACTGCCATAGTGATTGAATAGCAATGCCTTGTATTGATTGTCCTCCACTCCCTCAAAAGCTTGTTCACTGGCCACAAAACTTTCTGTAGCCTGCTCCACCTCCCCACACTGCTTATGTACAAGTCCCTTATATAATAAGGATAGAGCCAACCTATGTCGGTCACGACTGCCAGTATAGTACGCTACCGCAGTATTGATGAGCGAATCATCCTCTAAAGGAATGCGACACTTATGCATGGCCTGTGTATATCGCAAGGCATACCGTGCACGCAGTTCATCGTTCCACCCGTCTATACCTTCTACATATTGCAGGCAATGGTAAGCACTGTCGGGACAGGTTTCCAAGCATTCCTCTGCCATCAACAGAATTTGTTCTGCACTACGGTTACAGCCTGCCATCGCAACAAACAAACCCACTAAAATGAGAAGTTTTTTCATCAATTGTTTCATATTTAAAGTTCAAAATTCAAAATTCAAAGTTCATTCCGCCTCTGTCATCCTGACAACCTTGGGAGGAAGGATCTGTAAATGTCAGCAGCACTATTATCCGCTAAGTCCATCGAGACCTCTTTGATTCTTTAGATATAGGTATGGTGTCTGCACTCCTGTACTCATTGCAACTCCTTAAGAAAATATTCGCTACAAAGTAACTCATAATTCTGCAATTCTGCAAAACTAAGCACGCAAACAAGCAGTCGTATCCTTGCACAAACGAAAAAAAATGAGCGTTAGAGTGCCCAAAACATGCAGTTTACTTTGAGGGTGGCAAAACTTTGCATAAATACTTACCTCTGTGATTTTCAGTC
>JAFZDY010000034.1 GCA_017560945.1 Bacteroidaceae bacterium | reverse complement strand
TTCTTGCATTTCTTGAATTATCCTTACAAACCTACAAAAATCAATTGTTAAAGAGTAGCCCCCTCCAACTACCCCGAAAGGGAGGGGACAATCCTGTATCTCTTTGAACCTCCACTCTTTGGGGGGATTGAGAGATGGCTCTCCATTGTGTTAAATCTCCGCCAAAACGGCACTGCCTCTTGACATCCCAGGGCACAGAATTGTATCTTTGCGGTAGAAAAGGGAGACCCTCCCCCTGCCCCTCCCTCTATGGAGGGGAGTAGATAGTGCTGCAGAACTTGATACTCCTCACCCAACAAAGCCGGCAAATAAAAGGGAAGACAGGGAAAGGGTCATCCAACAAAAGCAAATTTGCACCGAGATCTTTGAAATTTTGAACAGAAGAATTTAGTCACAAGAACCTTGCGGAGCGTGACAACTTTTCATTCTTTAAATTATTTCATTCTTTAATTTGTTCATCACCATCTGCATGCCAAGAAAATAATTTAGAATTATCCGAAAAAAAATCTCATCAAGCTACGCAAGTCATATTTATTTCGTACCTTTGCAGAGCCTACTATACATAGGACTGTGACACCCATAGCGACCGAAAAAATAGCATAGGCAAAGAGACTAAGTAACTACTAAAAATGCAGCAGGGAAGGTGCACACACCCCACTCACCCCTCCCCTCAGCACACAAGCATCACACCATACGCACACAGGGAAATGGCAAGAAAGGAGATATCACCCGAGACTTTGGCCTTCATAGAGGAACATGCCGAGGACAATGTACAGGCATTGGCCCTGAGGGCTACCCGCTACCCCAAGGTGAACATGAGTACGGCCATAGTGCAGATAGCTGCCCGCCAAACGGCACGCACCAAACTACCCACGTGGTGGAAGATAGCTGGCATACGCTACCCGCACCACCTGTCCATGGAGCAATGCTCGTCGGAGGTGACCGCCCTGTACAAAGCGACACTGATACCCGAGGGGATGAAGAGGGAGCGCATCACAGACTTGTCGGGAGGCTTTGGCGTGGACTTCGCCTGCATGGCGAGAGGATTCGAGAGAGCCACCTATGTGGAACGACAGGACGAACTGTGTGCACTGGCTGAACACAACATGCCCCTGCTGGGATTGCCCCATGCCGAGGTGGTGAATGCCGACTCGGTGAAGTACCTGCAGGAGATGGAGCGACAGAGTGTCATCTTCATCGACCCCGCCCGACGCGACACCAAGGGACGAAAGACGGTGCTCATAAGCGATTGCGAACCAGACATCAGTCGCCTGCAACAGACACTGATGGAGAAGGCAGAGAGGGTAATAGTGAAACTATCGCCCATGCTCGACATAAGTCTGGCACTCGAGCAACTTCAGTGTGTGAGCGAGGTGCACGTGGTGGCCGTAAAGGGCGAGTGCAAGGAACTACTGCTGGTGATGGAGGCCGATGCCAACTCGGCTAATGCCCGCATCGTGTGCACCAATCTGCCCGCAAGTGTGCCTGCAGAGTGGCCTGCCCCCTTCTGCTTCACCCGACAGGAGGAGGAGAACTCCACCTACCCCGTGGCGACAGAGATAAAGAGATACCTGTACGAACCCAACGGAGTGCTCATGAAGGCGGGAGCCTTTCGCACAGTGGCCTCGCACTACGGAGTGGAGAAGTTGCACCCCAATAGCCACCTGTACACCAGCAACCAGTGCCTGAGGGAATTCCCCGGCCGAGTGTTCGAGGTGATGGCCTACGGTGGATTTGGCAAGCGCGAGGTGAAGGAGATGCTGACATCGGTGAAAAGGGCAAATGTGACGGTGCGCAACTTCCCCGATAGTGTGGCCGAGTTGCGCAAGCGAT
This sequence comes from Bacteroidaceae bacterium, assembly GCA_017560945.1. Classification (GTDB taxonomy): domain Bacteria; phylum Bacteroidota; class Bacteroidia; order Bacteroidales; family Bacteroidaceae; genus Phocaeicola_A. Next base: position 8,114 of record JAFZDY010000034.1, on the reverse strand, counting down.
TCAAACTACCCGAGGGAGGCGACGACTACCTGTTTGCCACCACACTATCCAAGGGCAACAAGGTGTGGATACTGTGTCGCAAGGCCACGGAGGGGTAAGCACGAAAAAAAACATCATACCCACCCCATACATCACCCCCATATCTCATCAAAAAAGAAACAAGAAAAGACAAAAAAAGACAAAGATTATGTTAGATACTATCTTCCTCGTTGGCGGACTACTACTCATCCTGTGGGGTGCCAATGCACTGACCGACGGTGCAGCATCGGTGGCCAAGCGTTTCAACATCTCGAACCTGGTCATCGGCTTGACCATAGTGGCCTTTGGCACATCAGCGCCCGAGTTTGTCATCAGCTTCATATCGTCGCTGAACGGTAGTGCGGAACTGGCCATCGGCAATGTGGTGGGAAGCAACATATTCAACTGTTTGATGATAGTGGGTGTAACGGCCATAGTGGCTCCCATTCCTGTAGGAAAGGGCACGCTGGCAAAGGAGATACCCCTGTGTGTGCTTTCGTCCATCGTACTGTTCCTTTGTGCTAACGACGTGCTACTGGATGGTGGCACGACCAATGTCATCAATCGTAGCAACGGACTGATGCTGCTCTGTTTCTTCGCCATCTTCATGGGATACACCTTCGCCATCGCCAAGAATGGTAGCGACGAGGAGGAGGGCGAGATACGCAGTATGCCCATGTGGAAATCGACACTACTGATACTGCTGGGATTGGGCGCACTGATAGGTGGCGGACAACTGTTCGTCGATGGTGCCTCGGGCATTGCCCGCTCGTTGGGTGTGAGCGAGTCGGTCATCGGCCTCACACTGGTGGCAGGTGGCACATCGTTGCCCGAGTTGGCCACCTCGGTATCGGCTGCACTGAAAAAGAACCCAAGCATGGCCATAGGTAACGCCATCGGAAGCAACCTATTCAACGCCTTTGCCGTACTGGGCGCCAGCGCCACCATCAGCGACCTGCCACTGGGAGGAATCACCAACTTCGACCTCGTGACACTGATCGTAGCCAGTGCGCTTCTGTGGATTGCAGGCTTCTTCATGGGCAAGCGCATCATCACACGCCCCGAGGGCATACTGATGGTATTGTGCTACGTGGGATACACCACCTACCTGATAATGCAACAATGACAGGCTAAGGGAGGGGAGGAAGGGCTCCAATCGCCACACTAACCACCCAATAGCGACACATTTCGATATAGACAACAAGAAAAAAGAGAGTATAGTTAAAAAGAGCAAAAGCAATGATAGAGATAAAGAAAGTAACGACAAAGAGGGAGTTGAATGCCTTCATCCGCTTCAACTACGAACTCTATAAGGACAACCCATACTCCGTACCTGACCTGTACGATGATATGTTGGGTACTTTCGACGCAAAACAGAATCCTGCCTTTGAATTTTGCGAATCAGACTACTTCCTCGCCTACAACGAACAGGGAAAGATAGTGGGACGCGTAGCAGCCATCATCAACCATCGTAGCAACGAGACGTGGGGAACGAAGAACGTGCGATTTGGTTGGATAGACTTCATCGACGACGAGGAGGTGAGCCACCGCCTGCTGGACACCGTAGCCGCATGGGGAAAGGAACGAGGAATGACCGAGATGCAAGGCCCACTGGGATTTACCGACATGGATGCCGAGGGCATGCTCGTCGAGGGATTTGACCAACTGGGTACCATGGCCACCATCTACAATTACCCCTACTACCCACGACACATCGAAGCCTATGGCATGGAAAAGGATGCCGACTGGGTGGAATTCAAAATAAACATCCCCGACGGAATACCCGACAAGATGAAGCGCATATCAGACCTCATCAGCCGGAAGTATGGCCTTCACATCAAGAAGTTGAAGAACATGAAGGAAATAAAGGAGGGGAACTATGGGCAAAAGATATTTGACCTCATCAACGACACGTATGCCCCACTCTATGGTTTCTCGCGCATGACTCAGCAACAAATTGACCAATACGTGGCTACCTACCTTCCCATCATCGACCTGCGCATGGTCACCTTGGTGGAAGATGCCGACAACAACCTGGTAGCAGTAGGAGTGTCCATGCCATCGATGTCGAAAGCCCTGCAAAAGGCCAAAGGCAAGATGTGGCCCTTCGGATGGTGGCACTTGCTGAAAGCCCTCAAGTGGGGACGCCCACAGACGCTTGACCTCCTGTTGGTAGGAGTAAAGCCTGAATACCAAAGCAAAGGTGTAAACTCACTACTCTTCACCGACCTTATCCCTATGTATCAGTCAATGGGATTCAAGGATGCCGAGAGTAACCCCGAACTGGAGAGCAACAACAAAGTGCAAGCCCAGTGGGAATACTTCGACACCACTCAACACAAACGGAGAAGAGCATACAAGAAAAGCATATAATCATGGAAGAACTCAACCTAAATTTGAACGCAGACACTCCCACAGTAGAGTATAACGAAGATAACATACGCCACCTGAGCGACATGGATCACGTCCGCACACGCCCAGGTATGTACATTGGAAAGCTGGGCGACGGAAGCCATAGCGATGACGGAATATACGTGCTACTGAAGGAGGTCATCGACAATAGCATCGACGAATTCAAGATGAATGCGGGCAAACGCATCGAGATAGACATCGATGAAAACCTGCGTGTGAGCGTACGCGACTATGGCCGAGGCATTCCCCAAGGAAAAATGATAGAGGCCGTGAGCGTGCTGAACACAGGCGGAAAGTACGATAGCAAAGCCTTCAAGAAAAGTGTGGGATTGAATGGTGTGGGTGTGAAGGCGGTGAATGCACTGAGTAGCCACTTCGAAGTACGTAGTTATCGCGACGGAAAGGTGCGCTCGGCCGTATTCGAGAAGGGCGTACTGCTAACCGACACCACACAGGACACCAACGACGAGAATGGTACCTACATCTTCTTTGAACCTGACAACACACTGTTCAAGAACTATAGCTATCGCGAAGAGACGGTAGACACCATGTTGCGCAACTACACGTACCTGAACACAGGACTTGCCATCGTTTACAACGGACGACGCCTCATCTCGCGTAATGGATTGATGGACCTACTGAGAGACCGCATGACGGCACAGGAGTTGTACCCTATCGTACACCTCCATGGCGAGGACATCGAGATAGCCTTCACACATACCAATCAGAATGGCGAAGAGTACTACTCCTTTGTCAACGGCCAGTACACTCCGCTCGGAGGTACACACCAAAGTGCATTCAAGGAGCACATCGCACGCACCATCAAGGAGTTCTACAACAAGAATCACGAGTATGGCGACATCAGAAACGGCATCGTAGCCGCCATAGCACTGAATGTGGAGGAGCCTGTATTTGAAAGCCAAACAAAGGTAAAACTCGGCTCGCCCACCATGTCGCCCGACGGAGTGAGCGTGAACAAGTACGTGGGAGACTTCGTAAAGCAGGAGGTGGACAACTACCTGCACAAGAATGCTGACGTGGCCGAAGTGATGCTTCAAAAGATTACAGAATCGGAGAAGGAACGCAAAGCCATTGCAGGCGTGACAAAATTGGCACGCGAACGTGCTAAGAAGGCCAACCTCCACAATCGCAAATTGCGCGATTGCCGCATACACTTGAACGACACCAAGGGTGAGTTCCGCCAGGAGAGCAGCATCTTCATCACTGAGGGTGACTCTGCGAGTGGATCTATCACCAAGAGCCGCGATGTGAATACACAGGCCGTCTTTAGCTTGCGCGGTAAGCCACTGAATACCTATGGATTGACCAAGAAGGTGGTGTACGAAAACGAAGAATTCAACCTGTTGCAAGCCGCACTCAACATCGAAGACGGCATTGACGGACTTCGCTACAACAAGGTCATCATCGCCACCGATGCCGATGTGGATGGCATGCACATACGCTTGCTGATGATTACATTCTTCCTGCAATTCTTCCCCGACCTTATCAAGAAAGGACACGTCTACATATTGCAAACACCCCTCTTCCGCGTGCGCAACAAGCGTAGCAAAATAAAGAAGAAAGCAGCAAGTGAGGAGCAGATAGCAGGCGAAAAGGCAAGCAAGAGCGAATTCATCACCCGCTATTGCTATAGCGAGGAGGAACGAGTAGCCGCCATTGAACAACTGGGTCCTGACCCTGAAATCACTCGATTCAAAGGTCTTGGCGAAATATCGCCCGATGAGTTCAAGAACTTCATAGGCCCTGAAATCCGCCTCGAACAGGTATCGCTACGCAAGAACGACCTCGTGAAAGAGTTACTCGCCTTCTACATGGGAAAGAATACTATGGAGAGACAGAGTTTCATCATCGACAACCTTGTTGTAGAGGAAGATAAGGCAGAAGAAGAATACTAAAAAAGACTTATGAAAAAAGCTATATTCCCGGGGACATTCGACCCCTTTACCACTGGACATGCAAGCATCGTACGCCGTGCACTGACGTTTATGGATGAAATCATCATCGGCATAGGGGTGAACGATAAAAAAAAGACAGTGTTGCCTACAGAGAAACGTCTGCAGATGGTGCGCGACTACTACGCATCGGAGCCACGTGTTCGCGTAGAAGCATATAGCGACCTTACCATAGACTTTGCCCATCGAATGGATGCACAATTCATCATCCGAGGCATTCGATCAGTGAAGGACTTTGAATACGAAGAGAGTATAGCAGACATCAATCGACAATTGGCAGGGTTGGAAACTATACTGCTATTTACTGAGCCTGAATTGACCAACATCAGTTCAAGCGTGGTGCGCGAACTGATGAGTTATGGAAAGGACGTAACCCCCTTCTTGCCCGAAGGAATGAAAATGGAGTAAAATAAAGACATAGAATCTCATATGAAACAAATCTATATATTGGCACTCTTGTGCGTGTGCACTATTGCACAACTGCAAGCGCAAAACGTACTAACAAACAAGGAGGTTGCCACACAAAATGCCTTGCGAAAGTTGCAATTGGCAGAATTTGCCATCGCTAACCTGTATGTAGACAAGGTGGATGAGGACAAACTGGTGGAAGATGCCATACTGGGGATGTTGGAAAAACTCGACCCTCACTCTGCTTACTCCAATGCCGAGGAGGTAAAAAAGATGAACGAGCCACTACAAGGAAACTTTGAGGGCATAGGTGTACAATTCAACATGGTAGAGGATACCCTATTCATCATTCAACCAGTGTCAGGAGGTCCCTCGGAGAAGGTAGGCATCATGGCTGGTGATCGCATAATAACAGTAAATGACTCGACTATTGCTGGCGTAAAGATGAGCCGCGAAGAGATTATGCGTCGCCTGAGAGGACCCAAAGGCACACATGTGAAGTTGGGCATTTTTCGACAGGGATTTAAAGAATTGCTCTCGTTCGATGTGACTCGTGACAAGATACCTCTTCACACCCTGGATGCCGCGTATCTTATCAGCAAGAACATAGGATATGTCCGCATCAGTAGTTTTGGCGCGACGACATACACTGAATTTATCGAAGCGGTAGACAAGCTGAAAAAGCGAGGTATGAAGCACTTAATCCTTGACTTGCAAGGAAATGGAGGAGGATATTTGAATACGGCTGTAGAGATTGCAAATGAATTCCTCGACACGGACGAACTGATAGTTTACACAGAAGGGCTCAATCAACCACGTCGCGAATTCAAAGCTAAGGGAGACGGAAAGTTGAAGACTGGCAACATAGTGGTGCTAATCGATGAATATTCAGCTTCAGCATCTGAGATTGTATCAGGAGCAATACAAGACTGGGATCGTGGACAAGTCGTAGGTCGCCGCTCATTTGGAAAGGGATTGGTACAACGCCAGCTCGACCTTCCTGATGGATCAATGATACGCCTTACTACTGCACGATACTATACCCCTGCTGGACGATGCATACAAAAGCCTTACGACGACAAGAAAAAGTACAAGGAAGACTTGAATGAGCGCTTCAAGAAGGGCGAATTCATTCACGCAGATAGCATACACTTCCCTGACTCATTGAAATATAGTACTCGCAAGTTGGGACGAACTGTCTATGGTGGTGGAGGCATTATGCCTGACTACTTCATCCCCTTGGATACGACACTATACAACCAGTATCATCGCGAACTCTCTGCTAAGGGAAGCATCATCAATACAAGTTTGCGTTACATCGAATCGCATCGCGAGGAGTTATCGAAGAAATACAAGGATTTCGAAGCCTTCCAAAAGAAGTTTGATGTCACACCTGAACTCCTTCAACAACTCATCGAAAATGGCAAGAAAGACGGCGTGAGATATGACGAAGCACTCTACACAGAGGCTATACCTATGCTGAAGGTGCAAATGAAGGCGCTCATCGCTCGCGATCTGTGGGAAATGAACGAATACTACCGCATCATCAACGAAGAGGACACGAGCGTAATGAAGGCCGTAGAATTGTTGCAAGACAAGTAGATTGTATTCAAATAAACCAGGAACTTACTTCATAGGGTATACGAGCATCGTTCGTATACCCTATAATGTATATATAAATATAGGTAGAAAAGCCTCACAATAGTGCACAAGTTTTGTTAAGCTATTTTACAATTCCTCCCAATCAGCATTAAAAAGACTTTACAGAGTTTGAATTTACTAAATTCCCATCCAAAAAGAGGGGAAAAGAGACATAATATTTGCAAGACTCAAAATAAAGATTTACCTTAGCAGAAGATTTGAAATAAACGCTTATAATCATGAAAAACAATACCTATTGCGTAATCATGGCTGGAGGAGTTGGTAACCGACTTTGGCCACTGAGCCGCAAGAACTTACCCAAACAATTCCTTGACTTCTACAACACTGGACGAAGCCTGTTGCAACAGACATTTGACAGGTACAATAAGATAGTAGTAAAGGAACACATCTACGTGGTGACCAACACCGAATATGTAGAATTGATAAAGGAGCAATTGCCAGAGATGCCGCCTCAAAACGTATTGGCAGAGCCTACTCGAAGGAATACAGCCCCCTGTATGGCGTGGGCGACATACCACATCCATGCCATCGACCCTGATGCCAATATTGTGTTCACACCATCGGATCATTTGATTCTCAGCGAGGAGAAATTTATCCACGATATCGACAAGGGGTTCCACTATGTGGATCATCATAACCGTCTGTTATGCATAGGCATACGTCCTCATCGTGCAGAAACCAGATATGGATATATTCAAGTAGGAGAGAATGACGGAGAGAACTTTTTTGACGTGAAAACTTTCACTGAAAAGCCCGAGCAAGAGTTGGCAGAGGTCTTCCTTGAAAGTGGAGAATTTTATTGGAATGCAGGCATCTTTTTGGGCAAGGCACATACCATAATGGATGCCTTTCGACACCATGCACCTGAGTTGGCTGCCAACCTCGAAGGAAATGGAGGACTCTCACTTTATGGCACAGATAAAGAAAAGAAATTCATTGAAAAATATTTCCCCGCATGCCCCAATATTCCTATCGAGTATGGAATACTTGAAAAGTCTGAGAACGTGTATGTTATGACCTGCGACTTTGGCTGGAGTGACATAGGAACATGGAGTACATATTACGACACTCTTCCCAAAGATGAGCAAGGGAATGTAAGACAACGAAAGAAGGTTCTTTTGTACGATTGCGACAATTGCTTTGTAGGTACTCGCGAATCGGAGAAAATCATCGTTGTACAAGGATTGGAAAATTACTTGGTTGCAGACACTGAAGATGTGTTGCTAATATGCCCCAAGGATAATACAAATATGCTCAGAAAAATCATCAACGACGCACAAATAAAAATGGGAGAAAAATTCGTCTAAACGAAAATCAACAGATGTAACTGATTTTTAACAATCAATAAAAAAACAAGCGGGCTGACACTTGATTTCGAGAAAAGAAAGAAGTGTTAGCCCATTTTTTATGCCCATAAATGAATATTATCCTCCACTTTAATTTACATTTTCAGATAACTAAAAACCAGCACCTTGAACATCAAAAAATAACTAAATACAATTATTGCTGTCCGATAAAACTTTTTTGAGGGAATAAAAAAATTAGGACTGGTTCCATATTGCAGGAATCAGTCCTTTTTGGTTATTTTGCTTTTGCACAAACACAATAACCATGAGCAAAAGTACACATTTTATCGGACAG
>JAFZDY010000033.1 GCA_017560945.1 Bacteroidaceae bacterium | reverse complement strand
GCGGAACATCGTTGTCAAAAGGTTTTGGCATCATAGAACGTTTTTCTGAAGACATTGACTTAGCAATCAGTCATTCATTCTTTGGTATTGAGAAGACTGGTAAAAGTCAGCGTGAAAAATTACGCAAAATGTCACGAGCATATATCCACGAGACTCTTTCTGCTCAATTAGATGCCAACTTGAAAGAAATAGGAGTTTCAGGTTACACCATCGAGAATGTATCTCAGGTACAAGATAAAGATGGAGAATGGCGACCGATAGATTCAGATAAAGATCCTACGGTAATTCTGTTACACTACCCGTCAATTCTTGAGGATACGATAAATTATATTCCTCCACGTGTAAAGATTGAGATAAGTTGTCTTTCAATGGATGAACCAACGGAATTACGACCAATCCGTTCTCTAATAGGTGAAAGTTTTGATGGAGAAGATACTGATGCAGATAGTTTTGTTAGAACCGTAGTTCCTACTCGTACGTTCCTTGAGAAACTATTTCTATTGGCAGAAGAATTCCAAAAAGAAAAACCAAGAAGCGTACGAATGTCACGACATCTGTATGACTTGGAGAAACTGATGGATACCAAATATGGTGTAGAAGCTTTATCGAATCGAAATCTTTATGACACCATTGTTGAGCATCGCAAAACATATTATGCATTGAAGTACGTAAACTATAATTTACATTCACCATCAACCATCAACTTTAAGATACCAGAATCGGTTATGGAGGCATGGCAAGATGATTATGCTGATATGAGGCGTTTCTTTATTTATGGAGAATCATTAGAGTTTGATGAACTTATGCAGAGAATGGAAGAACTTCAAAAACAGGTAAAGAATATATAGCAGAGATGTGTCATTAAATAATTTGTTCATTGTACAATCAAAATTGGAAAAGTTTATGGAATGAATCAATTTAATACATCACATCGGAGATAAAATTAATGTTGTTTATATAACCAAGCATTATTATGATTATGACTATGACTATTAGTCCCAACTTTTATAAAATAGTATTATTTTTGTCAAAAATATAAAGGTTTATTATGAAAACTATTAGAATTAAAAATTTTAGAAGCATCTTAAATTCTGGTAATATAGAGATTAACAATTTAAATCTTCTTTTAGGTAAGAACTCATCAGGAAAAAGTTCTTTCTTGAGATTGTTCCCCATGTTTAAACAGACAGTGAGAAATGAATTGAGAGGACCTGTACTATGGTTTGATGAATCATATGACTTTGGAAATTATTCTAATGCTTATAGTAGATATGCTGAAAAAGATGGCAATATAATGTTTGGATTTACAATAGATTTCCCTCGGAAAAAATGTTCTTCCGAAAAATGTTTAGATTGTTTTATATACAAATATATGAGCAATCCATTTATGAAAGGTGCAATTCAAGGTTCACTGGATATTTATCTTAATGCTGATAGTAAAGGGACCTTTTTACAAAAAATAGAAGCTACTGTTGGTTTATATAATATCGTCTTAAGTGTTAATGATAGGAATGATAACATATTAATAAAAATTAATGATAATTTATATAATGACATACAAATAAAATGGAAATATAATACTAGAGGAATATTACCTGATTTCGCTGGTGATGAAGACAATCCATCCAAGGTTATATCACAAATAATCAACAAATATCTTAAAAAAGACAAAATAGAACTTAAATACACAGAAAAAGAATTTAGGTCTCTTTTTTCTATAAACTCATTGAGTAAAAAGGATATATATACTCAATTTAAAAGAAAAAAGAATAATAGTTTCGCAAAACTAATCACAGAATCGATGACTTTTGATGATCCGGAATTTTCAAAAATTTGTGATTCTATAATTTTCATCAATTTAATGGAGTTCTTGCTTTTTATGGATAAATCTATAAGCACTGACTTTACAAAGTCACATTATATAACTCCATTACGATATAGTTTTACCCGTTATATAAGAAATAAGGACTTTGCTGTAGACAACATTGACCCCTCTGGCAAGAATGTTATGGAGTATATACTATCATTAGGAGAAGATGATTTGAAATCATATATTTCTTTTTTAGAAACTTCTTTAGGTATTAGTGTAACCGTTGAAGGTAAGGATGAAAATAAAAGCATTTATATTCAAAAAGATGAAGAGAAGGATAACATTATTGATGTTGGATATGGATATTCACAAATTTTGCCAATTGCAACAATGCTGTGGGATGTTGCTAATAAACAACATAAGTGTGAATTTTCGGAAACAATTGTGATAGAGCAACCAGAGATTCATTTACATCCTTCAATGCAGGCAGACTTAGTTAATTTATTTATAAATGCTTTGAATTTATCTAAAGAAAAAGGAAATCCGATAAAACTAATTCTTGAAACACATAGTTCATATTTGGTAAATAAATTAGGACGATTTATTCGGGAAGAGAAATTATCTTCTGATGATGTTTCTGTGTATTTGTTTGACAAAAATCAAGGAATCACTAATATTACTTCAACCAAATTTGATAATCACGGGAGAATTCAACGTTGGCCAATCGGATTTCTAGATTAATTATGGTTTTTGAATTAACAGATAATCTATGTGAATATCCATTAGAAAGAGAAGAACAAATACTAATATGTATTACAAACCTTTTAATTGGATACTACGAAGGAAACCATTTATTAATGGCTTCAGAGTTGCTATGCGACCATTTTCAAAGTAAACTATCAGATTCTAGAGCTAAAAGTGCATTAAATTATTTAAAAAATCATTGTTCTTTTTCTTATGATGTAGATTGGATTATGCAAGTAGTTATTAATGATGACAAAAATAATCTACACGAAATATCAATTGATTTTTTTGAAAAGACTTCTTCAATCCAACCAGTACATATATTATGTGAGAATGCTCAAGATGTTGATTTCTTTATCAACATCTGTAAAATGTATTCTCAAGATACAAATATTAATTATATAGCATACAATGGAGGAGGTTCTGATACTGCACAAAATCTCAGGCGATTGCAAAATAATAATTTTCTTGGGTTAGTGATAGTAGATACGGATAAACGATTTCCAGATGATGATTTTGGAGAGACATATAAAAAAGTGGAAAAAGTATCAAGAAGAAAGGTTAAACATATTTTTTTGCATACGTTAAATTTTCATGAAATAGAAAATCTATTACCATTTTCATTTCTAATAAAAATAACGAATTCTAATGGTTGTGATTTTTTGAAAAAAATTGCATCTATTGGTGATGTTGCCAAGGAGATATTACGATTCTACGATATGAAAAAGGGTATTACTCTTGATGCAATTCAAAATGATGATTCATATTATAATTTTGCAGCAGAACTTTACAAAAGACTCTATAAAAGTAATATAGAAGGCTTTACAAAACACATAGATAGTTTAATTAGAAAACGGAACAATGCGGTATTCCCTCCTATTAGGCAAGATGCTATTAACAAATACTTAAATGATAAAAATAAGTATTATCCAATTAATTATTTTGAAGACGAATGGCATATGCTGGCAAAGATTATTTTAACATTTTCATGTGCAAGAGAAGATCTTCCAATAAGTTAACACAATAATAGCCTGCGGGATGCAGGCTATTTTGTCGTTAGATGCTTTGTTCGATGATTCTTATATCTTCCTTTGATAACTCATATGCTTGATAAACATACTCATCAATCTGCTTTTCTATTACAGAAGTATCTGTCAAATTATTTATACGCTTAGTTTCAATAACTTCTTTAACTAGCTCAGAAATCCTCAATTGAACACCTAAATCTAACCGTGGAATTGGGAAATTATCAACTTCGTAACCATTAACATTGCTATTAGTACTGAAACATCTAAAGAACCAATTTATAACCTTTGAGTTTAGGAAGCCCAATAAACAATATAAGTCTATTGATTCCGAGGGTAAGATGTAATTACATGAATTAGCCAAATAATATCCTTTAGGCACAATGGACATTACAAGTCTAATCTTGTCATTTGCACCTGTCATTCCTTGCATTGCAATTCTCTCATATTTGTGATGGGCAGATTTCTCAGTAGTCCCATATTCTGACAAATATTTATCTTCTTCGATATAATCTATTTGACCTTGGCTCATTTGATGAGTATAATAGTATCGTTGTATTGAAGCTCCCTTCAATATAACAGGGTTGCTAATATTTGAGCCAAAGAATTTTTTATGAAATGTTACATTTAACTCACCCTCTATACATTTCAGTGATATTCCTTTTTTCTTCAATAACTTAATGACTGTTGTTTTGTATTCAGGTCTCAAACGTGGTATTGTATAATCAATACTATCAATTGCTATAATATCATTAAGAGAAAAAGAAGTACTTAACCCTGATGATTTATGCTTGTCATCCCATACATATACAGGGAATATATAATCACTATTGATTTTAGTGTTTTGTATTAATGATATACACACACTCATCTTTACACTCTCAAAAACACGTTTCTTCTTACTATCTCGTTCGGGGAACGAATCAATTTTGATAATCTTGTCATTCTTGAGAATATACTTTCTCAAATTAGTAGCCTGTCTATCTCCTAAAAAAGAATTTTGGAAGATAAAACAATTTATACCATTTGTAGATAGGAGTTTTTTTACCGCATTTGCGATAAAGAGTTTGTAGGCATTTAATTTACCCCCAAATGCTATCGTATAGTCCTTATCACTACGTAAATCTGCAATCTCTCCAACATGTGATTCTTGATATAGAAAATATGGCGGATTACCAATCACAATATCAAATCCTTCCTTGTCGTCTCGGTTGAACACATCGCTGAACCAAGTGTGCCATAAGAAGAAATTATTATTCTCGGCAAGGTTGATTTCTTTGAGTTTGGCAAGAATAGACGGATTGTATGCCTGTGCCTCCAACTGCTTATTGATGGTATCGGAAATCTCTTGTTGCAATTTTACTTTTTTGTCGTGATCACTGCAAGAGTAGTATGATGATAGTAGGTATGAAACAGTCTTTTGCAAACGGTTCTTCTCATCATCAAAGAGAGAAAATTCTCCCTTGTCTTTTTTGTATTCCTTTTCGTAAGTGAGTTTGCTCAAATCCACGCCCATAAAACTCTCGATAAGCGAATTACCTTGCATAATCTTATAGTCAAGGTTTGGCAATGGCGATGGAGTCTCCTCATCGACCACGATAGAGAGCCAAAAACGCAAACGGGCGATATCAACAGCGCCCTTCTCAATATCCACACCATAGATATTGTTTTGGATAATGCTCTTCTTTATTTCTGCACGGTCGTAATGTTCCCCACTCAACACCTCACGACAATGCAAAAGTTCATTGAGCAAGCCCATAGGGAATGCTCCCGAACCAATGGCCGGGTCGCAAATCTTAACTTCTTCAAGTGCAGCGAGAAGTTTCGGTTTCTTATTCTCTGGAATATCTGCAACACCCTCTTCTGGGGAAAGCACAAATTGACGAATCTTGTCCTTTGCGACACTTGTATTGGTTTCAAGATAAGCAATAAGCGATTCCTGGCACATATAGCGTACAATCTTTTTTGGAGTGTAGAATGCACCTTTATCCTTGTTATCTTCGAGTAGGTTCTCAAAGATTTTACCCAACATTTCGGGATCGACACCCACTTCGGCATCGTTAGGGTCGTTCTCATCAATGGTGAAATTATACTCACTGAAGAATTGGAATAGGCGTTTGAAGTAGTCGGCAGGGAAACGACTCTCTGGTTCATCTTCTGCATCACGTTCAAACAAGCCACCATTAAGGTATGGAATATCTTTCCATTCTTCAAGCAAGCTCAAATCCCAATTGTATTTATTGAACCAATATTCGCGTTCTGCAGGTTTGGTGTTCAAGATACCAAAGAATAGTGGTTCAAGCACTGAATCGAGATAATCGTGCTGATACGCTGAACGGTTAAACATATTCTGCATATAGTTCAAATCACCACACATCCATCCCTTTCGTTGCAGGAAATGCAAGAACGTAATGCGTCCCATCATCTTCTTGATGTAATCGCGTATTTTCTTCTCATCGTAACCGAATGCCTGCATTAAGGCAGCGTTGGGTGTACCCTGTACCTTTTCTTCCCATTTACCACCAACCTTAACGAAACGCTTGCCTGTGATATATTGGATAAAATCGGCATACTGTTCACGGTACTTATCAAAGAATTCATCTGACAGAGCTTCCACGGAGAAGGCCTCTTTCAGGTTCTCGAACGAGACTCCCTTCTTTTGCAGTAAGTTGAAACGTTCGATGGGTGTGCGGTAAAGCAAGTTTCCATTTCCAAACACGTAAGTATAGCGTTTGGGCGAGGTGGCTTCTCCCTTGATGTCGCTGATGAAGGACAAGCGCCAATAGTCGCCACTATCGAATACTACCAAAGCACCTTCAAACTCACCCCATGTGGGATTGATGAACGACTTTACCAGATTGCGAAGCCCTACACGCTTGTTGGCAACGGAGCCATGACTGATTTTGTAGTGGAAAAGTCCGATGCGGTAGCTGTCAGTGGTGTCGATGCTTCCCAAGTAATATCCTTCGTCAGCGGTGTTGTTGATGATTCGTTCGGGGGTACTTTTCAGCTCGCTTGCTTCAAACAGATTTTGCAGAACTGTGTACCATTGGGCAAGGTTGAACGGGGATTGGAAGATAGTTCTCAGGTTATCAGATGAATATACGGTTGCCATAGTTCGTTTAATTAGATGAAAGTTTCGGAAATAATGATTTGTGGGTCAGAGGCATGTTGCGCTTCGCGGCGTTGCTCTTTGTCTTGGGTTTGGTACTCGCCGAGTAGGCTGGTTATTTTGCCTTGCAGTTGGTATTCGTCCTGCTTCATTTTGGCACGGTCGTTCTTGTACTCACGCGACAAGGCTTTGAGGTAACGGGGCAGTTGGGCATAGATACCTTCGTTGATATAAGCCTTCAGTACATCGCATTGCGACTTCAGTTCGTTGTCTGTCGTTATCTGCTTGATGGTTCGCAAGAACTTGTTGGCTTCGAGCGAAGTCTTGTCAAGGTCGGTGCGGTTGATGGACGAGGTGTCGGCTGCTTCCACATACTCGGTGGTGTATCGGGCCAAGGCACTGTTCACATGTTGGTAGTGCTGCGCTTCATTTGTGAAGGAGGCAGCCTGTTCTTCGGGTTTGGCTTTGAGGTATTTCACCGCTTCAAGGAAGTCTATCACGTCAACACCTGTGGAAGTGGCCAGATAGAACTCTGTCTTCACGTTGGAAGAGACAAAGACTACAGACTTTCCGCTATGTTTGCCTGTATCGCGCATTACACGGCTCTTCATGGGCAGTGCCTTGATTTTGTGATACAGTTTGCGGTCGCTGTTGTAGAGTTCGCGCACCTCGCGCAACAGGGCAATCTTCTTGTCGATGCTGTCCTTCACCTGGTTGTCGAACATTTGGAACTCCTTGACAATCTCCTCCTTAGAATAGATTTGGGCATCCTCACCAAAGGCCGAGTGGAAACCCTGCAACTTGACAAGGGCATTCTTGTAGAGTTGGATTTCCTTGTCGCCTTGTTGCGATGGATAGAACATGTAGTTGTAGATGTTGGGAGCCACAGAGCCGATGCGGTTCACACGGCCAATGCGCTGCATCAGTCGGGTGGCGTTCCAAGGGGAATCGTAGTTGACAATCACATTGGAGCGGTGCAGATTGACACCTTCGGCCAACACATCGGAGGTGATGATGATGTTGTACCGCATGGAGTCGCTGGCATAGTTGGCATCGAAGTTCTCTTTGATGGTCTGCCCCAACCGGTTGCGGTTAGAGGCAGTGACCATCAGCACGTCGGTACGTCCCAGCTCCTTGGTGAGCCTTTCGTGCAAATAGGTAAGGGTATCGACACTTTCAGAGAACAGCACCAGTTTGCCTGACGGATTGATGTTTCTGTTGAAGAAGACTTGGATGAGGTTTTCGCGGAACTTGTTGAACTTTGGGTCGTCGTTCTCTTTCTCCCAATCGGCATTGAGGCGTTCCAGTATCTCACGGTCATGATGGAGCATTTCCAGGAAATCGGGACTGAAAGCATCGGCAGAGAAGAGGATGTCTTCGGCGGCATATCCCTTTGTGATGGCATATTCGATAATCTCGTCAAGCTCCATATCTTTTGCTTGCAGGTCTTTCACCTTCAGGTCGGGGGCAATGATTACCTTGTCCTCGTCGAACATCTTGATCATGTCGGTGGTGATGCGGAGCAAGGTGCGCAGTGATTTCTTGAAAGCATAGAAACTGCTTTCCAACCGTTTGACCATGTGTACACGGTAGATGCCTGCCAATGTCTGGCCGATGTGTACGGCATTCTTGTACTTGTCGCGATACTCAGGTTTCAGGAACTCTACGGCACGGTAGCGGGCGTAAGTCAGCCCTTTGCCTTTGGGATTCTCTTCTGAAGGGCCATCGGTCAGTTGCTTCAGGGTTTCATAGAAACGGTTGCTTGTGTCGGAATCCATCACATACTCCTGTTCGTTGGGTGGCAGGATGTGTGGGAATATGATGCCTTGAGACTGGATGTCGGCCTTATAATCGGGGTCGTTCAGGATGTTGTTGCGTGTACGGCGGACAGTCACCTTGTCAATCACCTTACTGCGTATCTGCTCGTATATCTTATCCACCTCGGCGGTGACGTCACGCTGGTCGCGTTCGCGCATCAACCGTTTGTAGTCCAAAATGTGGCCGGAGAAGAAGGCTTTCAGGTTAGGCACACCGTCAATGGTGCAGCTTTGGCTGTTCTGGAACAGGAGCAATTGGTTCTGCAAATCATCGGGGCGGTTGTTGAGCGGGGTGGCCGAAAGGAGCATCACTTTCTTCTGTGTGTCGCGCACAAGGCCGCTGTTGCAGCGGGGAGACTTGCATATTCTCTGCAACTCGTCGTACTTGCCCGAACTGTCGCTACGGAATCCGTGGGCTTCATCGACGATGATTAGGTCAAACTCTTCCTTGTCCTTGTATTGGTCGCGCCCGTCAAGAACCTTGGACAGACTGCCATTGGTGACGAACTGTGCTTTCTTGTAGATACCGAACAGTTTGAATGTGTTTCGCCAGTTGTCTTCCAAGGCCGGCGGATAAACCACAAGGATATTGGTGCTCTTACCGTTTGCCTCTACAAACCGTTTGGCTATCATGGTGGCAATCATGGTCTTTCCCAAACCCACCACATCGGCCAAGAAGAGGCCGTTGTGCTGCATCAGCATCTGGTAGCCTTGGATGACGGCATCTTTCTGATACTTCAGGTCCTTCACTCCGTCGGGCAATTGGATGGTAAAATCATCCTCCACCTGGTCGCCAAAGGCTTCAATCAATACCTTTATATACAGTTCGTACGGAGTCGGTTGGTAGCCAAGGAAGGTCTGGTCTTTGTAGGCTGCAATATCGTCAGTGGTCAGAGGGATGGCTTCGTTCCACAGTGTCCAGAACTCATCGGAACAGAATTTCACATCGTCGTAGTCCTTCATGGCCACATTCAGTTCGTATTGTGGCGGTTGCTTGATGCCAAGTCCTGAGTCGGATATGTTTGACGAACCCATGATAACCCACCCGTCGCTATGTTCACTATGGTGCTGTGGCAGGCAGAGGTAGAACTTGGCATGAAGATTCTTGGTGGCATGAATACGCATCTGCAGGCGGCCATCCACAAGGTCGTTGCACATTTGCAGAATGCCCTGCTCCACTTCGGGAGAATACTGTGCTTGCAGGATGTCGTTCTTGAACGCTTCGCTATAGACCTTTTTGGCCTTATCTTCGTCGGCCAACATCAGCAGGGCTTTGTTGTGACTGCGGAATATGTTATCGATGTTGATGCCTACCAGAATCTTTATTTCGGAAACATCGCCCAATTCGCGACGTAGTTTAAAGTATCCCGACGATCGGAAGAATCCGACCACTGCCAGAAAGCGGTCGAAATTAGCCATGCCTTGGGCTATGCCCTTCAATTTGTCAAAAAGGGTGTTTCCCGGCGTGTTGTTGAAGAATTTACTGCTTGTGGTCATACGTATGACGAAAGCATCCGCCAATTCCCCGAGAGCGAACAGTTTTTCTGGGTGGTTTTACCTTGGTTCGCACATACAAAAAAAAGACGTGGGGAATCTGACTCGTTGTATGTTCCGCTTATCAAGGTCTTCGCATTACCTATAGCTGTAGAACAAACAACATCAGGCCCACGTCAATATGTATATATAACAACCCTCTACGCCAAATGTGCGCCCAACCGTACGGGTACAGTTGGGGCTACACAGGTATGACAGCGTAAAGGGATGCGTAATTGGATACACATCCCGCAGACACCTACCGTTGATTCATCTCTGACAGCTATTCAAAAGTTGCGAAGTTCTGATAAGCCAAAGACAAAACGCTGAGTAAACGTCTTCTTTTAATATGTCTGCCACTTACGGCTTTCCTCTCTCAAAAAAGGCGGAGCACATGAGTGACGGGACAAAGATAAGGATTAATTATGAATTAGGAATTATGAATTATGAAGAATTTTAAGGATATGTTGAAGAACACAATTCATGTACCAGTTTTAAGGGCTATGGCTGTTAACGTTGGATAGGCTTTGCCGCTATGGCTATTGGCGATGGCAATGGCTATGAAACTCTGCGATAGGGTATGCAACTGTATGTTCCTATACCTTCCTCTGCTGTCATGTTCAAGAATTGTAAAGTTTTTTAGTAGAACTTTCAGAAAAGTGTCTATATATAACGTTGGGGTGTAGATAGTTCGATGCGACAATAAGCGGGAATGAAAGTACTTTATTACAATTGATTTTCAGTCTGTTAAGCGCAGCGAAAAATCGCTTAAGCGTTAGCTCGGTAGCGCTTAAGCGTAAACACGAAAACGCTTAAGCGTTACCAACTTTTCTCTTAAGCGTTATCAAATTACGCTTAAGCGTTGTCCAATGAAGCTTAAGAGTTGTTTCATCACAGTTAAGATTTTTCAAAAAAAACAAGAAAGGTTTGAGGAGTACACTCACATTATTCAATTAACATTGAAAGATTGCATTCTTCAGGCCGAAAGATTAGTAATCTTCCAACAAGTTGAAGCATTCAAAAAAAGTAATATATACTTCATCGGTCATAGAAGTATATATTACTTTGCTATAGGAGTACTACTTACTTTGCCAATGAAGTATATATTACTTTTTGCTTATATAGCAATTACACCTTAAGAATATAAGCAAGCAATATTTAAGACTTTCATTATTTGGTCTCCAACACATTGGCTGAGAGGCCGTCAGCTGCTTGGAGGATGCCAAGCAAGGGAGTCTTCTCACGGGCGGCATTAAGAGAACCCATCAACTCGTAGCTCTGGAAAGGAAGGTCCCATGCGGACATGTGCCAACGGATGGCAAGTATCTCTTCCTTAGTAAGTTCAAGACCCGACTGAAGGAGAACAATGACGGACTTCTCGCCATGACCTACGGGGAAATCGGAATAATCGACATCGTAACCTTCGTAATCTTCCCAAAATCCACGCTCGTTCTTGCGATGCTTGATCGTCCGCTTATAGACTTCGGCCTTGCAGACATCGTGCAACAAGGTGGTGAGGATGACACTCTCCACAGGTATTTGTGGTTCTAACTCGGGGCGAACCAACAGCACTTGCTTACGCACCATCAGAGCAATGCGACATACACCCAAGGAGTGCTCCAACAAGCCGCCTTCGTAGGCAAGATGGAAACGGGTGGATGCGGGTGCGGAGAAGAAGCCAAGTTCTTCCAACACACTGATGGCTTCGTTGATACCCTTACGTCCTGTAGATTGCAAAAGTTCTATAAACTTGTCTTTGTTTGCTGCTATTACGTCTTTAGTCATAATTTTAAGATTCAATATTCAAAGTTCAAAGTTCAAGGATCAAAGTTCAAGGATCAAAGTTCAAGGGTCAAAGTTCAAAGAAGTGAGGAGTGACGAGAATATAGATTAACGTTTAAGATTAACAATCACTGTTCAACGTTCATCGTTCAAAGCACTTCAGAACTTCAAAACAATTTTTCGCTTACTGCTCATGGCCCATCACTTATTGTTATTCCGGTGCGAAGATACGAATAACTTTTCTATTTTTTCCAAGAACGGGGAAGAAAAAAGGGACGCACCGCAAACTCGGTGCATCCCCTTCTATTGTAATTGCAATTTACATTCGAATTACACGAACCAACGAACGTAGCAGAAGTCCTGACGGTGAGGCAAGTTGACGTTCTTGGGGAACATACGATATGCCACACGGTATGAACCACCGTGATCCAAGTGGTGCTTGCACTGGAAGGTGAAGAGGTTACCCTCGCGCTTAACAACATCCATAGGTTCAACGCTGTATACGTGATCCTTACCCTCCTTGTCCTTATAGATAGAAACGAGTTCGATACCGATAGCATCATCCAAGCCCTTCTCATCCACAACGTGGGTAATGGTGTACTCCTTGCCTGTCTCGGTAGAACCAGCGAGAAGTGCTTCGTCCTTAGTTGAAGAAACCACCTCAATCTGATCCCATACGGCAGCTACTTGCTCCTTCCATGCAGCGATTTCCTTAGCCTTTTCGTTGTCGTTGGCAGAAATCTCAGCAAAGCGGGCAGCTTCCTTGCAATAGAACTTGCTATAGTAGTCGTCCAACTGACGCTTCATGGTGTAGTGAGGAGCTACCTGAGAGATAGAGTTCTTGATGGTACGTACCCAACCTTCGCTATAGCCCTTAGAGTTGCGAGCGTAGTAGAGAGGAAGGATTTCGTTCTCGAGCAAGCTGTAAATAGTAGCAGCATCGAGCTGGTCCTGATGCTCTTGGTTCTGGTAAGTACGCTTCTCAGTCAATGCCCAACCAGCACCTTCGCGGTAACCCTCGAGCCACCATCCATCGAGTACAGAGAGGTTTACAACACCATTCATCAATGCCTTTTCACCAGAAGTACCTGATGCTTCGAGGGGACGAGTCGGAGTGTTCATCCAAATGTCTACACCTGACACAAGACGACGAGCCAACTTCATGTCGTAGTTCTCGAGGAAGATAATCTTACCGAGGAACTCGGGACGACGTGAAATCTCGTAAATCTTCTTGATGAGTCCCTGACCACCACCATCGTGGGGATGTGCCTTACCGGCGAAGAGGAACTGAACAGGATAGTTAGGATTGTTCACAATCTTAGCCAAACGGTCGAGGTCGGTGAACAACAGGTGTGCACGCTTGTATGTAGCAAAACGACGAGCGAAACCAATCAACAATGCGTTGGGGTTGATCTTCTCCATCAATGACACGATACGGCTGGGATCGCCCTGGTTCTTCAACCAATCCTCGCGGAAGCTCTTACGGATGTAGTCGATGAGCTTGTTCTTGAGAGCCAAACGGGTGTTCCAGATCTCTTCATCACTCACTTCGTAAATCTTCTCCCAAATCTTCTGATTGCTCTGGTCACCCATGAAAGCCTTGTCGAAGTGCTTGTTGTAGAGGTTCTTCCACTCTGTAGCACTCCATGTGGGGAAGTGTACACCATTGGTTACATATCCTACGTGTGACTCTTCGGGGAAATATCCCTTCCAGATGCCTGAGAACATGCTCTTAGATACCTCTCCGTGCAACCAGCTTACACCATTTACTTCCTGGCAAGTGTTGCAAGCGAAAGTTGACATGCAGAAACGCTCGCCCTTGTCACCCGGGTTGATACGACCCATATCCATGAACTCGTCCCAAGAAATACCCATCATCTGAGGATAACCGCTCATGTACTTGCCGAAGAGACCTTCGTCGAAATAGTCGTGACCAGCGGGAACGGGAGTATGTACAGTGTAGAGTGAAGAGGCACGAACCAACTCCATAGCCTGGTTGAAGGTGAGGCCACTCTTCACGTAATCGCACAAACGCTGTACGTTGCAGAGGGCTGCGTGACCCTCGTTGCAGTGGTAGATATCTTTCTTGATACCCAACTTCTGGAGAGTGAGAATACCACCGATACCAAGAAGAATCTCCTGCTTCAAGCGGTTTTCCCAATCACCACCATAGAGGGCGTGAGTGATACTCTTGTCGAACTCGCTGTTCAACTCGTTGTCAGTATCGAGCAAATAGAGCTTGATACGACCTACATTTACTGTCCATACATAAGCATGAACCTTATAGTCCATATAGGGAACCTCCACAACTACGGGGTTGCCATTGGCATCCAAGGTGCGTTCGATGGGCAATGAACCGAAGTTCTGAGCCTCATAGTTTGCAACTTGCTGGCCATCCATTGAAAGTGACTGAGTGAAGTATCCAAAACGATAGAGAAAACCAACAGCACACATATCAACGTTGCTATCAGAAGCCTCCTTCAAATAGTCACCGGCAAGAATTCCAAGACCGCCAGAATAGATTTTCAATACATGACTCAAACCATACTCCATGCAGAAGTATGCTACTGAAGGACGGTTTGCATCGGGCTGTACGTCCATATAAGCACGGAATTGTGCATATACTGCGTCAATACGACTAAGAATAGTCTTGTCTGCTGCCAATTCAGCCAATTTTTCATAGCTCATGCGCTCCAACAGGAGAACAGGATTCTGAGCTACTTCTTTCCAAAGAGCGGGATCCAAATCACCGAACAAATCTGTTGCCTCGTGATTCCAAGCCCACCACATGTTGCGAGCCAACTCTTCCAACTTCTTCAATTCAGCAGGAATGCTCGCCTTAACGGTAATCTCCTTCCAATTAGGAGTATTCGCGTTACTTGCTTTTAATTTCATTTCTGTACTTAATTTATAAATAACGATTCTGTTTCTATTAATTTTCTCTCTAAATACCTATTTATATATTACTACGCTGATTAGGCATTACGCTTTTGAGCCTTTCGAAGGGCAATGTCGTATGCTTCGTAATAATATTGTATAAAGTGTTTCCACAATGCCTTCTCGGCTACTGAAGCAGCATTCTTGCGTATCTTCTTAACCTCTGCATCGCTCTTTCCTGAAAACTCTACAATGGTGTCGCGAATGGCATCGGCAACCTCGGAGTAGTTGTAGTCTGAACGATGGATAACCTTCACACCATCTTCCAATTCGCTATACTTGCCATTATTCTTTAGAGTGTTTGCCCACAATCCGAAACCTGCCAAATCTGTAGTAATAGTGGGAACTTTGAACGCCACACTTTCAAGCGGAGTATATCCCCAAGGCTCATAATACGAAGGATAAACTGTCAAATCTTCACACAAGACTACATCGTAATAATGCTTATTGACAATACCATCAAAGCCATCCAGATAACAAGGAACAAAGATTACTTTCACCTTATCATCGGGATTATTTCCCATACCCAAATATTTTAACATATCGAGTACTTGGTCATGTGTCATATTGTGCAACCAGTGAGTGATCAATGGACAAGACAACGGAGTAGTAAATACTTCTTTACTATTCAATCTTTCCAAAAGATCTTCACGAGGGTCTCCTACCCAACTGGGTACATTCACAAAAGCCAACACTTTCTTCTTCAGATTCTTGTCGCGATTCAATCGGTTAAGAGCCTCCAAGAAGACATTGATACCCTTGTTCTTGAATTCATATCGACCACTGGTACCGATGATGAGTGTTTCATCATCCTTGAATTCTTCACCCAACAAGCAATTGGCAAGACGGAGTTTCAATTGACGTGCCTTTTTACGCTTGGCTGTATAAGACGAGCCTACGGGCACAAAATCATTCTCGAATCCGTTCATCAACACCACATCAGCAGGTTTGTCGAGCAACTCGGCACATTCACGAGCTGTGATATCGCTCACCGTAGTGAAGCAATCCACAAAATGAGCCGTCTGTTTCTCTACTGAATGTTTGGATTGAATATTCAGTTCATAAGCCATTTGGTCGCCATTGTATGCGAAGAGATAATCATAAAGAGGCTTGTTGTTTCCTGCGATACTACGTCCGATAGAAGTAGCATGGGTCGTAAAGATGGTGGCAATCTCGGGAACAGCCTTTTGCAAATAAAGAGCACCCATACCTGTCATCCACTCGTGTGCCTGATAAACCACATTGGTATTCTCAGTCAAACAAAAACGATAGAAACTTTCTACCACCTTTGCCGAAGCATAAGAAAACATGGACGCCTCGTCATAGTCGCCATAAGCATGGAGTGAATCAATCTGAAAATCGTTCCACATATCGGCATATATCTGATTCTTTTGCGCAAAGAAAGGTTGGAAATCTACTAATATAACCAACGGTTGGCCAGGAATGTTCCATCGACCTGTTCTTACTTGCAATCCTTCGATGGAAGCTTGCTTCTTCCATTCAGCATATAATGCCTTGTCTTCAATAAAAAGAGGATTTTCTTTGTTCTGCCAGAAATCCGGTCCTACAAATATTATTCTGTCATTAAAAGTTTCTTGTAATGTCTTCGCTCTCGTAGACAACACGGTGTAAATACCACCTACTTTATTGCAGACCTCCCAACTGGATTCAAAAATGTAATCCGGAGTTTGCATTTTATTCGTCATTTCTCTCAAATTATACCTAAAATTAGTAACCGGTGCAAAGATACTACTTTTTTACCAGATAATCAGTCATATGAATCCATTTCTCGCTAACAAAATGTAAAATAAATAAAGAAATCACCATCCGACCGACAATGCGGAAGGATGGTGATTTCTTTTGTAAATTCGACTTATCAGTTCTCAGCAGAACTGTTACGATTATACTGCAGCAGGCAATGTACCGGCAATAAGGATCAATACGAGCAAACCAAGAATTGCGTACAACTCGGGGAATACGGCAAGCACCATGGTAGTACCAAAAGCATTGTGACCACCACCGATAGCAGAAATACCATTAGCACAAACCTTTGCCTGACGGATAGCAGAGAACAAGGCTACCAAGCCCAAAGCCAAACCTGCACCGAAAATAGCAGAAGCAGTAAACATATCAATGCCAGCATGAATCTTAGCATTCAACATGAAGAATCCTACGAAACCATACAATCCCTGTGAAGAGGGAAGTGCTGCCAATGCAATGTAAGAACCGCTGGCACTGGGGTTCTTCTTGTAAGCACCGATAGCAGCATTACCACAAATTGTTACTCCATAAGCGGAACCAACACCAGAGAGGGCCACAGCAAGGGCCAATCCCAAATAAGCTAATACAATTTCCATAAAATGTTTTTTTTGTTTTAATTGTTATTATTGTTTTGTTTATTATTTATTTTCCTTGAAAATTTTCATACGGAAAGGTGAGTACTCCTTGCCACCACCCTCGAAACTTGCATTCTTGAAGAACTCTACAAAAGTCAATCGCATAGGGTGTACGAATGATGAAATCATACAAAGAGCAAAGTTGATACCATGGCCCAATAACAGGATGATAAGCATAGGTAACCAACGAACAGCCCAGGACATGTCTGATGTCAAATCCATTGCCAATTCATTGAACACACCACCCAATACACCGCCGGTCAAACCAAGAGCAAACAAGCGGATATAACTGAGAAGGTCACCCAACAATCCTGTTGCCATGCCATACGTATCCCACAATCCAGAACCAAAGTTCATTAAGAGGTTCTTATCTGGAGAGTTCAAGAAGAATATTCCCAATACGGAAATTCCAATCAATACATATAGCATATATGTAATGATAATAGGCAAAGTCACTCCACATGCTGGTAATCCAAAGCAGACAATTGCAGATAACAAGGCGGTTACCCAGGACATCTTACCTATTCCAAACTTCCAACCATACAACTTTGCTGCCTTTATTCCAGACATGACCATACCCAACAAGACTTGTACTAAGCCGATGAAGACAGAAATCACCATCATAGGAGAATAGCCAAACAAAGTGAAGTTTGCATCACTAATAAAGTATGGTTTAATGGGAGCCAAGAATGCCCAATCTGTCTGATTGAGGTCAATACCGAGGAATGAACCTGTCAATGCACCACATACCATAGTCATGGCTCCAAGGATGATACCCAACGTACCATATCCCTTCATGTCGGCGCTCAACTTCTTACGCAAGATCAAACTTACCAATAAGATGATAAGGCCATAACCTGCATCGCCCATGCACAATCCAAAGAAGAGCATAAAGAAAGGAGCAAAGAAAGGTGTAGGATCCAAATCGTGATACTTAGGCAAAGAGTACATACGCAATATAGGTTCGAACAACGAACTATAAGCGTCATTCTTTATCTGTACAGGCACATCATCCTCCAATGTAGGATCTTCCATTTCGAAGTACACATGATGGGCTTCCAAATATGAAACCACCTCATCGGCCTTCTCTTCCAATGTCCATCCAACAATCAGTTTTACAGCATCGCCCGCCACAGACTCGGTATTCAAGTGTACTTTGGAGAGAGAGATATTGTTTTCATTCTCCACTTGTCCTGCCAAAATACTTGCGCGTTGCTCAAGATTCAACTGATAGAGACATTTACGCACCTCTGTTAACTTGTCGACCAACTCAGTTTTCTCCTTATTATAATAAGAAAGAGATTTCTCAGGAAGTTGCAATCTCTCTGCTGCTATATCGGGAGTTTCAGTTGAGAAAGTTACAAAGTACGATTTTCCACCTGCTTCACTAATAATTTGTGCAAAATAATTCTCAATCCACTCGGGCTTGAACATTTTATTAGGACAGCTATAGAAATTTGTCTGATAGCCCACAGATGAGAGGCGCTCTACTGAAGCCCAATCAAAATCTCCCCAAGGGAGCAGGGTTTCGATAGACTTCTCTACACTATCAATCTGATGCTTCAGTTTATATTCTTCAGCCAACTTATTTTCCACATTTTGCACCAAAGTCAGAGCTTTGGACGCATCAGCAGGTTGACGTTCAATCTTCACATCAAAGGTATAGGTTTCAGCTACGAAATCTAATGCTTTTAACACATTAGTGTATCGTTCAGCCAAAGCCAAACCCTCCTGCAATGCGGGACTTGTAGCGCCGCTCTGCAATTCTTGAATGTGAAGAACGCCCAACTCACGTATATCAGTCAAGAACTGATCATATTCCTTACCAGTAACAAGGAATGTCAGTTTTTTCATTTTCTGAATCATGCCTCAGCCTCCTTTCTCTTCTCCTGAAGTGACTTCAAGATTTTCTGTGAAGATTTAGAGAGGTTCTCCTCATCTTCCATAAATCGCTTGATCTTGCGTACGGCCTCTTGGAAACCCGGAATCTGGACTTTCTCAAAAAGATTCACCTTCTGAGTAGTCTTCTTGCGGGCATGCTCCAATAAGCCTAACTTGGCAAGCACAAATTCGCGCTCGACAGCAGTCTTGGCAAGTCCTTGCAACAGATTGATTCCATCGAAATACCATTTCGGAGCACTGAACAAACCAAATGGGCGAACTTCCAAACGTATGTTTTTCAATACAGGGACACGGACACCAGCAATCTTCTTTATATCCAATTCCACATCCTTGAGAGCCACCAACGAAGGGTCAAACTCTCCCCATAGAGCATACATTGATTCGTATCCACCAATCTGACTTTCCAGTTTCTTCTCCAAATCCACGGCCTCCTCCTTGCATTTCTTAACTTCCAAACGCAACGCAGTCTCCTTGCTCTTGATAATGGGCAAGGTACGTTGTCGCATCTTCAGTTGCTTTTCAATCTGTTGAAGCGATGTTTTGTTATATTGAAACTTTATTGCCATTTTTTATTCAACTAATAATTTAAGAGCGATATATCTCTCAATATGTTAGTCTTTCCAGTAAATATCCGTAAATTCCTTCTTGATGTTCACCTCTTCAATCTTGAAGTACTTACGGAAGAGTGTCCATGTTACATCGAGCATCTCTTCGGTATCGAGGTTCACGTCAATAGCCAACAACTAGCCTGCATAATCCTTGGCAAATTCAAGACAACGGTTATCGTAATCAGTCAAGTCAAAACCGTTCTCCATCTTAGTCTTTGCATTGGCAGCATCTGAATAAAGACGAATTGCAGCATTCATTACCTGACTATGATCCTTACGAGTTTTCTTTCCTGCCACCAATTGTTTCAAACGAGACAATGAACGGAAGGGGTCAATGATGACCTTACCTACATCTGAATCGCGACGCAAGTAAAGTTGTCCTTCTGTAATGTAACCAGTATTATCAGGTACAGCATGAGTGATGTCTCCACCAGACAACGTAGTCACGGCAATGATGGTGATTGAACCTCCACCTACTTCCTCGGGGAATTGCACGGCTTTTTCGTAGATCTTGGCTAAGTCTGAATAGAGTGAGCCTGGCATAGAGTCCTTTGAAGGAATCTGATCCATACGATTTGACACAATAGCCAATGAGTCAGCATAAGAGGTCATATCAGTCAACAATACGAGTACCTTCTCATTCTTCTCCACAGCAAAGTATTCAGCTGCAGTAAGTGCCATATCAGGAATCAACAGACGCTCTACGGCGGGGTCTTCAGTCGTATTCATAAAGCAGATGATACGGTCAAGTGCACCGGCATTGGAGAAGGTATTGCGGAAGAAGTAATAGTCATCGTTGGTCATACCCATACCTCCCAAGATAATCTTGTCAACCTTTGCACGAAGGGCTACCATAGCCATCACTTCGTTGAACGGTTGGTCAGGGTCAGCAAAGAAAGGAATCTTTTGACCAGACACCAATGTATTGTTCAAGTCGATACCTGCAATACCTGTGGCTATGAGTTCACTTGGTTGTTTACGGCGAACAGGGTTTACTGACGGGCCACCGATTTCCACCTCTTTTCCCTCAATCTCGGGTCCTCCATCGATAGGAGCACCATAAGCATTGAAGAAACGTCCGGCCAATTGGTCACCAACTTTCAGTGAGGGAGATTTTCCCAAGAACACCACTTCAGCATCGGTGGGGATACCGCCTGTTCCTTCGAACACCTGAAGGGTTACATCTTCACCTGCAATCTTTACCACCTGAGCAAGTTTGCCATTGATGGTAGCCAGTTCGTCATACCCTACCCCCTTTGCTTTCAGCGAACAGGTAGCCTTGGTAATCTGACTGATTTTCGTATATACTTTTTGAAAAGCTGTTGTTGCCATATCTTTCTCCTTATATTATTTGTGTGCCACAAGCATCTCTTGAATCTGGTTCTTGAAGTCGTAATATTGTTCCGACTTGAACTCAGCATAGTTCATCTGCTTGCATACGTTAATCATCTTCTTGAAATAATCTACCACATCCAGGAAGTTGTCAAACTTAAAGTCGATGTTACAGATTTCCACCACCAAGTCGAGGATTTCTTCCTGACGCTCCAATGAGGTTACAGCATCTACATCGTCAAAGGCATCCTGTTGAAGGATAACAAAGTCGATGATTTCCGACTTCCAGAATGTTTCGTGATAATCCACGGGCACACCATCGTCACCCAAGATGTTGATCTGCTCAGCAATTTCCTTACCGCGCAACATACGGGTTTTCAAGTCAAGTACCTTCGGTATCCAGCGATCGTTGATACGCTCCTTGATGTATTCGGCAAACTCGGGATACTCCAAGTATTTTGAATACGAGTCAATGGGGTTCACGGCCGGATAGCGTTTCTTATCGGCACGATCTTGCTCCAAAGCATAGAAGCAACGTGCTACCTTCTTAGTATTCTCGGTCACAGGTTCCTTCAAGTTTCCACCAGCGGGAGACACAGTACCGATGAATGTGATTGATCCTACCTCTCCGTTGTTCAAATATACATATCCTGCACGTCCGTAGAAATTTGAAATCAAGGCAGACAAGTCCATGGGGAAAGCATCAGGACCAGGCAATTCTTCCATACGGTTTGACATTTCACGCAATGCCTGTGCCCAACGTGAAGTAGAGTCGGCCATCAACAATACACGAAGACCCATTGCACGATAGTACTCAGCCATGGTCATGGCGGTATAAACAGATGCTTCACGAGCGGCTACGGGCATGTTAGAAGTGTTGGCGATAATGATGGTTCGCTCCATCAACTTGCGACCTGTGTGGGGGTCGTCCAATTCGGGGAACTCGGTAAAGATTTCCACGACCTCGTTGGCACGCTCACCACAAGCGGCAATGATTACAATATCTGCCTCGGCTTGCTTTGAGATTGCATGCTGAAGCACTGTCTTACCTGTACCGAAGGGACCAGGGATGAATCCTGTACCACCCTCTACAATGGGATTGAATGTATCAATGGTGCGTACACCTGTCTCCAACAATTTGAAAGGACGAGGTTTCTGCTTATAGTTTGTCATTGCAAACTTCACCGGCCAGTGTTGAATCATGTTCACCTCGATGTCGTTTCCTTCAGCATCGGTCAATACGGCCACCACATCGGTTACCTTGTACTGTCCTTTAGCGGCAATGCTCTTGACCTTGGCCTTTCCTTCGAGTTGGAAGGGTACCATGATTTTCAAGGGTTGTGAGTTTTCATCTACACCACCCAACCAATCTGCGGCTTGTACTTCGTCGCCTACTTTGGCAATGGGTGTAAATTCCCACAGACGATCTTCGTCGATAGGGTCGGTGTATTGTCCGCGTTTCAAGAACACACCTTCCATCTTGTCGAGGTCGTTTTGCAATCCATCAAAGTTCTTTGAGAGCATACCAGGGGCCAATTTAACCTCCAACATGTGGCCTGTAAACTCGGCTACTGCACCGACCTTCAAACCACGTGTACTCTCGAATACCTGTACATACACATCAGAACCCACCACTTTGATGACTTCCGACATCAGACGATCACCACCTGTCTCGATGTAGCAAATTTCGCCTTGAGACACAGGACCATCCACTTTCAGCGTTACCATATTGGCAATAACGCCGTTTACAGTTCCTTTTGTCATATATATTTTATTCTTTAGTTTTATCTTTTAAATTCCTCTGGCACTCGTGCCTCACCACGCAGGTTTTCTATTATCTGGCGGAAGGTCTCACGTCCTGTTTCCAAGTCGAGTTTTTCCCAACGCTCGAGCATCTCCAACTTGCACATATAGGCAAAGACGGCTTCGATAGAGAAGACGTCCATGAATGTCTGCTCGTCTAACCACATCCACTTGAATGCATCGATACGTTTCTCCTTCTCCACGGGGTCGTCACAATCGACAATCTTCATGAGGTCGCCCACGTAATCCAATTCAAGACTCAATCCGAAGTCGCGTGCATTGCTATGGCGAATCATGTCGCATACCATATTATCACCTTGGATATAGTCGGACACATTCCATCCGTACTTCTTGGCAATCAAGGCAGTAAGGATATTGGTCACGTTCAAGTTCATCTCGAACCACTTACGCAACATACGATTGGGACACTTGAATGAATACAAGTAGTACTCGAGCATAATTGCATCCTCGGGGAAGTAGCCAGCCTTATCCTTATTATAGGAGTATTCGCGGGCAAAGATTGAGAGAAATTTCGGGTAACGATGTACGTTGAAGGTCATCTCGCGGGCAGAGGTCATCATGTCCATATACTGATCGCGAGTATAGTTTCCCAAGGGGCTGATTTCAGCCTCGGGGTTCTTCAACATCTTCACCAAGTTCAGGCAATCGTAGCGCAGGTAGAGGTAAAACATCAACTGCTTGTCTGCCTCGGTGAGTATCCCCTCCAATTCCTCCTTGAACTCAGCCATAGACAGTGCTCCACGGGCGTCGTCCAATGCAACGTCGGGCACACCGGCCATCAGGCAATAGTAATTACTCATAAGGGACGGGAGGTATTACTTATTGAACAACATTTCCACCAATTGAGGACGGAGGAATGATTTGAAGAACTGCTCAAACTCCTCAGTACCGAAGTTTACCTTGTACGAACCATCGGCGGGAGCAATGGTGAAGAGGCTCTTTTGACCATTCACCTGTTCAATCTTCACACCTTTATCCAACAAAGCCTTGGCATTTGAGGAGAAGTAAGCTTTTAACGCATCGGCTTCAGAGGTAGAGATGACAACGGCTTCGTCAGCGGCCCATTTCTCGGCCAGTGTCACGGCAAACTTGCAGAGGAATTCCTTGTCCTCGACCATACCCTTCACAGCATCGGCCACCACATTGTTAGTCAAGCAGTTTGCCACTTCACTCTTCAGTGCATTTACCGTCTGTCCTGCATACAGGCCAAGTTCCTTCTTTGTGTTTTCCAACAACTCGGCAGCCTTCTTTTCGGCAGAAACCACTATTCTTTCGGCTTCCTTCTCTGCGTTTTTCACGATTTCGGCAGCCTCGCCATTCGCCTTCTCAACGATTCGCTGTGCTTCTTCATTACCCTTCTCCACTCCTTCGCGGAAAAGTTTGTCGGTCAGCTCTTGAATCTTATTTTCCATAATCTAAAATATGTATATTATATGTATTCTTATTAAAATTAGTGGCAAAGATACAAACTATTTTTCATATTCAACCTACAAAAGTGCAAACTCTTTTCTTTCAATTCGAAATGTGGGTCAATTTTTGAGAAGTTTTTTACAATTTTGTATGTTAAACAACCCTAACGTAAGCATTGTTCAGCAAAGAGATTTAACAACTTGAGGTGCACCTGCCAAATACGGTAGATGCACCTCAATTTTTTTTCTTCGGTAGGGAAAATATTTTTTCCTCGTAGGGGAGAAAATTTCTTCAGTCAATCCCCCACCCCTTCCGAAGGATATGCGTCATTTGTTTTATGCCTCTTTAGCCTTTTTGGTTGCTTTCTTAGGAGTCGCTTCCTTTTTAGCCTTAGGAGCAGTTTCCTTTTTGGTCTTGGGGGCTACCTCCTTCTTTACTTTTGCAGGTGTGGGAGCCAACTTGGCCAATTTTGCCTGCAACTTGTCATTCTCCTTCTGAAGCATCTGCAACTCCTCACCCTGATTCTTGATGGTGGTCAACAATGCATTCAACTCTTCATTATCCATCTCAACAGGATAGAGCGAGTTCACACGGCTGATGAAGTCACCAAGGATATTCATATAGTTGGTAAAGGCATCGAAAGGTGAATCGTAAATGCCACGATTAAGCCATATGCCTGTCTGCTTGGTGGTCATGAAGCGGAAGTTGTTAGAGGCTTGCATATAACTCCAGTCTTGCTTGATGCGACGATCGGTGCAGATGCGTACACGATCGGCCACACTATAGAGTTTGTCGAAGGCTTCGCGTTGCATTACATTACCCAACCAGCAACTGATATCGCGCTCCTCATCAACCCAACTGAGGGGATAGGGAACATCCAATTGGTCAACAGATTTCAGTTTAGAGATGATTTCCGTAGGTGTAGAGAAGGTGATTCCTCTCTCCTTGGCGCAAGCGGGCAATGCCTTCAAGAACTCAAGAATGTTGCTTGAGAGTGGTTGGCTGATTCCCAATGCAGACAACTCCATAAAGATGTTGAACACCTGCTCTTCCTCCGACATATCAGCAATCCATCCTATGTACTTGTCGGCAAACAAGGGATACTCGCTCCACTCGCTATTGTTGAAGCGAAGGCTGATGTCATCCGAAAGTTTGAAGTCACGTAGGAGCAACTTCAACTTGTTGTTGTAAGCGCAGTGGTAGAGATAGTGAGGGCTCTTCCATCCGAGCACGTGCTTAGCACCCTCAGTAAGCATTCCCTTGAAGCCCATCTTGGCCACCATGGCACCTATCTCGTTGCTATAAATCAAACTACTATTGCGGAAGACTTTTGGATCTTGACCAAACATTTGCTTGATTTTCTTGCGCATATTCTCCACGTCTTCGCAGAAGCACTCTTCGTTGGCCAATGCCGAGAGGCCGTGTGAATAGGGTTCGCACAAGAATTCGCAACAACCCGTTTCGTTCAATTCGTGCAACAACTCAATCACACGCGGAGCATACATCTCCAATTGCTCAAGTCCTACGCCTGAGAGCGAGAGGGCAACCTTGAAAGCACCTGCGTTGGCCTTAGCCATGTCGATAAGGGTAGTCAACGAGGGGATATAACTGCGTTCAGCTATGTCGGTAATACTACGTTCGTTTTCGTAGTCATCGTAGTAATAGTGGTCGCGACCGATGTCGAAGCAACGGTAGCGCTTCAGATGAATAATCTGGTGTATCTCGAAATAAAGACAGATTGTTTTCATTGTTTATTCTTTGTTTTAAGGAGTTAGAGGAGTTATCGCTTCTCTTAGGAGTTTAGAGGAGTTATTGCAGATTTCACCTACTAACTAACGATATTGCTAATCATCTGGCATTAACTTCTATGCTCGTCAGAGCCGACTACTCCTTTATATTCCTTTTGTTTCCTTGATTATTACTTATTCTTTCTAATTAACTCGTCATAGATGGCACGATGGCGCAAGCCTACTTTCTCCCACGTAATCTGATCTACCTCCTTGATTCCTTCCTCTTGCAAGAACTTGAAGAGCGAGGGATTGGTGCAGATGGAGTAGATGGCATCGGCCATGGCATTGATATCCCAATAGTCAACCTTGATGACATTGTTGAGAATCTCACCACATCCTGATTGTTTACTGATGATAGAGGGAGTACCGCACTGCATTGCCTCAAGTGGTGCAATACCGAAAGGTTCTGACACTGAGGGCATCACGAATACATCACTATTTTTGTACGCCTCGTACACCTGTTTACCCTTTTGGAAGCCAGGGAAATGGAAGCGGTCGGCAATGCCTCGTTCAGCTGCTAAGTTAATCATGGCATTGAGCATATCACCCGAACCTGCCATCACGAAACGAATGTTTTGTGTGCGCTGGAGTACCAATGCTGCGGCCTCTACGAAGTACTCGGGTCCCTTTTGCATGGTGATACGGCCAAGGAAGGTAACGACCTTCTCCTTCGGATGCTCTACGCGAGGTATCTCCTGCAACTCCTGGGAGAGAGGATATACGGCATTGTGCATAGCCACACACTTGCGAGGATCCTGATGATATTGGTGAATCACCGTCTGACGGGTGAGTTCGCTCACACACATAATGCAATCGGCATGATCCATACCATCCTTTTCGATAGAATACACGGTGGGGTTTACCTTTCCGCGTGAACGGTCAAAGTCCGTTGCATGTACGTGGATACACAAGGGTTTTCCGCTCACTATCTTGGCATGTACACCAGCGGGATAGGTCAGCCAATCGTGCGCGTGAATGATGTCAAACTCCTGTTGACGAGCCACCACTCCAGCAATGATGGAGTAGTTATTGATCTCCTCGTGCAGATTCTTAGGATAGCCTCCAGCAAACTCCATACAACCCAACTCGTTCACGTGCATGTACGAGAAGTCGGCATAGATATGGTCACGGAAGGCATAGTATTGCTCGGGGGTGGTGTAGCTCTGCAAACGCGATTTCAAATAATCGTAGTTCATGTCGCGCCACACAATGGGTACTTGATTCATGCCTATGATGTTGAGAAACTTCTCCTCCTCACCTGTCGGCTTTGGTAAGCAGAAGGTGGTTTCCACATCGCCTTGCATGCTCAAGCCCTTTGTAATACCGTATGAGGCTACGGCCAATCCACCAAGGATTTTGGGAGGAAATTCCCATCCAAACATTAACACTTTCATCGTTAGGTTCCTCCTTATTATATATTATACTTATTTAATGTATACAAAGTTCTCAATATCTCGGCCACGTTCATAGCAAAAGATACAGCTCCTCTACCCTTGAACGGCGGATTACCATCGAACAACTCAGGAATCGATCCCACACAATGTGAGTTCATCTCCGCCTCGTAGCCAATCATCTGACGCTCTACAAACGAGAGTCCGCTTAACTTATAGATGCGCAGATAAGCCTCGAAATAGAAACCCGCCAACCACGGCCAAGCAGTACCCTGATGATAGGCATAGTCGCGTTGGTTCTGAGAACCTACATAGTTGGGGTTGTATCCACCACTCTTGGGTGACAAACTGCGGAGTCCCTTCGGAGTCAACAATTCTTTGGTCACTGTGTCCAACACGCGCTTCTTCTGATGTGTGTCCAATGGGCTATAGTCAAATGCAACGGTAAATATCATATTGGGTCTTACGCTCCAATCCATGACGTATCCATCCACATAATCGAGCAAGTATCCATACTCATTGAGGAATGTATCCACGAACGAACCCTTGACCTTTGCCGCTATCTTTTCCAACGAAGAGGCTTGTGAGACAGCATCGTGTTCGTTCATCATCTTGGCGGCAAACATCAGCGCATTGTACCACAAGGCATTCACCTCCACCAAGTAACCTGTACGAGGTACTACGGGGCGTCCGCCAGCGGTAGAGTTCATCCAACTTACAGCTTTATCTACGCCATTGGTGTAGAGCAATCCATTCTGATGGAGGAACAAATTCACATGCTTGCCACCAGTCAGGTAAGCCATGATGTCCATCAGCAGTTGGCCATATCTCTCCCAACACTGTTTCTCACCCACCATCTTGGCATATTGTTGAAGTGTCCACACGGCCCACAGAAGAATATCGGGATGCTCCATCTCATATACCTTTGCCTCGCTCGGACGTTCGTTGATAAAGTCATTGATAGACTCGCGACCCGTCTCCATCGCATTGTGGAACTCATCCAACTCACCCACAGCCAATGTCAATCCAGGCAAACTGATGAACATGTCTCTGGCTCTGCACTTGAACCATGGGTAACCGGCCAACACATAGTTTCGCTCGCCCTGCTTATTGTGGAACTGATGAGCCGCATTCACCAAGCAATGGTAAAAATTGTCGCGCGGTGCACGTACCTCCACCTCCTTGTCAAATGTTGTCTTCAAACTACGAGTAGGTGTCGCAGACAATCCGCCCGAGAATACCACACTCTCGCCCTTCTTAATCTCCACTTCGAAGTAGCCAGGCACATACAAATCTTCGTTGAACTCATATCCGCGCTCCTGTTCCTTCGGATACTCCATACCTCTGTACCAATCGGGGTGGAAGTGGAAATCGTTCTTCTTGTTCAACTGCATTACCAACTCAGGATATCCAGGATACATGCAGGTCTTTACACCATTTTCCACCACCTGATAGTCACGACTGGCTTGGGCATTTTCGTGCGTATATTCACGAACACTTCGGAAGGCCAAGAAGGGGCGCAATCTCAATGTAGTGGCCGAGTGAGCCTCCAATAGAGTGTAACGGATAAGGATGCGATTCTCGTGGTGAACAAAGAGTTTCTCCTTCTTCAGTATCACACCACCCACACGATAGAGGGTGGTAGGCACTTTCTCCCACTCAAACTCGCGAATGTACTTGTGTCCATTGGGACTATAGTTATTGCCTTGGTACTTATGCAGACCAAGGTTGAACTCAGCCCCATGCTGAATCACCGTTTCATCGAGGCTCGACAACAACACATGGTTCTCGTCGTCCATCCCAGGGATGGGCACTACGAGCAGCCCATGATACTTGCGCGTATTGCAATCCACGATGGTCGAGCAATGATAGGCACCCGACCGATTGGTGCGCAGAATCTCGCGTTGAAGACTCTCCTCCAGATTGGTCATCAGCGTCTTGTCAAATCGCAAATAACTCATAGTTTGTTATATTTTTAAGGTTGTTTAAAATTACACACTGATTTTACACCACATAATTAGCGGCTTTCAAAATTACACATTATTTCACGAAGCGACAAATAAAAAGGGGGAAAACTTTAACTTTTTAGAAAAATCCTCGTTTTTTCATCCAAAACAATGTTCTATAACATATTTTATTTGAAATCAGCACTCCCCATATTATCATCGTTTCCTTTTCTCCCCTGCGAGGGATTGAACAAAAATGCAACCATCAACAACTCATACATCTGAAGTACAAAATATTGGCGTTTGACATTCAAACTATAGAAGGGTGAATACCAAAAGTCTGTAATTTGACAAGTACATTAGTTCAACCTGAAACGAAAGAATAATTGCACAAAATTGTATTTTTTGTGCAAAAAGTTTGTTCGGTAACATTCTTTTTGTACCTTTGCCGCAGATTTTTAACAAAATATTTATAGTTATGAATAAAAAACTGTTAATTGGTGCAGCTGCACTTATCGTTTCAACTTCAACTTTTGCAGGTGGTATCCTGACAAATACGAATCAAAATGCAACATTCTTGCGTAACCCCGCCCGCGATGCCGTAATCGCCATCGATGGTGTATATAGTAACCCCGCAGGTGTAGCCTTCTTGCCCGAGGGCTTTCACTTCTCGCTCAGCTGGCAGGCTGCTGTTCAGCAACGCGAAATGATGTCTCAACACAATTTCTTTGCACTGAACACTGCTAACCCCGGCGAAACTCGCAAGGAGTTCTTGGGTAAGGCTAAGGCTCCCGTGATTCCTTCATTCCAAGCCGCATATATCTTCAACGACAAGTGGTCAGTATCTGCTCAGTTTGCCATCGGTGGTGGTGGTGGTAAGTGCGACTTCGCCGACGGTCTTCCTATGTTCGAAAAATTGGTAGGTGGCAACTTGGCTACCGCTAATGCTACTTCATACGGATTGACTCAGAACTTGACTGGTGAACAATACCTCTATGCTTTGCAGGTGGGTGGTACTTATAAGGTAACCGACAATGTATCAGTATTCGGTGGTGTACGTGGTGTATTGGCCAACAGTGCTTACACTGGTGCCATTGCCAACATCACTGCTAATGGCGTGAAGGGTGCTACATACTTGGGTGCTGTATCACAACAAGCTGCAGCTGGTGCTTTGCAAGCCGCTGACGCTGCTACTCAATATGCACTTGCAGGTATGGCTACTGAAGCGGCTCAATATCAAGCTATGGCTCAGCAATTAGCTGCAGCTGCTGAAACAGCTGGTACATACGCTTTCTTAATGCAGGAAGACTTTAATCTCGACTGCTCACAGAGTGGTTTCGGTATCACTCCCATCGTAGGTGTTGACGTGAACCTGGGCAAGTGGAACTTGGCTGCCAAGTACGAATTCCGCACTAAGTTGGAGTTGGAGAACGAATCTGCAAACTCTCAGAATGTGGATATGATGATGCCCGCTTATGCCAATGGTGCCAAGGTGCGCTCTGACATCCCTGCATTGATGACTGTAGGTGCTCAGTACAGTCCCATCGAGGCTTTGCGTTTCGGTGCTGGTTTCCACTACTATTGGGACAAGAAGGCTCAAGGTTCTCCCATCAAGGAGGGTGATAACACTTGGGAAGCCATCATCGGTGTAGAAGGTGACTTGAACGAGCACTGGGTAGCCAGTTTCGGTTTGCAACGTACTCAGTACGGATTTGCTGACTCAGACATGAGCGACACCAACTTCAACACAAGTTCATACGGTCTTGCTATCGGTGGTGCATACAAGTTCAGCGAGACTTTGAAGTTGAACTTCGGTTACACTCACTCTTTCTATGACAAGCACGAGGTAATCTCTGCTACTGGATCAGACATCTACACTCGCAAGAGCGACGCTGTAGGTTTGTCACTCGACTTCCAGTTCTAAAGCGAAGACCGAAAGAAGAAAACATTTGGCATTTTTTTGCACGCATTTTAACTATACTAAAACTCAAAATCCGAAGAGGACTGCTCCTGTGACAGGAGTGGTCCTCTTTACTTATACTGTGTGAGTACCCCTCACCTCTGCCCCATCCTACGACCTTATCACATCAGTTCTTATAGAACCTCCCTTAAGTTTTTTTGTATATAAAAGATATTCTTTATATCTTTGCCACGAAATAGGTGAAAGAGCCTTGCATTCAAGTATATGGAAAAAAGAAGAAAATCGATAGTCATAGCAATCCCCTTGTGCATCATAGGTGTACTGGCCGCTTTGTGTGGGTGGGGATATAGCCGCCTGAGCATACAGGAGGAGAAGGCTGACATCGACCTCTATTCCTTGATTCCTACCGATTGTAGGGCTATACTGGAGACCAAGGACGTGAATGCCTTGTGCAAGACCATTCATGGTGCATACTATGTGCAAGAACAGGGATTGCCCAACGTGTCTTACTTGCTAAACGAATTTATCCAACACATTGAGGCATTGGCAAGCAAACAGGCACATGGGTTGAGCACGGAGATGAACAGCCAACTATTGGTAAGTTTTCACCAACCTGGTAGTACACACGACCAGGTGATATACGGACGAATGGGCGATGGAGACATGAGCCTCATCACCCAACAACTGCTACAAGACAAGGGAGCCACACACGCCCCTAAGAAATTGATGTACAGGGGTGAAACCATCACCATATACACATTAGGAAGAGAGTTTGTGGCGTGTTACTTCAAGCAGGGTTTCTTTGCCATTAGCCTACAGGAAAAGTTAATTGAGCAGGTAATAGACGCCCTACTCGAGGGTAAATCTGCAGAAAAATGGGCAACGCTTGACACCTTGCGCAAGCAAACAAAGCATAACGAACAACTCTCCCTCTACTACTTGGAAGAGGAGGCGTGGAGACATTTCGAGATAAGAATGAGCGCAGATGCCATATACTTGACAAGCAATCAGCCACCACACCGTGCGTCAAATAACGAAAAGATGGAGCACCACATACCCGTCGAACGCACAGATGGAAACCTGTTGCCTCTATCGGTAAAGGTAATGACACAATCTGCATTGCCCCACACCCTACATTCCACACCCATGGAGAGTTCCACCAAGCCAAACCTGTCGCAGATATTGGGAGAATTGGAGGTAAGAGAGGTGACATCTGTACTCTTTTCACCCACCGACACGACATTGGCAGGACTGCTGATATTACCTTTGGAGGAAAACAAGCACACTGCGCTAAGGCAAGCCTTGCGCCACCCATTGAGAGCCGTACAACGTCCCTCAGTATGGAGAAATAATCAAGCTACACCCATTTGGCAATGCGAAGTGGACACCACCTTAGCCAGCCTTCTGATACAACCCTGCACCTCACTTGGCCTTCCTGCAGAGTGGTGGATAAGTGTGAGCAACAGCCACTTACTGATGTCCACCAACCGCGAGACGCTGAAGAGTTACATCGTGGAAAAACATACGAACACTATACAGGTGACAGGAAAAACCAACCTACACATCTTCAAGCAATGTTTGGCCGACTTGGCCGAAGAGGCAGACTATACACTGGTAGCCAATATGAACTACTTGATAAAGGAGGGAGACAAGTTCACCTCCACGTGGAGTGACGAGTTTCCCATGATGACAACCTTCAGTGCAAGGTACCCCGACTTCTTCAAGCACTTCATGCTTTCGACTCAATACATCAGTCAAGGAGAGGAGACACATACACAGCTGATACTCTCCTTCCACAGGGAAGAAAACCTTTCGTATTGAATCAGATGCAGATGGAGAAAACCCCGATGTACAATCCTGCAATCACCCATCAAGGTGAATGCAAGTAAGAACGTAGATGAAGAAGAAAAATGCATCTCTTTTTCCCCCTTTTCAACCAGAAAAGAGGTTTTTTACCACTTTTTTGGACAAAAAGTAGATTTTTTCGTACTAAACTTGGAAAAATGTGACTAATTCTTACTACTTTTGTGCTCTAAAACATAATTATAGGACATACTCATGCTAAGAAGAGAAATGGTGTTAAATGAAATCAGTTCAAGTATTGCCGAACTTTGGCAACCCTTGACCACTGAACAGCG
This sequence comes from Bacteroidaceae bacterium, assembly GCA_017560945.1. Lineage (GTDB taxonomy): Bacteria > Bacteroidota > Bacteroidia > Bacteroidales > Bacteroidaceae > Phocaeicola_A. The sequence goes on along the minus strand of JAFZDY010000033.1, from coordinate 4,342 downwards.
TTCGATACTTGCTACAGAATTCACCATACAACGATTCAAGAAAAACGAAATCATCTATTGCGAAGGAGACAAGCCTACGCACATTATGTGTCTGCTCAGTGGAAAGGTAAAAATTTACAAGGACGGAGTGGGTGGACGTACACAGATCATGCGTATGATAAAGCCCGTGGAGTACTTTGCTTACCGCGCATACTTTGCCAACGAAGAGTATGTGACGGCAGCGGCGGCTTTTGAGCCTTCCGTTATCTGTATGTTCCCCATGGACACCATCACCAGGCTGATAAGTGAAAATAATCAGTTGGCTCAATTCTTTATCCGCCAGTTGTCCATAGACTTGGGTATTGCGGACGAACGCACTGTGAGCCTTACTCAAAAACATATACGCGGACGATTGGCCGAAGCTCTACTCTTCCTGAAAGAAAATTACGGTGTAGAAGAGGATGGCTCAACCCTCAGCATTTATCTGAGCCGCGAAGACTTGGCCAACTTGTCGAACATGACCACGTCGAATGCAATACGCACCCTTTCAATCTTTGCCAACGAGAAACTGATTACCATAGACGGTAGAAAGATAAAACTTATCGACGAAGAACGATTGAAGAAAATAAGCAAGATTGGATAAAATCCTCCCCCATTCGTAAAAGTGTGATATGATCACATCATAAAAGCTACCGATCTTGTCAACGAGCTCATAACAAAGGGGAGAAATTCAACTCTGAAGGATTCTAAAGAATAATACCATCTTGATGCTGGTGTAAACAAAACAGATAGAGAGTGAAGAATTTGACATTCTTCACTCTCTATCTTCTTTTTATACTCTATTCACCAATACAAGTGTGGGAAAGAATCACTTGACTGCCTGACGGATGCGAACAAGTTTCTCGAGCAAGCCGTCCAACAGGTCGAGACGAAGCATGTTGGCTCCATCACTTTTGGCTACTGAGGGGTTCTCGTGTGTCTCGATGAAGATACCATCGGCTCCTACTGCAATACCAGCCTTGGCTACGGTCTCTATCAACTGAGGCATTCCGCCTGTGACACCTGATGTCTGATTAGGTTGTTGCAACGAGTGAGTGACATCCAACACCACGGGGTAACCAAAGGTCTGCATCTCGGGGATACCGCGATAATCAACTACAAGATCCTGATAGCCAAAGGTGGTACCACGCTCGGTCAACATGACGTTGGGGTTGCCTGCCTCGACCACCTTCTCGGCCGCAAAACGCATAGCTCCTGCCGAAAGGAATTGCCCTTTCTTGATATTTACTACCTTGCCCGTGCTAGCAGCCGCTACCAACAGGTCGGTCTGTCGGCAAAGGAAAGCAGGAATTTGCAACACATCCACGTACTGAGCCGCCATAGCAGCCTCGTCGGCAGTGTGAATGTCAGTCACAACAGGTACTCCGAAAGTGTCGCGCACCTTGGCCAACACTTGCAAAGCCTTCTCGTCGCCTATGCCTGTGAAGGAATCCAAGCGCGAGCGGTTGGCCTTGCGATATGAACCCTTGAACACGTAGGGGATTCCTAAACGATTGGTAATGCCAACCACACGTTCGGCTATACGCATGGCCATCTCCTCGCCCTCAATCACACAAGGGCCAGCCAACAAGAAGAAATTGTCAGTAGATGTCAAACTCTTTATATCCATTTGTTTCTATATATTTTTTTGTTCGTCTGAAAAAAAGTTTTTCCTAACCTGAGAAAAAAATCGAGTACGGATGTGGTGTGTATAATGTGTGCACGTGCGAGTTTCTTCTCACTCGGTATTACCTCGGTATTATCATCTTGATATTTTCATGCAAAATGCCTATTTCCAAAGGGAATCCCTGGGGGAGAATCTTGCGTCCATCGAGGCTGACCATCGCATTTTGTGCTCGAAGTACCTTCACCTTGCGAGTGCGATAGGGTTTCACCATCTTGTGATTGAGTATGCGGCCCTGCAACAACATCCACAACCCCATGAAACCTTGCCAAAAGGCGGGCTGAGAGACAACCGATACATCCAACCAACCGTTGTAGGGTACGGCATTGGGGGTAAGTCCATATCCTCGTGCACTACCGACGCACAAAGTCATAAAGTTTCCACGTATGTGTTCGCCATTGATTTTCAAGTGAGTACGAAAGTCCTTTCGCTCGAACAATACCAAAAACATAGAGGCTATGAAAGCCACGGCCTTGGCTCCCCAAAAACGACGAGTGCCATTGGTAATGTTCACCACACGTGCTCCCAAACCAATGTTCACGGCATTCAGGAAATAGCGACACTCGTGCTTCTCCTCTGCCTGATAGCGACAATAGCCAACGTCCACCAAGCGTGTACGACGATGGATGATGGTGTCAACCGCGTGCTTGTAATCATCGAACTTGATACCCCAAAAATGTGCGAAATCGTTACCGATACCATTGGGAATGATGCCCAAGGCAATGTCGGTCTTGTTCTCAACCGAGGAGGCAAGAATGCCGTTGAGTGCATCGTTCAATGCACCATCGCCACCCACTACCACAATGGTGCGATACCCATTGTTGGCCAATGTGCGAGCCAATCGTTCAACCGAACCATACCCTTCGGAATGAACATAATCGAAATCTACCCCACGAGACTCAATGTAGCCACGTATCTCATCCCAACGCTTTTGCACCTTACGAGTACCTGCCTTGGGATTGTAGATGACTCCCCATCTATTCGGTTCTACAGCCATGACTTTGAATTATACATTGTATATTATGAATTATATATTCTCATTATCTCTTCCACCTTTTCCTCCATAGTGCGAGTGGCATCAAGCCAATGTATGTGAATGCCACGACGCTCCATTCCCCTGAACCAAGTCATCTGACGCTTGGCAAACTGATGGATGGCGATTTCCAACTGACGCACCATCTCATCGTACTCCATCTCTCCAATGACGTATTGAGTCAAATACTTGTACTCCAATCCGTAGTAGATGAGGTCTTCGGCAGGAATGCCGCTATCGAGCAACTGGCGAACCTCGTCCACCATACCTTCATCGAGGCGTTGGCGAAGGCGTTTGCTAATCTTTTGCCTACGAAGTTCGCGGTCAATATCCACTCCTATGACAAGACTCGTGAGCGAGGGAAACTCCCTCTCGGCCACATCCACATGCAGGTAATACTCCTCAATCTCAATGGCACGAATGGCTCGCTTGACAGTGTCCACATCGGTAGTGTTGTGCAATGTCTTATATTGACTAAGCATCTCGGTGAGTTTCTCCAACGACTTGTCTTCCAAGGAACTGCGCAACACCTTATTCTCGGGCACTGGTATCAACCTGTATCCCCTGAGCACACTCTCGAGATACATGCCCGTTCCTCCACACAAGATGGGAGTCTTCCCCTTGGCCGTCACTTGTTCGTATGCTTGCAAGAAATCGCGCTGATACTCGAACACATTGTACTTGTACCCAGGTTCGCAAATGTCAATCAAATGATATGGAATATCCACACCCCCGACATGATAATCCACCAAGTCTTTACCTGTACCCAAATCCATACGCTTGTACACTTGACGACTATCGGCACTGATGATTTCAGTATCCATGCGAGCCGCCAATGTTGCCGCCAACGGAGTCTTTCCTGAGGCAGTAGGGCCTAAAATAGTGATGAGATTATACTTATTCATGCAAGCAATACCTTTTCAGGAAACAAAAGTAATACAAAAAAGGATAAACTCAAAAGAAATAAACGAAAAAAAGGGCCACGGAGATTATCCGTAGCCCAAAACTCTTATAAAGAATAGCTAAAAAATTAGCCGTTAACCTTCTTCATGTGAGCGATGAGGTCGAGAACCTTGTTAGAGTAACCGATCTCATTGTCGTACCAAGATACAACCTTCACGAAAGTATCAGTCAAAGCGATACCAGCCTTAGCGTCGAAGATTGAAGTCAAAGTGCAACCGAGGAAGTCAGCAGAAACAACTTCGTCCTCAGTGTAACCAAGTACACCCTTCAACTCGTTTTCAGAAGCTTCCTTCATAGCAGCGCAAATCTCAGCATAAGTAGCAGGCTTAGCCAAGTTAACTGTCAAGTCTACAACAGATACGTCCAAAGTAGGAACGCGGAAAGCCATACCAGTCAACTTACCGTTCAACTCGGGGATAACCTTACCTACAGCCTTAGCAGCACCAGTTGAAGAAGGGATGATGTTACCAGCAGCAGCACGACCACCTCTCCAGTCCTTCAAAGAGGGACCGTCAACTGTCTTTTGAGTAGCAGTTGTAGCGTGTACAGTTGTCATCAAACCGTCAGCGATACCCCACTTGTCGTTAAGAACCTTAGCGATAGGAGCAAGACAGTTTGTAGTACAAGAAGCGTTAGATACGAAT
>JAFZDY010000032.1 GCA_017560945.1 Bacteroidaceae bacterium | reverse complement strand
TGTCCGGTAAAATAACTATCTTTTCCCATGGTTACTATTATGTTTGTGCAAAAGACAAAGGTAACCAAAAGGGCTGATACCTCGTGAGAAGTGTCAGCCCTTAATTTAAATATCGTATTATATATCGAGAATAGTTTTACCGGACAGCAATAATTTTATACCTTTCGGTCAATAGGTTACAAATATCCTCATCTAAATTTCACCACTCTTTCATTTTTGTTATATTCCTAATAGATTACGCCACATAATTGAATTATAACATTGACAAGGCACGATTTTCGGCTGCTTCCATCTGCTCACGCTCACCGGGTCCCTTGTCATTGATACCACACAGGTGCAGGATGCCGTGGATGATGACACGGTAGAGTTCGCGCTCATAGTCCTGACCAAACTGTTCGGCATTGGTACGCACGGTATCGAGGCTGATGAAAAGATCGCCGCTGATGACATCGTCCTCGGTATAGTCGAAGGTGATGATGTCGGTGTAGTAGTCGTGCTGCAGGTACTCGCGGTTGACCTCGAGAATCCGCTCATCGTCACAAAAGATATAGGCTACATCGCCCACTCGCTTGCCATACAAAGCTGCTACAGCCTTGATCCAAGCATTGTTTTCTCGTTTTTTAATGGAGGGGAGTTTCACTCCCTCGGTTTGATAGGTAATCATGTTTTATATCGTTTATTGTTGCTAAGCAACCGTTGAATATCGTTGGAAATCGTTTAAACGTTTAAACCTCGTTAACGCTTCAACGAACACTGCTTCAAAAGAATAAATAGCAGATGAAGAGTGCTGCAGTGATGCCTGCCGCATCAGCCAACAAGCCGCAGGGGACTGCATGACGAGTTTGCCGGATGCCTACACTACCGAAATAGACGGCAAGGATGTAGAAGGTGGTGTCGGTAGAACCCTGGAACAGACAGACCAATCGACCGACAAAGGAGTCGGCACCATAGGTCTGCATGGCGTCGACCATCAAACCACGTGCTCCACTTCCACTCAAGGGTTTCATCAGGGCTGTGGGAAGTGCTCCAACAAACTCGGTATCGAATCCTAAAGCAGCAACCAATGCGCCTATGCCATCGAGCAAAAGATCCATGGCTCCCGATGCACGGAATACACCAATGGCTACCAACACGGCCACCAAATAGGGGATGATGCGGACGGCAGTCTGGAATCCCTCCTTGGCTCCTTCGACAAAGGCATCGTACACATTGATGCGCTTGCGCATGCCGGCCAGAATGAAGCCTATTATAATAAGGAATAGGAATATGTTGGCCACTAAGCTCGAATAAAGGTCCATCTGCTCACGCGAAAGTTGGTTCACTCCCCAGATGATGAGACCTACGACCGCACACGCTCCACCCAAGATGGCAAGCATGGTACGATTGAACAGATTGATACGTTGGTAAAGGCAGACGGCTATCATACCTACCACGGTGGAGAAGAATGTGGCCAGCAGGATGGGAACAAAGACATCAGTCGGTTGGGCTGCACCCATCTGTGCACGATAGACCATTACACTGACAGGTATGAGGGTGAGTCCCGAGGTGTTGAGCACAAGGAACATGATCATGGGATTAGTAGCAGTATCCTTTCGAGGATTCAGGGTCTGCAACTCCTCCATTGCCTTCAGTCCCAAAGGGGTAGCCGCATTGTCAAGACCTAACATGTTGGCTGCAATGTTCATAAAGATGGTGCCCGTGACGGGATGTCCCTTGGGTATATCGGGGAACAGGCGACAGAAAAGCGGACTCATCAGACGAGCCAACATGTTTACCACTCCTCCACGCTCGCCTATCTTCATGATACCAAGCCAGAGACTGAGCACACCCGTCAGTCCTAAGGAGATGGTGAAAGCTGTCTCGGCAGAACTGAACGTGGAGTTCATCATGGCAGGGAAGACCTCCACATCGCCCATAAAAATAAGTTTTATCACCGCCACGACAAAGGCGATGAGAAAAAACGCAATCCAAATGTAATTGAGTACCATATTCCTTCTCTTTTTTTCAAACTCACGGGCAAAGATACGACAAACCGAGGGGAGAATGAAAGAATACGGCAAAAAATCATCGTTACGTGCAGAAGTTTTCATAACTTTGGAGCATCTTTTCAAGAAACATGGAATATGGACGAAAACTTTGACATACGCGAAGAACAATTCTCGAACCGCGAAAGGGAGTATGAAAACATACTGCGACCACTGCGCTTCAGCGACTTCAGTGGACAAAACAAGGTGGTGGAGAACCTGAACATCTTCGTACAAGCAGCCCGACTGAGGGGAGAACCACTTGACCACACCTTGCTGCACGGACCTCCGGGACTGGGAAAGACTACACTGAGCCAGATAATAGCAGCCGAACTGGGTGTGGGATTCAAGATTACCAGCGGCCCTGTACTGGACAAACCTGGTGACTTGGCAGGACTACTGACCTCGCTGGAACCGAACGATGTACTGTTCATAGATGAGATACACCGACTGAGCCCCATAGTGGAGGAGTACCTCTACTCGGCAATGGAGGACTATCGTATCGACATCATGATAGACAAAGGTCCCTCGGCACGAAGTATACAGATAGGACTAAATCCCTTTACCCTGGTGGGAGCGACAACACGAAGCGGACTGCTGACAGCCCCGTTGCGTGCTCGATTTGGCATCAACCTACACCTGGAGTACTACGATACTGAAGTGCTGACACGCATCATATTGCGCTCGGCAAAGATACTGAACGTACCGTGTGACCCCAAGGCGGCAGCAGAGATTGCCGGACGAAGCCGAGGCACACCGCGTATAGCCAATGCACTGCTGCGACGTGTGCGCGACTTTGCACAAGTGAAGGGCAACGGGCGCATAGATACCGAGATAGCCCGATATGCGCTGGAGGCATTGAACATTGACCGTCACGGATTGGACGAAATTGACAACAAGATACTGAACACCATCATCGACAAGTTCAAGGGAGGGCCTGTGGGGGTAAGCACCATAGCCACCGCCATCGGCGAAGACTCTGGTACAGTGGAGGAGGTGTACGAACCGTTCCTCATCAAGGAGGGATTCATCAAACGTACTCCCCGAGGTCGCGAAGTGACCGAACTGGCCTATCGCCACTTAGGGAAAACACCCCTGCGCAACGACAGTGGAATGGAGAGTTTGTTTTGAGAAGCGATGAGCTATGGGCAATGAGGAGTGAGAAGTGAGGTGTTCTGAAGTTCAAAGTGTTCGTTTAATGTCGTTGAAAGTCGTTGAAAATCGTTTAACGAGGTTGAAACGTTTAAGGGTTCTGAATCACTACGCTCGTTCTGAAGTTCTGAGGTACAAAGTGTTTCGTTGAAGCGTTGAACGGCGTAAAGGGAGAAGGTGAAAAATCCGTTAAGAGCGGGATGTCCGTTCAAACGGAGCGCAGCGGAGAGCGTTCATCCCGCTTAGGAGTTTTCGCCGAACGAGTAGCCTTTCTGGTGTAGTTGGTGGTTCTTCTTTTTTGTTATCTTTTTTCTTCTTGCCACCAAGAAGGAAAAAAGTAACGTAAACACATTAAACTTTGAAAAAATGGCAAACTTAAAATCATTGGCAAAAGAGACTGCCATCTACGGGCTGAGTAGCATCATAGGACGATTCCTCAACTATCTGCTCGTGCCTCTGTATACGGCCAAACTGAGTGCGGCCTCGGGTGGATATGGCGTCATCACAAACGTATATGCACTGACAGCCTTTATGTTGGTGCTACTGACGTATGGAATGGAGACAGGATTTTTCCGCTTTGCCAACAAACCAGGACTGAATCCGACACGAGTGTATAGCACCATACTCATCTCGGTATTCACCACATCGCTGCTGTTCTTCTTGCTGATATTCGGCAACCTGAACAGTGTGGCAGGATTCTTAGGCTATGCCGACCATCCGGAATACATCGGCATCATGGCTGCAGTGGTAGCATTGGATGCATTTCAGAGTATACCCTTCGCCTGGCTGCGATACAAAAAGAAGGCAATCAAGTTTGCCAGTCTGAAACTGCTGTTCATCATCATGAGCATTGGGTTGAACCTGCTCTATTTTGCACTACTTCCCTCACTGTACGAGACTCATCCAGAGTGGGTAAGCAGTTTCTACAATCCGAATGTGGGCGTGGGCTATGCATTTGGCATCAACCTTGTATGTACAGCCTCCATCACCCTACTCTTTTGGCCAGAGTTGACAGGTTTCCGTTATGTATTCGACTATCGTTTGTGGAGGCAGATTCTCTCCTACTCGCTTCCTATTCTCATCCTGGGATTGGCAGGCATACTGAACCAAACGGTGGATAAAATCATATTCCCCTTTGTGTACGACGGTACCGAACAGGCTGCGCGTGCTCAATTGGGCATATATGGAGCTGCCAGTAAAATAGCAATGATTATGGCCATGCTGATACAAGCCTTCCGCTATGCATACGAACCTTTTGTCTTTGGAAAATCGGCAGAGAAGGACAATCGCGAAACGTATGCCCAAGCGATGAAATACTTTATCATCTTCTCACTGATGGCATTCCTGGCAGTCATGTGTTACATGGATCTCCTACGTTACATCATTGCCCCCTCATATTGGGACGGACTGCGTGTGGTACCCATCGTGATGTTGGCAGAGATATTCATGGGTATATATTTCAACCTCTCCTTTTGGTATAAATTGACAGACAAGACCTACTACGGAGCCTGGTTCTCATTGGCCGGATGTATTGTCATTGTACTGATGAACATCCTGTTAGTACCCATTTATGGATACATGGCCTGTGCTTGGGCGGGAGTTGCCGGATATGGAGTATGTATGTTACTCTCCTACTTCATCGGTCAACGTGAATATCCTATCCACTACGACTTACACTGCATAGGAAGATATACCGCACTGGTTATTATTCTCTACTCTATATCCACACTGATCCCCACAGAATGGAATCTTTGGTTAAGACTTGGTATCAACACTGTGTTGATGAGCATCTTTGTAGCCTACACTGTGAAACACGACTTCCCCCTCCACCAACTCCCAGTAATAGGTAAGTGGTTCAAGAAGAAGTGAAGAAGGAGGAGATACACTATACTCCAGACCCACCAGTCCTACCAGACCCTCCCCCTTGCCCCTCCACAAGGGAGGGGAGTGGATATTAAACATTCATCAAGTCCTTCCCTTCAGGGGAGAATTTAGGAGAGGCCTCTAAAAAAAGCAAAGGAGAGAAGAGCAACAAATAACTCATCTGTCCTTTTACCTTTATATTTATATATAGAATCTATCCACTCCCCTCATAGAGGGCGTAGAGAGGCCAATAGAGAATTGACTGAATGTCAAGTCGTGCCGTGCGAGGGGAGCACAGTGCCCTGTGCGACGGAAGGCAAGTAGGGGGGGTATCTAACACAAAAAAAGAGACCCGCTTCATTTCTGAAACGAGCCTCTCTCATTAAAAACGGCAGCTACCTACTCTCCCACCTTAGCAGTACCATCGGCGTGGTCGGGC
>JAFZDY010000031.1 GCA_017560945.1 Bacteroidaceae bacterium | reverse complement strand
TATACGCAAACGATGAAGAAAGTAAAATACTTGTTACCCCTGCTGATAGTCTTGTTCGTAGCACTCTCTTACGTGGGAGATTTCCGTGAGAGCAAACAGACATTGTACCAACAGGTCAATGAGACCTTTGTACAGGAATGTCGGGGATGGGCCAATACTATGCTGGACATTATGCAAATACCCATGTGGGGAAGATATGACAAAGAAAAGTATCAAAAAAAGAAAAAACATACCCTCCTATCAGCAACAGACACCATTGTCATCTCTACCCGTTTTTACCATCCCCCTCATTATAATGAGTATAGTTTAGATTGTCTTACTTTTACGCTGATACTACTTAGAATGGAAGAAAAAGAGAAAGGCTACAACCTACACATTGCCGACTCCATCTTCCAAGCTTCATTGGCCGACAAAGGCATCAGCGCTGAGGTGGCTACGGTATTGGAAGCACGTGACTTGGGCACCATGTTCCCTTCGGAAGACTCAATGAATGTGAATGCTCCCATAGTTTTTAGTTCAAAAGGAAAGGAACTGGAAAAGGTCGGTTTTGTAACCGATACGGTAGGGATAGGAACTGCCGACGTAGGATCACTATGCGCACAAGTCTATATACCATCTGCAGAGGTGTGGAAGCACATAGATTCCTTTGGTTGGCGACAACTCCTTGCCTTGCTATTGGCCATAGCGATGTGGATAGTGGTGTGTGGCGTGGTAGTGTTCCGCTCTGTGTCCCGCCACATGACCTTGTTGGGAAACTCTTGTCTCGACTTGAAGAACGAGAGCCTTTACCTGTGGAGTGGAGAGTGCCGTGCCATACCGACCAACCAACTATCTCTGATAAAGATGCTATTAGCCACTGCTCCCGACTATAGACTAAGCAAAGAGGATATTTGTCAAACCTTGTGGAAACGCGACACCAAGGACGGACAAGCCCTGTATAACACTACCGTCAGTGGATTGCGCAAACTCTTCATCGCTGATGACGAATCCATAGAACTGAAGACACTCCCCAAGGAGGGTATCGAACTGGTAGTACATACCTCGTTGCTCAAGCGAGTACGCTCATGGCACTACTTTGTATTGTTCCTCAAGCAGGCGATATATAAGTGAGTGAATTTCAAAGTTCAAGAAGGTTTAGAGATTAGGGCGTTGAACTTTGATTTTTGATTTTTGATTTTTGAATATTGAATTTATTTACTCATTACTCACTACTCATTACTCACTACTCATTACTCACTACTCATTACTCATTTCTCATTACTCATTTCTCATCGCTCACTTCCATAAACTTTTGAATAGATGGTCTGTTGGATGTGTGTATAGTCTTCCTTGATGGACAGGCCAGGGGTGACCATCAGGTACATGGGTAACCATTCGTCTCCCTTGCGGTAAGGAGGTTGCTTGTAGTCGCAAATCCATAGGTCAAGTCCGCATCGTTTATAAAATCCGATACGTCGGGTGCTCATCTCTTCTGTCGGGTGCTCTACTTCCAATACCACAGGTTTGGGGGAATGTATACTGAGGAATGTTTGCAAAGCCTCTTTCCCAAATCCATTTCCTCGTAATGTGGCATCTGTAGCCAAGTGCTCTATATATATAAAGGTATCGAAATCCCAATATGTAAGTAGTCCTATTGGCTCTTCATTTTTTTTAGTCAACAGGCAATGAAATTTTTCCTCGTAGTCGGTATTCCATCGTTGCATTTCATCATCCCGCCGTTCTTCTTCGGGAAATGCATTGTGTAACAAATCCTCGATAAAAGAGTATTGGGGGTGTCCTGACTTTATCTCTTGCAAAACCACCATTTTGTTTCGGGCGTTTAATCCTCTATTTTTATAATATGCACGTCACTTGTTACTGGTAACTCATCACTTGCCTCTCAACTCCCTCACATCTTCTCCCATCGGACTTTGGAATACCTTCAGGTCGAAACTGGGAACCAATGCCATCACATAGTCAAATACATCGGCTTGCAATGTCTCGTAGGCAACCCATTGTTTGTCGGCAGAGAAGAAGTATAGTTCCAATGGCATTCCGTGTGGGGTGGGTTGCAACTGGCGTACCATGACCATCAGATCCTGGTTTACTCGTGGATTCTCCTTCAGATATTGCATCAGTGTACGACGTAGCATGGTGATGTTGGTCAACTCTTCCAAACGATCACCCTCGTACACCAATGAGCGTTTTCTGTATTCCTCGATTTCCTGTGTAGTGCAAAATCTTACACTTGTCATATCTATGTTGATGGAGCGCTTGATGCGTCTTCCGCCACTTTCAAACATTCCTCGCCAGTTCTGGAAAGAGTCGCTTACCAATGTGTAGGGAGGTACGGTTACGATGGTATTATCCCAGTTGCGTACTTTTACGGTAGTCAGGTTTACTTCGAATACTACACCATCGGCTTCGTATTTAGGCATGGTTATCCAGTCGCCAGGTCGCAACATGTCGTTGGCCGACAATTGTACACCCGATACCAATCCTACGATGGTGTCTTTGAATACCAGCATCAGTACCGTGGCTGCTGCTCCCAGTCCGACAAGTAGGTCGGTGGGCGATTCGTTTATCAGTATGCAAATGATAAGGATTGTAGCGAGCGATGCGGCCAAAATCTTTATCATCTGGAAGACGCCCTTCAACGGTCGATTCTTTGTCTGCTCGCGTTCGCTACTGAGGTTGTACAGAGAATTGGAAAAACTGAAAATCAATCGTAACGATGCGGCCACTATGTATATTTCACTGGCCTTTATTAATACCAACTGGAGTACAGGTGTGCTGGGGAAAACCAATGGCATTAACATGTTGACAATGAAGGCAGGAATCAGGTGGCACATGTCGTTCAATACACGTTCGTTCAGCAACATGTCGTCCCAAGTGACATGGGTGTTCTTTACTATTTTTCGAATAGTAGGAACTACGACGCGACGGCAAATGAGGTCGACCAAACATACAAATAGTAAAATGAATACTATGGTCGTCAATTGTTCGGCCAAACCTATGTGTCCTTGCTTTACCCCAAGTTGGGTGAGCCATTGTGCAAATATTTCTTTCAATGAATTCATGTCTATTCCTTATTTTATATGTTGGCGGCAAATTTAGGATAAAATATGCGCTTTGTAGAATATTGAGCCGAGAATTTTATCGATTTTAGTTTATTTTCTCTTTTTGGGGTAGGGATATGCTATAGGAGGATCTAAAAAAACAGGTCATGTTTGTATGAAGATAATCGATGTTTTTCGTTACAAGTGCCTGGAAAGTCATATTAGACATGGCTCCGGCATTTGAAATGCTATTATTGGTGGTATTTACAGATAAATGCTGAATAAATATGCAAGAAGTAACCAATGTCCGTTTTTTTAATATTTTTTGTGTAAAGTAAATGTGTTAAATCAAACGAAAAGTAGTATTTTTGTGCGATTTTCGGCCAAAAGGTCGTGCTTAAACTATCATGAATAATCAAAAATAAAAAGAATATACAGTATGGAAAATCTTAGTTTGGGATTGATGCTGATGGCGGTGGGTATGATTACTGTGTTTGCTATCCTGCTGATAGTTATAAATCTGAGCAAACTACTCATTGTTGTAGTGAACAAGTTTGTACCCGAAGAGACGGTGGTGAAGAAAACGTCTACACCTTCTGCTGCTCCGATAGTGATTGCTCCTGATACTATGGAGGCCATCCAAGGTGCGGTGAACATCGTAACAGGTGGAAAAGGCAGGGTCGTAAAAGTGGAGAAAATTTGACCGCAAAGTGTAAAGCAATAGAATTTAATAACATGTAGATGGACATTCAACTCCTCCTCTTTGGAGAGAAAAATGGGGAGAGTCCTACATATAGAAATACAAGACAATGAAAAAAGAAGTAAAGTTCAGTTTGGTTTTTCGCGACATGTGGCAGAGTGCCGGTAAGTATGTGCCGCGTGTGGACCAATTGATGAAGGTGGCTCCTGCCATCATAGAGATGGGCTGTTTCGCCCGAGTAGAAACGAACGGTGGTGGATTTGAACAAGTGAATCTGTTGTTTGGTGAAAATCCCAACAATGCCGTACGTCAATGGACTAAGCCATTTCACGAAGCAGGTATACAGACACACATGTTGGATCGTGCGTTGAACGGATTGCGCATGAGTCCTGTACCCGCCGATGTTCGTAAACTCTTTTATAAGGTAAAGAAGGCTCAGGGAACTGACATCACTCGTACATTCTGTGGATTGAACGATATTCGCAACATTGCACCTTCAATCGAGTATGCCAAGGCTGCTGGTATGATTTCACAATGTGCCCTCAGTATTACACATTCACCCATTCATACGGTTGAATACTATGTGAATATGGCCAAGGAACTCATCGAGTTGGGTGCCGATGAAATCTGTATCAAGGATATGGCAGGTATCGGTCGTCCCGTATCACTCGGCAAGATTGTGGCAGGTATCAAGGCTATCAAGGATATTCCCATTCAGTACCACTCTCACGCAGGACCTGGTTTCAATATGGCTTCTATCCTGGAAGTGTGCGAGGCAGGTTGTGATTATGTGGATGTGGGTATGGAACCGCTTTCATGGGGTACAGGTCACGCCGATATCATCAGCGTGCAGGCTATGTTGAAGGATGCAGGCTTCCAAGTGGCTGAAATCAATATGGAGGCATATATGAAGGTTCGTTCATTGGTACAGGAGTTTATGGATGACTTCCTTGGTCTCTACATCTCTCCCAAGAACCGTTTGATGAACTCATTGCTCATCGGTCCTGGATTGCCCGGTGGAATGATGGGCTCGTTGATGGCTGACCTTGAGACTAACCTCGAAAGCATTAACAAGTACAAGGCTAAACGCAACATGAAGTTCATGACACAGGACGAACTTCTTATCAAACTCTTCAATGAGGTAGCATACGTATGGCCACGTGTAGGTTATCCTCCATTGGTAACACCCTTCAGTCAGTATGTCAAGAATCTGGCACTGATGAACGTGATGCAGATGGAAAAGGGTAAGGAACGTTGGGGTATGATTGCCGACGACATTTGGGACATGCTTCTTGGTAAAGCCGGACAGTTGCCTGGCGAATTGGCTCCCGAGATTGTGGAGAAGGCTGAGAAGGAGGGACGTAAGTTCTTTACAGGAAATCCGCAGGATAACTATCCCGATGCACTTGACAAGTTCCGTCTGTTGATGAAGGAAAAAGGATGGGAGTTGGGAGAAGATGATGAAGAACTCTTCGAATACGCTATGCATCCGGCACAGTATGAGGCTTATAAGAGTGGAAAGGCAAAGCAGGACTTCTTGGATGATGTGGAGAAGCGCCGCATGGAGAAGAAGGCGGGTACAGCTCCCACCGAACCTCAAACATTGACTATCGATGTGAATGGTACAGCATACCGTGTGACAGTGGCTTATGGCGATGCACAGCCCGAGGCTACTCAGGCAACCGCAGCTGCTCCCGTGGGCGAAGGAAAGGATGTGCTTTCACCCTTGGAAGGAAAATTCTTCCTTACCAAGACCGCACAGGAAACTCCTCTGAAGGTAGGTGACAAGGTGAACGAAGGTGATGTCCTTTGCTACGTAGAGGCTATGAAGACCTACAATGCCATCCGTGCCGAGTTCGGTGGAACTATTACTGCCATCTGTCCTGCACCCGGAGATTCAGTTTCGGAAGATGATGTGTTAATGAAGATTGGATAATTTATGGAAGATATTTTAGTAAAACTCTACGAAATGACAGCGTTCAGCAACATCATTGCTGAACCGTCATTCATCGTTATGTATCTCATAGCATTCGGTCTGCTCTATTTGGGAATTAAGAAACATTACGAACCATTGTTGCTCGTTCCTATCGCTTTTGGTGTATTGTTGGCCAATTTCCCCGGAGGCGAGATGGGTGTTATACAGGCTGATTCCAATGGATTGGTGGAAGTAAATGGTGTGATGAAAAACATCTGGGAAATGTCGTTGCCCGAGATTGCTCACGACCTGGGTATTATGAATTTCCTCTATTACATGCTCATCAAGACAGGATTTTTGCCTCCCATCATCTTTATGGGTGTGGGTGCTCTCACTGACTTTGGTCCTATGTTGCGTAACTTGCGCCTTTCTATCTTTGGTGCAGCTGCTCAGATGGGTATCTTTACCGTACTGTTGGTGGCCATCGCTATGGGATTCACTCCTCAGGAGGCAGCATCGCTGGGTATCATTGGAGGTGCTGACGGTCCTACGGCCATCTTTACCACCATCAAGTTGGCTCCCCACTTGTTAGGTCCTATCGCTATCGCAGCCTATTCATACATGGCATTGGTACCGGTTATCATCCCCTTGGTGGTGAAACTTACTTGTAGCAAAAAGGAGTTGATGATCAATATGAAGGAACAGGAGAAACTCTATCCTTCAAAGACTGAGATCAAGAATTTGCGCGTGTTGAAGATATT
This sequence comes from Bacteroidaceae bacterium, assembly GCA_017560945.1. Taxonomy (GTDB): domain Bacteria; phylum Bacteroidota; class Bacteroidia; order Bacteroidales; family Bacteroidaceae; genus Phocaeicola_A. Next base: position 4,123 of record JAFZDY010000031.1, on the reverse strand, counting down.
GTTCCCTATTGCAGTAACAACAGTAGTAGCTATCTTTGTACCCACCGCCGTATCGTTGGTAGGTATGCTTATGTTTGGTAACCTGATTAAGGAAATTGGTAGCGATACCAGTCGTTTGTTCGATGCGGCCAGCAACAGCATCATGAATGCTGCCACCATCTTCCTGGGGCTTTGCGTGGGTGCTACCATGACTTCAGAGGCATTCCTCAACTGGACTACCATTGGTATTGTGATTGGCGGATTCCTTGCATTTGCCCTTTCTATCACCAGCGGTATCTTCATGGTGAAGTTGTTCAACCTCTTCAGTAAGAAGAAAATCAATCCGCTCATCGGTGCTACCGGACTTAGTGCAGTGCCTATGGCCAGCCGTGTGGCTAACGACATTGCGACCAAGTATGATCCCAAGAATCATGTGCTCAACTACTGTATGTCGAGCAACATCTCGGGTGTTATCGGTTCGGCTGTTGCTGCCGGTGTGCTTATTTCGTTCTTGCAATAATAAGTGTTGAGGATATAACGTCAACCTTTAAATAAAAAAAAGAGACGTCACTTCGGTGGCGTCTCTTTTTTATTGTTGTTATATTGACCTATTGTTGCTCGATAAAATAACAAAGGTATTCGGTAAACCATTGTAATACCTTGCCAAAATAAATCTGTGTAATCCGTGCCTAAAAACAAATGCTATCATGCAAACAAAGTATCCTTATAAGTTTTGTAGGATACCAATGATATCGAAATCTTAAGTTGTGTGGGTAGGGATACAAAAAAAGCCTGCAAATCAAATTTGCAGGCTTTGGTCGCGGAAAGGGAGGGATTCGAACCCCCGGTGCCTCTCAGCACGGCGGTTTTCAAGACCGCTGTAATCGACCACTCTACCACCTTTCCAAACTCCTTTGGAGGAGGACTTCTTTTCAAAAGCGATGCAAAGGTACGTCGACTTTTTGAATCTTGCAAATTATATCGCACTTTTTTTGCACAAAAAACGTAAAAATCGTAATTTTGCATCGAATATGAGCCAATAAGGGGCTTTTTGCCCCCTTTGTGAGGTACAAATGAGTCGTTCGAATAGATTTGATTCGGTGAGTTGTGTCTCTTACTTTTGATTGCTCCAGGCTCGTTATATATTAAATAAGGTATAGGAAAGATGATTTATCCGCAAAACTTTGAACAAAAGATAGGATTTGACCAAATACGCCAACTCTTGAAAGGAAAATGTCTGAGTACATTGGGTATCGAGCGTGTGGAGGGAATGGAATTTACCGACTCGGTGGATGAGATTCACGAGCAACTCAACCGTTGTCAAGAGTTTATTCGCATTATTCAGGAGGAAGACGATTTTCCCGACCAGAACTTTTACGACTTACGTCCGTCGCTGAAACGTATCAGGGTGGAGGGTATGTATGTGAACGAACAGGAACTGTTCGATCTGCGTCGCTCCCTGGGTACCATCAATGACATAGTACGTTTCCTGCAACGTACCGACGACGAAGGAGATGAAGAGGAGGGACAGTCTCCCTATCCTACATTGAAGCGATTGGCGGGTGATGTGATGGTGTTTCCCCCACTCATCAGCAAGATTGATTCTATACTCGATAAATATGGCAAGATAAAGGACAATGCTTCTACCGAACTTCTGCGTATTCGTCGCGAGTTGGCACAGACGACCAATAGTATATCGCGTAGTTTGAACAGCATCCTCAGAAATGCTCAGTCAGAAGGTGTGGTTGAAAAGGATGTCACACCCACCTTGCGTGATGGAAGACTTGTCATCCCTGTAGCCCCAGGTTTGAAACGAAAGATCAAGGGTATTGTGCATGACGAGTCGGCTACTGGAAAGACTGTATTCATCGAACCTGCTGAAGTGGTGGAGGCCAACAACCGCATACGAGAACTCGAGGGAGAGGAACGACGCGAAATCATACGCATACTCACCGAGTTTACCAACACCTTGCGCCCTATGATTTCGGACATACTGCAATCATACGAGTTCTTGGCCGAGATAGACTTCATTCGCGCCAAAGCCCATTTTGCTATACAGACAAAATCCATCAAACCTGTCATTGAGAAAAAACAGTTGATTGACTGGACCACAGCCATACACCCCCTGTTGCAACTCTCGTTGGCAAAACACGGGAAGAGTGTAGTACCATTGGACATTGAACTGGATCGTCGTCAACGCATACTGCTCATCAGTGGTCCGAATGCCGGAGGTAAATCTGTGTGCCTGAAAACTGTGGGATTGTTGCAATATATGTTGCAATGCGGATTGTTGATACCTGTACACGAGCGTAGTCGTGCCGGCATATTCAGTAGTATCTTCATCGATATAGGCGATGAACAGAGCATCGAGAACGACCTGAGCACCTACTCGTCACACCTGTTGAATATGAAGCACATGTTGCGCCATAGTAACGAACGTAGTCTGTTACTTATCGATGAATTTGGAAGTGGTACCGAACCTCAGATTGGTGGAGCCATGGCAGAAGCCATATTGAAACGTTTCAACCAACGACGTGCCTTTGGTGTCATCACCACCCATTATCAGAACCTGAAGCACTTTGCCGAGGATCACGAGGGCATTGTCAACGGTGCCATGTTGTACGACCGTCATCACATGCAGGCTCTCTTCCAATTGCAGATAGGTAATCCTGGAAGTTCTTTTGCTGTAGAGATTGCTCGCAAGATAGGTTTGCCCGAAGAGGTGATTGCCGATGCTTCGGAGATTGTTGGTAGTGAATATATTCAGAGCGACAAGTATCTGCAGGATATCGTGCGAGACAAGCGCTACTGGGAGACCAAGCGACAGAACATCCGTCAACAGGAGAAGAAGATGGAAGAGACCATCAGTCGTTACGAAACAGAATTAGAGGAACTGAACAAGAGCCGCAAGACCATTTTGCGCACTGCCAAGGAACAGGCCGAGCAGTTGTTGCAGGAGTCAAATGCCAAGATTGAGAATACTATCCGTACCATTAAGGAGAATCAGGCAGAGAAAGAGCGTACCCGACAGGCTCGACAGGAGTTGGCAGACTTCCGAAACAGTTTGGCAGAGAAAGAAAAGGCCGAACGCGAAGCCGCCATTACCCGTAAGATGGAGAAACTACGCGAGAAGCAGAATCGCAAGAAGGACAAGAAAAATAAACCCATTGCCGGAGAGCAGCCCGCTACCACTCCTGTGGAGAAACCCAAAGCACCAGCCATCACTACAGGTAGCTATGTACGTTTGAAGGGACAGACCTCTACTGGTCAAGTGGTAGAGGTGAATGGCAAGAATGCCACCGTCATCTTCGGTATGCTGAAGTCCACCGTCAAGTTAGACCGTCTTGAAGCCACCACAGCCCCCAAGGATACTGCTCCTAAGGCCGTCACCTTTGTGAGTCGACAGACACAGGATGAAGTGTACGAAAAGAAACTAAACTTCAAACAAGATATCGACGTGCGCGGTATGCGTGGTGACGAGGCTCTGCAAGCCGTTACTTATTTTGTGGACGATGCCATCCTATTAGGCATGAGTCGTGTCCGCATTCTGCACGGTACAGGTAACGGCATCCTTCGTACCCTCATTCGTGATTACCTGTCAGGTGTGCCTGGCATCAGCCATTTCCACGATGAACATGTACAGTTCGGTGGAGCAGGCATCACTGTCATAGAGATAGAGTAGCGGACCTACCATTCAAAGTTCAATCATCGTAGGGGCAGGGGCTGCCTGCCCTATTACAAAAGTTCAAGGTTCAAGGTTCAAAATTCAAAGTTCAAAGTTCAAGGTTCAATATCTTTAATTTGACTTTTTGACAATCTGACAAACTGACATTGCCCTTCCTATTTTTTTTCCCTACCTGAGAAAAATATTTCTTAGACAATAGAAAAAACTTTGAACTTTGACTTGCGCAGCTTGATGAGAGCTTTGCTCGAATAATCTTGAACTTTAAATCTTGAATCACTTATATATCGCCTGTTTGAGGAACAATACAAAGTAGTGCCATGAGCGTGCCCGCTTGAGCAACGAGGTATGTACCACCAGTTCGATGCCCTCCTTGGGGAGCGTCTTCAGCTCGATGGATTCGTCGTCGGCGATGAAGAGTTTGCGCAATCCGCTCACGGTAGTGTTGTACAGGGCCTGTCC